>DATMHT010000166.1:0-9769 GCA_035554795.1 Gemmatimonadaceae bacterium | reverse complement strand
CGTCCATGTCCAACCGCGCCCAATTCGACCTCCAGGCTCCCTTCCAGCCTGCCGGCGACCAGCCCCGCGCGATCGCCGAGCTGGTGAAGGGGCTCGAGCGCGGCGACCGGTTCCAGACGCTGCTCGGCGTCACCGGATCGGGGAAGACGATGACGATGGCGAACGTCATCAAGCACTACGGCAAGCCGACGCTCGTCCTGTCGCACAACAAGACGCTCGCGGCGCAGCTGTACGGGGAGCTGAAGAGCTTCTTCCCGACGAACGCGGTCGAGTACTTCATCTCGTACTACGACTACTACCAGCCCGAGGCGTACGTCCCGTCGAGCGACACGTACATCGAGAAGGACGCGTCGATCAACGAGGACATCGACCGGCTGCGCCTGCGCGCCACGTCGAGCCTCATGGAGCGCTCCGACGTCGTCATCGTCTCGACCGTGTCGGCGATCTACGGCCTCGGCGACCCGGTGCAGTACCGCGAGCGGATGGTCAACCTCGAGCGCGGGCAGCGGATCGCCCGCGACGACATCCTCCGCGCGCTCGTCGGGATCCAGTACAACCGCAACGACGTCTCGTTCGAGCGCGGCACCTTTCGCGTGCGCGGCGATACGGTCGAGATCTTCCCGGCGTACGAGGAGCAGGGCGTCCGCGTCGAGATGTGGGGCGACGAGATCGAGCGCGTCTCGAAGATCAACGTCCTCACCGGCGAGACGATCGCCGTCCTCGAGCGCGCGGCGATCTACCCCGCCAAGCACTTCATCACCAACCGGCCGACGCTCGAGCGCGCCGTCACGAAGATCCGCGACGAGCTCGCCGAACGGCTGCAGGTGCTGCGGCAGGAGAACAAGCTCCTCGAGGCGCAGCGGCTCGAGTCGCGCACCAACTTCGACATCGAGATGATGCTCGAGATCGGGACGTGCGCGGGGATCGAGAACTACTCGCGGCACCTCTCCGGCCGAGAGGCCGGAGAGCGGCCGGCATGCCTGTTCGACTACTTCCCGGACGACTTCCTCGTCGTCATCGACGAGTCGCACGTGACGCTGCCGCAGATCCGCGGCATGTACAACGGCGACCGCGCGCGCAAGCTGACGCTCGTGGACTACGGCTTCCGCCTGCCGAGCGCGCTCGACAACCGCCCGCTCATCTTCGACGAGTTCCTGGCGCTCACGCCGCGCGCGATCAACGTCAGCGCGACGCCCGGCGATCTCGAGCTCGAGCTGTCGCAGGGCGTCGTCGTCGAGCAGGTCATCCGGCCGACGGGGCTGGTGGACCCCGAGATCGAGGTCCGCCCGGTGCGCGGCCAGGTGGACGACCTCCTGAACGAGATCCGCCTGCGCGAGCGGAAGGGCGAGCGCGTGCTCGTCACGACGCTGACGAAGCGCATGTCGGAGGACCTCACCGACTACCTGCAGCAGGTGGGCGTGCGTGTGCGCTACATGCACTCCGACATCGACGCCATCGAGCGCATGGAGATCGTCCGCGGGCTCCGCCTCGGCGAGTTCGACGTGCTGATCGGGATCAACCTGCTGCGTGAAGGGCTCGACATGCCGGAGGTGTCGCTCGTCGCGATCCTCGACGCCGACCAGGAAGGCTTCCTCCGCTCCGACCGCTCGCTCATCCAGACCGTGGGGCGCGCGGCGCGCCATGTGAACGGCCGGGCGATCTTCTACGCCGACCGGATCACCGGCTCGATGCAGCGCGCGATGGAGGAGACGGGACGGCGCCGCGAGATGCAGCAGCAGTACAACGTGGACCACGGCATCGTCCCGAAGGGCGTGCAGAAGAGCATCGACCAGGTGAAGTTCATCACCCGCGTTGCCGACGCCCGCATCGAGAAGGAGGCGCCGGCTGGCCGCGTCTCCGAGCACGCGGGCGCGGGCTACGACGTCGCCGATCTGCCGGCGCTCATCGCGCAGCTCGAAGGCGAGATGAAGGAGGCGGCGAAGGCGCTGGACTTCGAGACGGCGGCACGGCTGCGCGATCAGCTCTTCGAGCTGCGGGCGAAGGCCGACGGCGCGAGCGCGCCGGCGGGGCGGCGCCGCGGCACGGTCGCGGAGTTGCGGGCGCAGCGCTAGCCTTGGCGTTCGGCTCGACCACCTCTCACGCGCGGCTCGTGCACCCTCTCCACCATCCACCGATTCCGCCGCGCGCCGATCGCGGTCGCCTCAGGCTCACGCGCGACGAGATGATCGCGTGGGGCGAGGCGTTCGGCCGCGCCGCCCGGCCGCCACTCCTCGTCGTGCTCTCGGGCGATCTCGGGGCGGGGAAGACGACGCTCGTCCAGGCCATCTGCCGCGGCTACGGCGTGACGGAGCCGATCACGAGCCCGACGTACGCGCTCGTCCACGAGTACCACGCCGCGCGCTCGCGGGTGTTCCACCTCGATCTCTACCGCCTGGAGCGCGAGGACGAGCTGACGAACATCGGCTGGGACGACATCGTCGCCGACCCGCACGCCCTCGTGCTCGTGGAGTGGCCCGAGCGGGCGGGGAGCCGGCTGCCCACGGCGCACGTCTCCATCGACCTCGAACACCTCGACGGCGACGACGACCGGCGCCTCCTGCTCGCCGGATGAGCGTGACCGACGACGGCCGTGGCCACGACGAGTCGCTGACGCTCGCGCTCGACGCCTCCACCTACGCCGGCAGCGTCGCCGTGCTCCGGGGCGCGCGCGTCGTCGCCGAGCGGACCGTGGCGATGCGCGGCGAGCACGAGGAGCGGCTGCTGCCGGCGGTTGTGGCCGCCCTGGGCGAGGCGGGCGCGGTGCCGCGCGCGGTGGCGCGTGTGGTCTGCGGCGCGGGACCGGGCAGCTTCACGAGCCTGCGCATCGCTGCCTCCATCGCGAAGGGCGTGGCCGAGGGGAGCGGGGCGACGCTGCTCGCGGTTCCGTCGCTGGCGCTGGTCGTGGCGGGCGCGCAGCCGCCGCTGGCGGCGGGGCGCTACGTGGCCGCGCTCGACGCCGGGCGTGGCGAGTGGTTCGCGTCGGTCGTGGAGCATGACGGCGATCGTGTCGTCTGCGGGCACGCGCGGCTGGTGAGCGCGGCGGCGCTCGCCGATCTGGCGCGGTTCGAGGGAGCGCCGATCGTCGGGCCGTCGCGCGCGCACGGGGCGCACGAGCCGCACGCGCGCGGCGTCGCGATCCTCGGCGGCGCCCTCGCGCGCGCGGACCTCGCGACGTGGGAGCCGGACTACGGCAGGCTGGCCGAGGCGCAGGTGAAGTGGGAGGCGCAGCACGGCCGGCCGTTACCGCGCGTGTGAGCAATTCGCCTTGAGGGAGTCGCCGTGAGCGGTCGCGCCGCGCGCGACGTGCCGGGTGCGATCTCCGTCCGCGACGCGCTCGCGGGCGACCTCGACCGGATCGCCGAGATCGAGCGGGCCTCGTTCGCGGATCCATGGTCGCGCGGGTCGTTCGCCTCGCTGCTGCGCAATCCGCAGGTGCACTTCCGCGTCGCCGAGGCGCCGCCGACGCCGGCCGCGCCACCGGCACCGGTGCGCGGGGTCACAGGCGAGGCCGGGTCGCTCCCGGGCGGCGCCGATGTGGGCCGCGTCGTCGGTTACGTCGTCGCGTGGCTCGTCGTCGATGAGGCGGAAGTCGCGAACGTCGCCGTCGCCCCCGAGGTCCGTGGTCGGGGCATCGGCGCGCGGCTCCTCGACGACGCGCTCGCCGCGGCCCGGGACCGTGGGGCGGCGGTGGCGTATCTCGAGGTTCGCGACTCCAACGCGGCGGCGCGCGCGCTCTACG
This sequence comes from Gemmatimonadaceae bacterium, assembly GCA_035554795.1. Classification (GTDB taxonomy): domain Bacteria; phylum Gemmatimonadota; class Gemmatimonadetes; order Gemmatimonadales; family Gemmatimonadaceae; genus DATMHT01. The sequence goes on along the minus strand of DATMHT010000166.1, from coordinate 6,030 downwards.
CGTCGCGCGGCTTCGAGCAGGTCGGGCGGCGTCGGAACTACTACCGCAAGCCGGTGGAGGACGCTCTCGTCATGCGCCGCGAGCTCGACCCGCACGCGCGCGGCGCCTCCTCCTGAGGTTGTTGGCGCGGCCAGACCGACGCGACAGAACCGCCCGCAGCACCGCACACCGACACGTCCCGCGCAGCGGCGCAATGAAAGCGTCGTACGCGCGCTGAATCGTTTGCACGAGGCCTCGGCCACCTCTATACTTTGCCCGGCGATGCACACTCTCACTCGCCAGGAGGACACGTGAGCCGGAGCTTGAACAAAGTGACGTTGATCGGCAACCTCGGGAACGATCCCGAAGTCCGCTCGACGACAGGTGGGAACCGCGTCGCGACGTTCTCGCTCGCGACCAGTCGCTCGTGGAACGACCAGAGCGGCAACCGTCAGGAGAAGACGGAGTGGCATCGCTGCGTGGTCTGGAACACGAAGGGCTCGCAGCTGGCCGACATCGTCGAGAAGTACGTCAAGAAGGGCGACAAGCTCTACGTCGAAGGCCGCATCGAGTACCGGCAGTGGCAGGACAAGGACGGCCAGACGCGTTACAGCACCGAGATCAACGTCCGCGAGCTGATCATGCTCGGCGGCGGCAGGGGCGGGTCGTCGGGTGACTACGACTCGGAGGACCGTGGCGCCGCGAGCGGGTCGGGCGGCGCTGGTCGGAGCCGGACCGCGGCGCCGGCCGCGGGTCGCGCGAAGAGCGCGCCCGCTGGCGGGGCCGCCGGCAGCGGCGGTGAAGACTTCGAAGATTTTCCCGGAGCGCTCGAAGATGAGGATGACGATCTCCCGTTCTAAGGCGTGGACCGCGCTCGCAGTGGGGGCCTTCGTGGCCCCCACTGTCTTAGGCGCGCAGGATTCCACGACGAAGCAGCCGGCCGTCGCGGCCGCCCAGCAGCAGCAACAGCCGCAGGCGGAGCGGAGCCACACGGTCAAGGCCGGCGACACCTTGTGGGACCTGGCCCGCACTTACCTCGGGGACCCGTTCCTCTGGCCGGAGATCTACCGGCTCAACACCGACGTCGTGGAGGATCCGCACTGGATCTACCCCGGCGAGCACCTGCGAATTCCGGGCGCCGGCGGCGAGACGCTCGCCACGGTCACCGGCGCGGCGGAGCCGTCGCGCTATGGCCCGACGACGTTCTCTCGCGGGATGACGGGCACCGGTGGCCAGTCCACCGGACGCCTGTCGCTCGTCGGTCGCACGCCGCGCCCCCTCGTCCGCACGGGCGAGTACTACGCGGCGCCGTACGTGGAGCGCGAGGGCGGACCGGCCGGCGCCGGCAAGGTCGTCGCGTCCGCCGACATGCCCGGCATCGCGCAGATCGAGGCCCGCGACCGGCTCCACATCCAGGATCGCGTGTTGATCACGCCCCCGGCCGGCTCGACGCCGGCGGACGGCGCCCGCTACATGTCGTTCGCGCTCGGCGACATCCTCCCGGGCGTCGGCCAGGTCGTGATCCCGACCGGCGTCGTTCAGGTGGAGGGCGAGACGCGCGCCGGCGAGCTGACCCACGCCCGCATCGTCAACGCGTACTCGACGATGCTCATGGGCCAGGGGCTGATCCGCATCGACAGCGTCTCGTTCCCGACCGACGTGCAGCCGAAGGCGATCGAGCTCGGCATGGATGCCAAGGTGCTCTGGCTCCACGGCGGCAACGTCCTTCCGTCGATCCACGAGTATCTCGTGCTCGACAAGAGCTCGCGCGACGGCGTGCATCCGGGCGACCAGTTCACGCTCTATCGCCCGCGTACCCGTCTCGATAGCGGCGAGCTGATGCCGGCGGAGCCCGTCGCCATCGCCCAGGTGGTGCGCGTGACGCCGTTCGCGACGACCGCGCTCGTCCTCGACCAGACACAGCCGGCGATCCGCGAAGGCCTCTCCGCTCGTATGACCGCCAAGGTCCAGTAGCCCCACGGGCGATCCGCGGTAGGTTGAAGGGCGGGGGGACCGAACGGTCCTCCCGCCCTCGCTCTTTTCGGCTCGCCCCTGTGTGGCTGAGGCACCGGGGTTAAATTGCGGCCCAGCCATGATTGCGATCGCGCTCTTCATCGCCACCTCGTGCTACGTCGGTGCCGCGGCCCTCGCCGCGACGCCGTTCGTGCGTCCGGTGCCCGCACCGCTTCGTGCCGTCGTCGGCGCGCTGGCGGCGGGCGTCGCCGTGCACCTGGCCGCGCTCGCGGGCGTCGCCCACGAGTCGGGGCGCATGCCGATCTCGGGGCTCGGGCCGGCGCTGTCGTTCGCGGCGCTGCTGCTCGCCGGAACGCTGCTCGCCGTCGAGGTGGTCGCGCGCGACGTGAGCCTCACGCTCGTCGCCGCGCCGCTGGCGGCGCTCACGACGGTCGCCGCCAACCTGCTCGGCATGCGCCCGCTGCTGGCGCCGAGCGGAACGCGACTCGTCTGGCTGGTCGCGCACATCGCGCTGAGCTTCCTCGGCATCGCGGCGTTCGCCACGGCCGCCGCGGCGGGGACGATCTATCTCGTCGAGCGGCGCGAGCTCAAGTCGCGCCGCTTCGGCGCGATCTTCCGCTTCTTCCCGCCGCTCGACACGCTCGACCGCGTCAACCACGTCGCGGCGGTCACGGGGTGGCTCGGGCTGACGCTGGGCGTCGCGCTCGCCGTCGCCTACTCGGTGAACTACCGCGCGACCGACACCGCCCAGCTCCTCTGGGGGACCGGCGCGTGGGTCGGCGTCTCCGCAGTCACGTTCGGCCGCCTCCTCGGCGGCTGGCAGGCGCGCCGCGCGGCCGTCGCGTCCAGCGTGACCTTCGTTGCCGTCGTCGCGCTGTACGTCGCGTTCCGCGTCGCGGGCGTCAGCGGAGGGCAGTTCCTGTGACGGCGCCGGCGAGCCGCGGCACGGCCACGTCCGCCGATGGGATCGGGCTTCCCGTGCTCGTCCTCGGCGCCGGCATCCGGGCGCTGATCGTCGGCGGCGGCGGGGTCGCGGCGCGCAAGCTGGCGTCGCTGCTCGACGCCGGCGCCGCCCATGTCCGCGTGGTCGCGCCCGAGATCGGCGCCGAGACGCGGGCCACGGCCGCCTCGCGCGGCGACGGGCGCGTCGAACTGTTCGAACGCAGCTACGAGGCTGGGGACATCGCCGCGGCCAACCTCGTCATCGCGGCGACCAACGTCCGCGCGGTGAACGCGCTCGTCGCTCGCGACGCCGTCGCGCTCGGCCGGCTCGTCTGCGTGACCGACGCGGCCGCCGAAGGAACGTGGACGGCGATGGCCACCCACCGCGCCGGTCCGCTGGTAGTCGCCGTAGCGTCCGGGGGCGTGCCGACGGCCGCTGCCCGCGTGCGCGACGCCCTGAGCTCGCGCTTCGACGGACGCTACGCCGAGGCGCTTGGCCGCCTCGCCGCGGTCCGCACTCACCTCCTCGAGCACGGCGAGGGCGAGCGGTGGCGCGAGGCGGCGCGCGAGCTCACCGGCGACGATTTCTGCGCCGCGGTGGAGAGCGGCGAGATCGCGGGCCGGCTCGCGCGCTGGGAGGCGCTCAGCTCGTGGGCCTGATCGTCGTCGGTGCCAGCCACCGGACGGCGCCCATCGCCGTCCGCGAGCGCTTCGCCCACGCGGCGTCGGAGGTACTTGCCGCGCTCGCGCGCCTTCGCGACGAGGGCGGCGCGCGCGAGGCGGTCCTGCTGTCGACCTGCAACCGCACCGAGTTCTACCTCGTGGAAGGGGAGCGGTCGGGCGACACGGACGCCGCCCACGCGGCGGTGGCCGCGCTGCTCGCCGAGCGGCTGGGCGGCGACGCCGTCCCCTACCTGTACGTGCGCCGCGACCGCGAGGCGGCGACGCACCTGTTCTGCGTCGCCTCCGGACTCGACTCGATGATCGTCGGCGAGGCGCAGATCCAGGGACAGGTCCGCGACGCGTGGGAGGCGAGCCGCGCCCACTCCGGTGCGGTGCTGAACCGGCTCTTCCAGACGTCGCTGCTCGTCGCGTCGCGCGTCCGGACCGAGACGGCGATCGGCCGCGGCGCGGCGTCGGTGAGCTCGGCGGCCGTGCAGCTCGCGAAGAAGATCTTCGGGCCGCTGCAGGGGCGCCGCGCGATGGTGCTTGGCGCCGGCGACATGGCGGAGCTGGCCCTCGAGTGCCTCGTGCGCGAGGGAGTCCGGGCCGCGATCGTCGCGAACCGCACCTACGAGCGGGCCGACGAGCTCGCGCGCCGTCACGGGGCGACGGCGATGCACTACGACGCGTGCTGGGCCGCCCTCGAGCAGGTGGACGTGCTGCTCTGCTCGACTTCGGCGCCGCACGCGATCGTCCTACCCGAGCACGTCCGGCCGGCGCTGGACGCGCGCGGGGACCGCCCGCTGTGCATCCTGGACATTGCCCTGCCGCGTGACGTGGACCCGGCGGTCGCCGAGATGGACAACGTCTTTCTCTACGATCTCGACGACCTCCGCGCCGTCGTCGCCGCGAACATCGAGCGGCGCGAAGCGGAGCTGCCGACGGCCGAGCAGCTCATCGCCGGCGAGGTGGAGAAGTACTGGAGCTGGCTCGCCGGGCTCGCCGCCGTGCCGGTGCTGACGCGCTTCCGGTCGGAGATGGAGCGCGTGCGCGAGGAGGAGATGGCGCAGGCCATGCGGAAGCTCGCCGGCCTCACCCCCGCACAACGCGACGCGGTCGAACACCTTTCCAGATCCCTCATGAACAAGTTCCTGCACGAGCCCTCGGTGCGCCTCCGCGCGGCGGCGGCCAACGGGCGCGGCCTCGGCATCGTGGACGCGGTCCGCTACCTCTTCGCCCTGGACGACGCGCCGGACGCGTCGGCCGACGGCGCGAGCGACGAGCGCGCCGCGGGCGACCGCGGCGGGGAGCGCTGACATGGCGAGCACCGAAAGCACTTCGAAGCGTGGGGCGGGGAAGAAGCGCGCGCTCGTCACGGGCGGCGCGGGCTTCATCGGCTCGCACGTCGCCGACGCCTACCTCGCGCAGGGCTACGACGTCGTCATCCTCGACGACCTGAGCTCGGGCAATCGCGACAACGTGCCGGCGGGCGCCGAGCTCGTCGAGGGCGACATCCGCTCGGGCGACGCCGCACGCCTCGTTCGCGAGGGACGCTTCGACGTCATCTCGCACCTCGCCGCCCAGATCGACGTGCGCAAGAGCGTCGCCGATCCGGCGCACGACGCCGCCATCAACGTCGTCGGCACGCTCAACCTGCTCGAGGCGGTCCGCGCCGCGGGTGGGCGGACGCGGTTCATCTTCTCCTCCACCGGGGGCGCGCTCTACGGCGACTTCGTCACGCCGCCGAACGAGGAGGAGTTCCCGAAGGATCCCGAGTCGCCATACGGGATCGCGAAGCTGAGCGCCGAGTACTTCCTCGCGTACTACGGCCGGCTGCACGGCATGGAGACGGTCGCGCTGCGCTACGCCAACGTCTACGGCCCGCGGCAGAACCCGCACGGCGAGGCCGGCGTCGTCGCGATCTTCTGCAGCCGCATCCTCGAGCGCCGCGCCATGACGGTCTTCGGCGACGGCATGCAGACGCGCGACTACGTGTACGTGAAGGACGTCGCGCGGGCCAACCTGGCCGCGGCCACGCGGCCGATCCCGCCGGCCGGCCGCGTGGACGCGCGCGGCTTCAACATCGGTACGGGCGTCGCGACGACGGTCGTGGATCTCGCGCGCACCCTCAACCGCGCGGCCGGCGCCGACGTGCCGGTCGAGCACGCGCCGGCGCGGCCGGGCGAGCAGCAGCGTTCCGTCGTCAAGATCGACAAGGCGGCGGCGTTGCTCGGCTGGCGCCCGGAGATGCCGCTCCACGATGGACTTCTCGAGACCTTCCGCTGGTTCGCCGACCGTTACGCCGCCGCTTCGGCGGGCGCGGCGGCCAGCGGCGCCGCCGCCCGGTAGCGCCTGACGCAGTCGAGCGGCGCCCCGGCCGAGCATCGCCGGCGCGCCGCGTTTCTCCCCCGCCGTCCCACCCCCGACAGATGATCGCGTTTCTCCACTTGCCGCTGCTCCAGGCGGCGATCC
>DATMHT010000165.1:0-1564 GCA_035554795.1 Gemmatimonadaceae bacterium | reverse complement strand
CCGGTGACGCCGGGGATGACCGCGTCGCCGATCACCGTGCGGCCGTTCAGCACGACGGTCACGCGCCGGCCGACGAGCGTGATGTCGTACGTCTGCCAGCGGCCGGGCCCCGTCGCGGCGTTCTCGTTAGGCGGCAGGAAGCCGTAGACGGCGCCGACGTTCTCGGCGGTGGGCCACTCCCGCTCCTCGCTGTCCTCGACCTGCACCTCGTGGCGGCCGCGCAGGTACACGCCGCTGTTGCCTCCCTTCGGGTAGCGGAACTCGACGTGCAGCTTGAAGTCCGCGAAGGTGCGCGTCGTCACGAGGTTGGCGCCGCCCGCGGTGTTGGTCAGCACGCCGCCGATCACGCGCCAGTGGCTCTCGCCGCCACCACCGGTCGTCGTCCAGCCCGCCAGGTCCTTGCCGTCGAACAATTTGATCGGCGTGCCCCATCGCGGCGCGTGTGCGCGGCGCAGGCTCGGTGTGCGGCTCGCGGTGAAGGTGTGCCGCTCGCCCGCTGGCATGACGATCGTCCCCGTGAGGCGGTCGCCGTCGAGCCGACCCTCGAGACGGAGGTCGGCGTCGCCGCGCTCCCACTGCGGCGGGATCGCGAAGCGGAGGACGCCGTCGGCGTACTCGACGCGGCCGATCGGACGCGCGCTGCCCCCGCGCCCGACGAAGCGGCCGACGAGCGCGTGGAAGCCGGACGCCGAGACCTCGAGCCACGACGGGTAGACGACGCCGTCGGGCCCCTGCACGCGCAGGTCCCACGCGCCGACGACCGGCGGCACGGAGTCCGACTGCGCGCCGGCCACGGCCGGCGGGGCAACGAGAGCGAGCAGTGCGCCGAGCGTCCAGGCGCGGAAGTGACGGGAGCGATTCATCAGGAAGACGGTGAAGGTTGGACGTTGCCGCTCTGGTCCTCTTGCACGTGCATTTTCGCCGCGGATTGACGCGGATACTACTGCTGCTTTGTGAAAGCCTGGACCGCCGAGGACGCGGAGGACGCAGAACTCTCCCATCCCGTCGTCATCCCGAGCGTAGCGAGGGATCTTCTGTCCGGTTCGCGGAGCACGCCACGCGCATCGCACGCAAGATCCCTCGCTGCGCTCGGGATGACAGGGACAGTGGATCCGCGCCTTTCCGCGTTCATCCGCGTCAATCCGCGGCGAAAACGCCGAGGCCGAGTGCCGCCCCACTCACACCGCGCAGATCGCCACCGCCTCTCGTAGCGACGTGAGCGGGTCGCGCGTGGGGACGAATTCGTGGGCGAGGTAGCCGGTGAAGCCCGCGTCGGCGATCGCCGTCGCCACCGCGCGGTAGTTGAGCTCCTGCGCGCCGTCCAGTTCGTGCCGGCCCGGGACGCCGCCGGTGTGGAAGTGGCCGATCTCGGCGAGGTGCTCGCGCACCGTGCGGATGACGTCTCCTTCCATGATCTGCATGTGATAGATGTCGTAGAGCAGCTTCACGCGCGGCGAGCCGACGCCGCGGACCACCGCCGCGCCGAACGCGGTGTGGTCGCCCTGGTAGTCCGGGTGGTTCACCTTGCTGTTCAGCAGCTCGACGCACACGGTCACGCCGTGCT
>DATMHT010000164.1:0-2836 GCA_035554795.1 Gemmatimonadaceae bacterium | reverse complement strand
ACCTTCCTCGTCACCGACCGCGCCGCCGCCGATCGCCCGATGGGCGCGCTCACGGGCGACTTCATCTTCGTCGGCGACGTCGGGCGCCCCGACCTCCTCGAGCGGGCGGCGGGCATCACCGGCACGATGGAGACGAGCGCGCGTGCGCTCTTCGCGTCGCTCCAGCGGTTCAAGACGCTGCCGGACTACCTCCAGCTCTGGCCCGGCCACGGCGCGGGCTCGGCGTGCGGCAAGGCGCTCGGCGCGGTGCCGCAGACGACGCTCGGCTACGAGCGGCTGTTCAACTGGGCGCTCACCGTGGAAGACGCAGCCGAGTTCGTGAGCGCGGTGCTCGCGGGGCAGCCGGAGCCGCCGGCGTACTTCGCGCGCATGAAGCGCGTCAACCGCGACGGGCCGGCGCCGCTCGGCGCGCTCCCCCGCCCCGCGCTCCTCAACGCGGACGCTCTGGAAGACGCGCTGCGCCGCGGCGACACGGTGCTGGACACGCGCGGCGTGGAGGACTTCGCCGCGCGCCACGTCCCCGGGACGCTGAACGTGCCACGCAACCGCTCGTTCTCGGCGTGGGCGGCGGCGCTCGCGCCGGAGGGCGGTGCGATCCTCCTCGTAGCCGACGACGACGCGAGCGCGGCCGCGGCGGCGCGCGATCTCGCGCTCGTCGGCGTGGACGGCGCGCGCGGCTACGTCTCGCCCGCCACCATCGCGAAGTGGTCGGAGCGACACGGCGGCCTCGGCTCGGTGCCGCAGACCGACGTGCGCGCCCTCGCCGCCACGCTCGACGCCGGCGCGGCGCCGCTCGTGCTCGACGTGCGCGGCAAGGCGGAATGGGAGGCCGGCCACCTGCCCGGCGCCGTACACATTCCGCTCGGGGAGCTCCCGGCGCGCGCCGGCGAGCTGCCGCGCGACCGCCCGATCGCCGTGCACTGCCAGGGTGGAACGCGCTCGGCGATCGCGTCCAGCGTGCTGCGCGCGAAGGGCGTCGCGGACGTGACGAACGTGCGCGGCGGCTACGGCGAGTGGGAGCGGCTCGGCCTGCCGACCGTGAGCGACGAAGCCGGCGTGAGCGCGGGCACCGGCGCGCCCGGCGGCACGCCGGCGGACGCGTCGGCCACCTCCGCCCGCTGACCACCGTCATGCGCCGACTCGTCAACTATTTCTTCCGCGGCGTGATCGTCACCGCGCCGATCGCCGTCACCGCCTACGTCTGCTACCGGATCTTCGTCGGGATCGACAGCTGGCTCGGGCTGCCGGTCCGCGGCGCCGGCTTTGCCGTCACCGTCGTCGTCATCACGCTGACGGGATTTCTAGCCTCGACGATCCTCGCCCGCAGCCTCGTCGGCGCCCTGGACAGCGTGATGAACCGGCTGCCGTTCGTGCGACTGCTCTACTCGAGCACCCGCGACCTGCTCAACGCGTTCGTCGGCGAGCAGCGCCGCTTCGACAAGCCGGTGCTCGTCACGCTGTATCCGGGCGGTGGGGCGCGCGCCTTCGGCTTCGTGACGCAGGAATCTCTCGCGCACTTCGGCCTCGCGGATCACGTGGCCGTGTATCTGCCGCAGTCGTACAACTTCGCCGGCACGCTGCTCGTCTTCCCCACCGCTCAGGTGGAGCGCGTGGCCGTGGACAGCGCCGACGTGATGGCGTTCATCGTCTCAGGCGGCGTCGCCGGCGCGGCCGGAAGCCCGACGCCGCCACGCCCGCCGGCGGCGATCGGGGCGCGCGCCGGGCGTTAGGCGCAGACGCCGCCGGCGGCGCCGCTTGTGACTTGGGCGTCCGGCGCCACACATTCCGCAGCCCGCTCGCTCCCGCCGCGCCACCCGACGCCCAATGTCAGCCCGCCCATGCGCTCACTTCCGACCGCGCTCCTCGCCGTCCTGACGGCCGCTCTCGCCCCGCTCGCGCCCATGGCGGCACAGGCGACCGCACCGGCCGCGCCGTCGAGCGTCGTCCTTCTCCGCCCGGCGCGCGTCTTCGACGGCGCGACGATGCACGACGGGTGGGCGGTGCTCGTGCGCGGCGAGCGCATCGACGCGGCGGGGCCGGCCCCGCAGATCGCGGCGCCCGCCGGCGCGACCACGGTCGAGCTGCCGGGGACGACGCTCATGCCGGGGATGATCGAGGGACACTCGCACCTCTTTCTGCACCCGTACAACGAGACGTCGTGGAACGACCAGGTGCTGCGCGAGCCGCTGGCGCTGCGCGTCGCCCGCGCGACGGTGCACGCACGGAACACGCTGCTCGCCGGCTTCACGACCGTGCGCGACCTCGGCACCGAGGGCGCGGGCTACGCCGACGTCGGGCTCAAGCGCGCGATCGAGGAGGGCATCGTCCCCGGTCCGCGCATGATCGTCGTCACGCGCGCCATCGTCGCGACGGGCACCTACGGACCCAGGGGCTTCGCGCCGAACGTGGAGGTGCCGCAGGGCGCCGAGGAGGCCAGCGGCGGCCCCGAGCTCACGCGCGTCGTCCGCGACCAGGCGAGCAAGGGCGCCGACTGGATCAAGGTCTACGCCGATTACCGCTACGGCCCGAGCGGTGAGGCGCGGCCGACGTTCACCGTGGACGAGCTGAAGACGATCGTCGAGGTCGCGAGCTCGAGCGGGCGGCCGGTCGTCGCCCACGCGAGCACCGCCGAGGGGATGCGGCGCGCCGCGCTCGCCGGCGTGACGACGATCGAGCACGGCGACGACGGCACGCCGGCGGTCTTCGCGCTCATGGCGCAGAAGGGGATCGGCTTCTGCCCGACCGTCGCCGCCGGCGACGCGATCCTCCAGTACCGCGGCTGGAAGAAGGGCGTGGATCCCGAGCCGGCGGCGATCCGCGAGAAGCGCGCGAGCGT
>DATMHT010000163.1:0-11535 GCA_035554795.1 Gemmatimonadaceae bacterium | reverse complement strand
GACGTGCGCCGGCCGGCTCGCGACCTTGCGGCGCGCGTAGAGGTCGAGCAGCTCGACGGTCATCTCCTGGATCGCGGCGCGTGTCTTGTCACGCTGCTGCGCCCAGCGCTTGCCGCCGAGTCGGTGGAGACGCGGCGGCGGGGCGTCGCCCGAGACGTCGCCGGCCGCGCGATAGCGCTCGATCTGGTCAACCCGGTAGAGCGGGACGTTGAGCCGGTCGCCGCCCTCGTACTCGATCACCGCGACCTCGACCGTGCTCTCCTTGACGAAGATCGTCTCGATGCCGCGGTAGATGCCGACGCCGTGCTCGAGGTGCACGACGTAGTCGCCCGGCTTGAGCGCCGTGATCGCCTCGAGCGAGCCGCCCGTCCCGTACTTGCGGACGCGGCGGATGCGGCGCTCGCGGCGGAAGATCTCGTGGTCGGTGAGGACACGGAGGCCCTGGGAGGGGGGACGCGGGACGGGGAACGAACCGCCTCGGGACGCTTCGTCGCCCGTCCCGCGTCCCCCGTCCCCCGGTATGACGAACCCTCCCCCCAGCACCCCGATCACCAGCGTCACCGTGATCGGTGCGCTGCCGCCCTCGGCGAGCAGTTCCTCGAGGCGCTCGGCCTGGCCGGCGTTGTCGCACAGGATCAACGTGTGCGTCCCGTCGGCGAGCATGCGGCGGAGGCGCTTGATGTCGCGATCCACCGGATCGGGCGCGCGCAGCGGGAAGACCAGCTCCGGCACCGGTGACGGGTCGCCCGAGGTGCCGGGCGGGACGATCTGCACCGTGCCGAAGCGCGCGAGCGCGGCCGCCGCGTCGGCGGGCGGCTGATACAGCTCGTCGCGGCTCGCGGTGTCCTCCCCGCGGCGCCGCGCGAGCTCCACGTGGTGCTGCGCCTCGTCCCACGTCCGGCGCAGCTCCGGCTCGACGTGCGCACCGGACGGATAGACGAGCACCGCGTCGGGCGGCCAGAGCTCGGGGAGCGTCACGCGATCGTACTCGTCCGCCACCTGCTCGGAGACCTGGCCGTCCACCGGCAGCACGAGGGCGACGTCGGCGTCGCGCGTCGAGCGCTGCGTCAGCAGGTCGAAGTGGCGCAGCTCCGTGACCTCGTCGCCCCAGAACTCGAGGCGCACCGGCGCCGCCATGCCGAAGCTGTAGATGTCGAAGATGCCGCCGCGCACCGAGAACTGCGCGACGTCCTCCACCATCGGCACGCGCTCGAAGCCGATCGCCTCGAGGTGGGCGGCCAGATCCTCGGGCCGACGGACGTCACCCTTCCGCAGCTCGAGGCGACTGCCCTGCACCGCTCGCGGCAGCCGCGTGCGCTCGAGCACCGCGCGGGCGGTCGTGAGCAGGATGCGCACGCCGCCGCGGCCGATGCGCTCGAGCGTCTCGACGCGCTCGCCGGCGACCTCGGCGTGCGGCTCGGCTTCGCCGAATCCCTCGCGCGGCGGATAGAGCGCGACGGGCGATTGCGCCGTCGGCACCGCGCCCGGCGACGCCCCGTCCGCGCCCGCTCCCGGCGCCGGCTCGTCCACCAGCGACTCGAGGTCGGCGAGCCAGCGCTCGGCGTCCGGCAGGGCGTCGGTGACGACGACGAAGAAGCGTCCGGGGAGCCGGCGCGCGAGCGCGGCGAGCACGACGCAATCGCTCGAGCCGGGCAGGCCCGAGACGGTGAGGCGCCCGCCCGGATCGGGGAGCGTATTGAGCAGTCGCGCGAACGCGGGCAGCCGTTCGACGGCGTCGAGAAGAGTCGGAAGTGCCACGGGTCCTTCGTTAGGCGGCGTCGGCGCGCGCGGGCGCGGACGAGCCGGGTCGGGCGGGCGCGCGGGTGGCGCGGGTCAGCGCGGTCTCGGCGAGCAGCAGCGCGAGCGCCAGCAGCAGCAGCGGTGCGACGAGCGGGCGACGCGTGGACGACGCGAACGCGGCCGCGGGCCAGGGGGCCTCGCCGCGGCGGCCGGCCACCGTCACCTCGCGCGCGCCGATGCGCGCCGCGAGCTCCCCATCCGTCAGCCTCGCCAACCTCGACTCCTCCGCTTCCGCATTCACCACCAGCGCGCCGGCGCGCTCGGCGCCGCGGAGGAGAAAGTAAACTCCCGACCGCGCCGGTGCGGTCAGCGCGCCGCCCGCGACGGCGAGTCGCGGCGCACCGGACGCGTCGCCCTGCATCGCATCGATGCCAGGCGGAACGGACACGGTCGCGCCCGGCGTGGCCGACAGGAGCGGTCCGGACGCGCCGCCGAGCCGCTGCGTCGCGAGCTCGGCGAGGAGCGGAACGAACGCGGCGCGCACCGGCAGCGAGGTTGCCTCGGGCACCAGCGGCGACGCGAAGATCGCGTAGCCGCGGCCGGCGACGATCCACGGCTCGCCGCCCGCGGTCGCGAGCGTGTCCGCGCCCGGCGGCGGGCCACCAGGCGCGGCGAGCGCATACCGCAGCGACGCCGTCACGCCCTCGAGCGGGGTCACTCCGGCGGCGGCACGTACCGCGGCCTCGCCCCGTCGCGCGACGCCGAAGCGCCAGGGAATGCCGGCGCGCTCGAGCGCGCGGTTCGCCGCGCCGACCCGTACCGGGTCGCTGGGCGCGGCGATGAGCGCCGGCAGCCGGGTGAGCGCATCGGCGGCGACGACCGCGACGGCGTCGCTCGACGGCGCGCCCGGCGCGGCCTCGCGGGCGCGGCCGCTCTCTTCGAGCGCCGCGACCGCCGTCCGCGCGAACGGGCCGACGCTCTCGTCCAGAGCGAGAACCGGCGCCGGGCCGATCCAGAGCGCGAAGAAGCGCGTGTCGTCGCCGCGCAGCTCGTCGGGCTCGAGCTCCACCGAGCCGCCGAGCCACCCGCGCTCGGGCGGCGCGGCCTGGACGGTGAACTCCGCGTCGGTCGCGCCCGTGGCCGCGGCGGCGGTGCCGCGCGCCAGCGTGCGCGCGACGCCGCCCGGTGGCGTGATCGCGATGCGGTACGCCGTGGAGTCCCCGGCGACCAGCAGGCGGCCGACGACGGCGCCACGCGGCGTCCAGCGCGGAGGGCGCACGTCCACCGCCGTGACGGCGTGATTCGCCGGCGCCGGCAGCTCCGCCGGCACCGTCACGACGCGCGTGTCGCCAAGCTGCACGGGGCGCGGCCAGCTCGTCGCCTGGGCGTCGGTGAGCAGCGCCACCTCGCGCTCGGCGAGCCCCGCGCCGCGCACCAGGCTCGCCGCACGGAGCAGCGCGCCCGCCGGGTCGCCCGCGCCCGCGAGCGCCTCCGTCCGCTCGGCGGCGGCCGCGACCGCCGCGGCGTTGCCACCGCTGACGCGGCCGTCGGCGGTGACGAGCCAGACTCGGTCGGCCGGCGACGCGGAGCGCGCCGCGGCGGCCGCGCCCGCCTTCAGGCGGTCGAGCACCGGGGCGCCGGCGACGACGGCGGAGCTGCTGAGCGAGTTGTCGAGCACGATCGCGAGCGCGGTCGGCGCGTGGCCGGCGCCGGCGAGTCGGCCGACGGGGCGCGCGGCAGCGGCCGCGATGGCGAGCACCGCCAGCACGCGCAGCAGCATGAGCAGCAGGTTGCGCAGGCGCAGCTTGCGGCTGTGCTCCTGCTCGGCGCGCACGAGGTAGCGCGCGGACGGCAGCTCGACGCGCGTGCCGATCCGCCGCCGCATCAGGTGGATCAGCAGCGGCACCGCCGCCGCCGCGGCGAGCATCAGGTAGAGCGGCGAGAGGAAGCTCACGCGCGATGCCTAACGAATCGACTCACAGGCGTGGCGCGTGGCCCTCGCGCGCGGAGAAGGCGCGGCGCAGCGGGACGCCAAACGGCACGTCGGTGAGGAACAGCTCGTAGCCGGCGCCGGCGCCGGCCAGGACGGACCGCCACTCGGCCACGGCGGCATCCACCGTAGCACGGTACGCGTCGCGCACGTCGGCGACCGCCGCCGGCACCTCGAGGCCGCTCTCGGGATCCACGAACAGCGCGTCGCCGGCGAAGGCGAGATCGCGCTCGGCGGGATCGAGGAGGTGCAGCACGGTCACGTCGTGGCCGGCCGAGCGAAGCGTGCGCACCGAGCGCTCGACGGCCGGCACGTCCATGAGCAGGTCGGAGATCAGCACCACGAGCCCGGGTCGGCGGCTGAGGCGCGCCGCGCGCTCGAGCCCCGCGGCGGCGTCCGACGCGCGGCCGGCGCCCGGGTCCTCGAACGCCGCGACGATGCGCCGCCACTGGCCGACGCGCGCCCGCGGCGGGATCGCGGTGCGCACGCTCTCGTCGAAGCGCACGAGGCCGACCGCGTCGCGCTGGCGGAGCAGCAGGAGCGCGATCGCCGCGGCGAGCCGGTCGGCGTAGGCGAGCTTGGTGAGACGCGTGCCGGGCGCGCCGCTCCACGCCATCGAGCGACTGACGTCCACGACGATGTTCGCGCGAAGGTTCGTCTCCTCCTCGTACTGCTTCACGACCCAGCGGTCGGCGCGAGCGGCGATCTTCCAGTCCACGTAGCGCAGGTCATCGCCCGCGAGATAGGGCCGGTGCTCGGCGAACTCCACCGAGAAGCCCTTGCGCGGCGACCGGTGCAGCCCGGCGATGAAGCCGTCCACGACCCACCGCGCGACGATCTCGATGCGCCCCAGCGCCGCGAGCGACGCGGGGTCGAAGAGGTCGGCGCGCGAGTTGTTGCCGGTGAACGAGCGGGTCGGGTCGGACACGTGGATGGCGAGGTCGGGCTCGAGGAACGTCGGCGATCCGTCCCTACATCTTAGTCGCGGGCGTGACCCGGCGAGCGAGAGGCCAGTCAGAAAGGCGTAGTGCGCGCCCAACGCGGGCGGCGAAAGCCGTCCGAGCGCTGTCCTCTCTCACCCTGTGTCGCGCCGTCATCGGCAGCGGACAGAGGGCCGGGCCAGGGACGGCACGCGCGCCCTAACGCGTTGATAGGCCGGCAGTTGCCGGCGACGCGGACGGGCTCGGTACGGGGCATGGCGCGTGCCCTCGAGAGTGGCGGGTCATCAACGCTGCTCCATGAACCCTCGCACAGGACCCGTCCCATGATCGACGCTCCGTCCGTCCTTCCCATCCGAAGTCAGGTCGCCCATCGGGCGACGCGTTCGCTGCTCGTCGCTCTCCTGGCGCTGATCGCGCCGATCGGCTGCGTCACGACGCGTGTCGTCGAGCGCCCGGCCGACGGCGCGATCGACGTGCCCGTGCCGCCGCCCTACCGAACCGTCGGCGACGACGGGACCGGCCGCGACGCGCCCGACGTCCGCATCTGGACCTCCACGGACCAGACGTACCAGCGCGGCGACCGCGTCCGCGCCCTGTTCCGGGTGCGCGAGGACGCCTACGTCACGATCGTGCGTCTCGACACCGACGGCCGCATGCGGGTGCTCTACCCGCGCACGCCCAACGACGACAACTGGGTGCAGGCCGGCCACACCTACCGCGTGCCCGGCTACACCGACGCGTCGTTCGTCGTGGACGACCCGACCGGCGTCGGCTACGTCTTCGCGATCTCCTCGTACAAGCCGTTCGACTTCGGCCGGTACGCGGTCGGTCACGGGTGGGACCAGGTCGCGCTCGCGAGCCGTGTGCACGGTGATCCGTTCGTCGCGCTCCGGTCGTTCGCCGAGCGGATCGCCTACGACGCCAACACCGGCTACGCGACCGACTACGCCGAGTACTACGTGGATCGTCGGGTGGACTACCCGCGGTATGCGTATCCGGACTGCAACGACTCGCGCGTGATCTTCGATCCGTACGACGCGCCGTGCACGCGGTACTTCGTCATCGTCTACGACGACGGCTACTACCCGTATCGCTACTATCCAGGGACGCGCGTCGTGTACGTGCCACGCCCGCGCTATGAGTGGCGTCCGCCGACCCCGTCGACGCCGGGCAACGGGCATCACCACGTGTACGTCGAGCACCGCAACCGGACGCCCGACGTGGATCCGCGTCGTCCGGGGTGGCCCAATGGCAACCCCGGCCCCGTCGCCGGCGGCAATCCGGGCTCCAGCCGCCCTGGCAACAGCGTGCCGCCGGGCACGGGTCCCGGTCGTCGTCCCGACGATACCGGCCGTCCGGCGACGCCGCCGCACTACGGCGCGGGCGGTCCGCCGCGCCGCGACAGCTCGCGCGTGACGCCGCCGACGGTGCCGGGCTCGAACGGCAACGGTGGTGTCGGCAACGGTGGTGTCGGCAACGGTGGCGTCGGCAACGGTGGCGTCGGCAACGGCGGGAACGGTGACGACGACCGCGCGAATCACGGGCGCGGCCCGCGTCGCGACCCGGCGACGACGCGCGACGACGGGCACGATCGCGGCCGTGGTCGCGGCGACGACGCCGGTCGCGACGATCGCCGCCGGACGGGCGACGACTCCGCCCCCACGACACGCGCCGTGCCGCCCGGCGCGGATCGCGCGCCGCAGCCGCACGAGCGCGAGATGCCGCGTGCGGACGTCCCCCGCACCGACGTGCCGCGGAGCGATGTCCCCCGGACCGACGTGCCGCGGAGCGACGTGCCGCGCGCCGCCGCGCCGCCGTCGGACCTGCCGGGCCGCCGGGACAACGACGCGCGCGCAGCCGACGAGCGCGCGCACGGTGGCGCGTCGGACAGCGACCGCACGCGGAGCGACGCGCCCCGCACCTACCGGCCGGCGCCGCAGCGGCCGGCCGACGACGACCAGCCGCGGGCCGATCAGCCGCGGGCCGATCAGCCGCGTGGCGACCGTCCGAACGGCGACCAGCCGCGCGCCGACGAGCCGCGCCGCGCGGAGCCGCGGGAGGACGCGCGCCCGTCCGACGCGCCGTCGCGCGCCGAGGAGCACGCGCGGCAGGCACCCGATCGCAACAGCGACAGCCCGCGGACCGAGGTCCGGAGGGACGACGGTCCGAAGCCCGAGGTCCGGAAGGCCGACAGCCCGAAGCCCGAGGTCCGGAAGGGCGACGGCGGCAGGGACGACAGCCGAAAGAGCGGCGACGCCAAGGACGACGATCACCCGCCGAAGCCGTTCGAGCTGCGGCGACGTCTGCCCTGATCGTCGCGACGCTTCGACGTAGCGACGACGGTGGCCCGGCGCGGTGCAGGAGACCGCGCCGGGCCACTATATTTGTGGGCTGGCTGCATCCGCCTCACCGCTTCCTGAGACCCGTCCCGCCTTGAACCTCGATCACATCCGCAACTTCTGCATCGTGGCGCACATCGACCACGGGAAGAGCACCCTCGCCGATCGCCTCATCGAGGAGACGGGGATGCTGCAGAAGCGTGAAATGAAGGCCCAGGTGCTCGACACGCTCGACCTGGAGCGCGAGCGGGGCATCACGATCAAGCTCAACGCCGTCCGCATGAGCTACACGGCGAAGAGCGGCGAGACGTACGAGCTGAACCTGATCGACACGCCGGGCCACGTGGACTTCACCTACGAGGTCTCGCGCTCGCTCGCCGCCTGCGAGGGGGCGATCCTCGTCGTGGACGCGTCGCAGGGCATTCAGGCGCAGACGCTGTCGAACCTGTTCCTCGCGCTCGACGCCGGGCTCGAGATCATCCCGATCCTGAACAAGATCGACCTCCCGGGCGCGGAGCCCGACCGGCGTGCGCAGGAAGTCTCCGATCTGCTCGGCGTCGATCCGGACTCGATCCTGAGAGTGAGCGCGAAGACGGGCATTGGGATCCGCGAGCTGCTCGAGGCGGTGGTCGAGAAGGTGCCGGCGCCGGTGGGCGACGAGGCGGCGCCGCTGCGCGCGTTGATCTACGACTCGTACTACGACAAGTACCGCGGCGCGATCCCGAGCGTGCGCGTGGTGGACGGCGTGCTTAAGAAGGGCACGAAGATCACCTTCGGCGCTTCGGAGTCCGTCTACGAGGTGGACGAGGTGGGCTACAACCAGCTTCGTCAGGTGCAGACGGACAAGCTCGGACCGGGCGAGGTCGGATACGTGGTGGCGAGCGTGCGCTCGGTGAGCGAGACGCGCGCCGGCGACACGATCTTCGACGCCAACAATCACGCGGCGGAGCCACTGCCCGGATACCAGGAAGTGCGCTCGTTCGTGTTCGCCGGGATGTACCCGACCGACACGCAGCAGTACGAGACGCTCCGCGACGCGCTCGAGAAGCTCAAGCTCAACGATGCCTCGCTCAACTACGAGCCGGAGACGTCCACGGCGCTCGGATTCGGCTTCCGCTGCGGCTTCCTCGGCCTGCTGCACATGGAGATCGTGCAGGAGCGCCTGACGCGCGAGTTCGACCTCGACCTCGTGCAGACGGTGCCGAGCGTCGAGTACAAGGTCTACCGCACCGACGGCACGATGGAGCTGGTCGAGAACCCGGCGCTGATGCCGCCGGCGGGCGTCATCGACCGCATCGAGGAGCCGTACGTCAAGGCGCGCATCATGGCGCCGAGCGATTACATCGGGCCGATCATGACGCTCGGCACCGAGCGGCGCGGCGTCTACAAGAACATGACGTACCTCGACACGTCGCGCGTCGAGTTCGACTGGGAGTTCCCGCTCGGCGAGATCATCCTCGACTTCTTCGACCGGCTCAAGTCCATCAGCCGGGGCTACGCCTCGCTCGACTACGAGATGCTCGAGTATCGCGCGAGCGACCTCGTTCGCCTCGACATGCTGATCAACGGCGAGGCGATCGACGCGTTCAGCGTCATCTGCCACAGCGACAAGGCGTACGACTGGGGCCGCAAGATCGCCGACAAGCTCAAGGACCTGATCCCGCGCCAGCTCTTCGAGGTCGCGATCCAGGCGGCGATCGGTCAGAAGGTGATCGCCCGCACGACGGTGAAGGCGGTACGCAAGGACGTGCTGGCGAAGTGCTACGGCGGCGACATCTCGCGCAAGCGCAAGCTCCTCGAGAAGCAGAAGGAGGGGAAGAAGCGCATGAAGCAGGTCGGCGCCGTCGAGATCCCGCAGGAGGCGTTTCTGGCGGTGCTCCAGGTGGAATGAGCACGCCGACGCCGCCGTCCGCTCGACGCCCCACGCTCCACGCTCACCGTCCCTCGCGGACCGGCCGAGCGTGGAGCGTGGGGCGTTGAGCGCTTCCGGAGCCGGCATGGCATCCCTCGTCATCCAGACGTCGTTCATCGGCGACATGGTCCTCACGACTCCGCTCCTCGCGCGGGTCGCGCGGCGCGGCCCGGTGGACGTGCTGGCCACCCCGGTCGCGGGCGCGATCCTCGCGCAGAACCCGGCCGTGCGCGAGATCCTCGTCTTCGACAAGCACCGCCGCGATCGCGGCGTGGCCGGCTTCGCGCGGCTCGCGGGGAAGCTGCGGCGCAAGGGCTACGCGTCGGCGTATCTGGCGCAGGGGTCGGTGCGGAGCGCGGCGCTCGCCGTCAGCGCCGGCATCCCGGAGCGGGTCGGCTTCGACACGTCGGCCGGCCGGGCGCTGTACTCGCGACGCGTGCCGTACGACGACACGATCCACCACGCGGCGCGGCTCCTCTCGCTCGGCGTACGCCCCGGCGACGGACCACTGACGCTCGACGACCTGCGGCCGCGCCTCTACCCAAGCATCACCGAGGTGGCCGCCGTGGACGCGCTCCTCGCCGAGGCGAGGTACGAGCGCGGCACGCCGCTCGTCGCGCTGGCACCGGGCAGCGTCTGGGCGACGAAGCGCTGGCCCTACTACGCCGAGCTCGCGCGGCTGCTCACCGCGCGCGGGATGCGGCTCGCGGTCGTCGGCGGCAAGGACGACCACGACCTGGCGCGGGAAATCGCCGCCGCGGTCCGTGCCGGGCACGGCGCGCCGCCGGTGGACGCGGTCGGCCGGCTCTCGCTGCTCGCGTCGGCGGAGCTGATCGGACGCGCGGCGGTGATCGTGACGAACGACTCCGCGCCGCAGCACCTCGCGTCGGCGATGGGAACACCGACCGTTTCCATCTTCGGGCCGACGGTGCCGGAGTTCGGCTTCGGGCCCCTGGCCGCGCATCACGCCGCGATCGGCGTGGACACGCTCGGCGTCGCAAAGCTCGACTGCCGCCCCTGCGACCGCCACGGACCGCAGCGCTGCCCGCTCGGCCACTGGCGTTGCATGCGCGAGATCACGGCGCAGGCGGTCGCCGACGTGGTGGCGACGCTGTGAGGGACTGTTCGGGCCCTTGCTCGCCTTCCTAGATTTCCGCCCATGACCAACACCTCGCGCGAGCGCTACATCATCGGCGTCGATCTCGGCGGCACCAACATCGTTTGCGGCGCGATGCCGGAGGACGGGAGCCGCGAGATCGCGATGCGCTCGCAGCCGACGTACGCCGAGCAGGGAGCGGACACGGTCGTCGATCGGATGGTGCAGATGATCGAGGACGTCATCGCGCTCACCTCGGCCGAGACGGGCGCGGCGCGCGAGGACTTCATCGGCGTCGGCGTCGGCGCGCCCGGGCCGCTCGACCGCGAGCGCGGCGTCGTCATCGTCGCGCCCAACCTCGGCTGGCACGAGTTCCCGCTCCGCGACGCCATCGCGCAGCAGGTCGGCCTGCCGGTGACGCTGGACAACGACGCGAACTGCGCGACCGTCGGCGAGTGGTGGGTTGGCGCGGCCAAGGGCGGGCGTAACGTCGTCGGGCTGACGATCGGCACCGGCATCGGCGGCGGCCTCATTCTCGACGGCAAGCTCTATCACGGCTCGTCGGACGTCGCCGGCGAGATCGGCCACACGACCATCGACTCGACCGGCCGCCGCTGCAAGTGCGGCAACTACGGCTGTCTCGAGGCGTACACGTCGGGCCCGGCGATCGCCGAGCGCGCGCGCGAGGCGCTGGCGGGCGACCTGAACTCGATGCTGCCGGGGATGGTGCAGGGCCGGCTCGAGCGGATCACGGCGCAGACGGTGTACGACGCCTCTCGCCTCGGCGACATGATCGCCCGCGAGGTCGTGCGCGACACGGCGCGCTTCCTCGGCGCGGGGATCGCCAACCTGCTGAACATCTTCAACCCCGACGTCGTGGTGGTGGCAGGCGGGGTGACGGCGGCGGGCGACGCGCTGTTCGAGCCGCTGCGCGCCGAAGTGCGGCGCCGCGCCTTCCGGCCGGCGGTCGAGGCGTGCCGCATCGTGCCGGGCTCCCTGCCCGGCTCCGCCGGCGTCGTCGGCGCGGTCGCGACGTTCAAGCAGCAGCACCTGGGCGCCGTGTGACGCCGGAGGCGACGAAGCCGCGTCGTCGCCTCGGCGTCATCGGCTCCTTCATCTGGGACGTCATCCACGGTCGCGACCCGCGCCAGCGGCCGGTGGAGGAATGGGGCGGGATCGCCTACTCGCTGAGCGCCCTCGACGCGGCGCTGCCCGACGATTGGGAGATCGTGCCGGTCGTGAAGGTCGGCGCCGACCTGGCGCCGCGGGCGCGCGAGTTTCTGGCGACGCTGCGCCGCCTCGCGCCCGACGCTGCCGCGGTCGAGGTGCCCTACGCCAATGCGCGCGTCGAGCTGCGCTACGTCAGCGACGAGCGCCGCACGGAGGTGACGCGCGGCGGCGTGCCCGGCTGGACGTGGCTCGGCCTGCGGCCGCTGCTCGACTCGCTGCGGCTGGACGCGCTCTACGTCAACTTCCTCAGCGGCTGGGAGCTCGACCTCGAGACGGCGCAGCTCCTC
>DATMHT010000162.1:0-1916 GCA_035554795.1 Gemmatimonadaceae bacterium | reverse complement strand
GTAGCGCGTAGCGCGGACAGCAAATGCGACGGGCCGGCCTCTCTGCGCGAGAGTGCCGGCCCGTCGCGTCATTCCGCCACCCGCCACCCGCTACCCGCCACCCGGCACCCGCTACCCGGCACCCGTTACCCGTTACCCCCGACGCGTTACCTTACGTTCATGTCCCTCACCCTCTTCCGCGACGGCGAGCGGTTCGCCGTGGACGAGCGCCTGCCGGTGCTGCCGCTGCGCGACGTCGTGATCTTCCCGCACGTCGTCATGCCGCTGCTCGTCGGGCGCGCGGCGTCGCTGGCGGCGGTCGAGGCGGCGGTCAGGTCCAATGGCGTCGCCACGAGCGACGGCGGCCGCTTCATCCTCCTCGTCGCACAGCGGAGCGCCGACGTGGACGACCCGTCGGCAGCGGACCTGTTCCGCGTCGGCGTCGTCGCGCGCGTGCACCAGGTCGGCCGTCTCCCGAACGGCACCGCCAAGGTGCTCCTCGAGGGGATCGCGCGCGTCCGCGTGACGCGCTTCGCCCCGGCCACCGGCTACCTCCGCGCCACCGTCGCGGCCGCCCCGCTCGTCGGCGCGAGCGCGTCGGACGAGCACGAGCCGGGCGACGACGCGAGCGACGCCGAGACGCCCTACGCGCCGGACGACGCGACCGAGCCCCACGCGATCGCGACTGCCGACCCGGCGGCGATCGAGATCGGCGCTCGGCGCGCGGTCGCGCTGTTCGAGGAGTACGCCGCCCTGCACCGCCGGCTGCCGCAGGAAGTCGTCCAGCTCGTGCACGAGTCGGCGACGCCGGAGCGGCAGGCGTTCGCGATCGCGGCGCACCTCACCGTCAAGCACGACGTCCGCCAGCGCCTGCTCGAGGCGCCGGACCTCGCCGCGCTGCTCGGCGCGCTCGGCGACCTGCTCACGGGCGAGATCGAGATCCTCAAGCTGGAGCGGAAGATCGAGAGCGACGTGCGCGGCTCGCTCTTCCAGAACCAGCGCGAGTTCTACCTCCAGGAGCAGCTCAAGGCCATCCACAAGGAGCTCGGCGCCGAGGATGGCGACGACGTCGCCGAGCTCGAGGCGCAGCTGCGCGCCCGCGGGCTGCCCGAGGCGGTGGAGGCGCGGGCGATGCGCGAGGTGCGCAAGCTGCGGCGCATGTCGCCGCTCTCGCCCGAGGCCACCGTCGCGCGGAACTTCGTGGACTGGATCCTCGCGCTCCCGTGGCACGAGCGCACGGACGACGTCCTCGACGTCGCGCACGCGCGCGCCGTGCTCGACGAGGACCACTTCGGCCTCGACGAGGTCAAGGAGCGCATCCTCGACCACATCGCCGTGCTCTCGCTCGTCGGCAAGCTCGACGGGCCGGTGCTCTGCCTCGTCGGTGCGCCCGGCGTCGGCAAGACGTCGCTCGGCCGGTCGGTGGCGCGCGCGCTCGGTCGCAAGTTCGTGCGCATGTCGCTCGGCGGCGTGCGCGACGAGGCCGAGATCCGCGGGCACCGGCGCACCTACATCGGCTCGATGCCCGGTCGCGTCATCCAGGCGATGCGGCGGGCCGGCGTCGTCAACCCGGTGGTGCTGCTGGACGAGGTGGACAAGCTCGGACACGACTACCGTGGCGACCCGGCGGCGGCGCTGCTGGAGGTGCTCGACCCCGAGCAGCGCGCGACGTTCAACGACCATTACCTCGAGGTGGACTACGACCTCTCGCAGGTGCTGTTCGTGACGACCGCGAACTCGCTCGCCGGCATCCCCGACGCGCTGCGTGACCGCATGGAGGTCATCCGCATCGCCGGGTACCTCGATCACGAGAAGCTGGCCATCGCCCGACGCCACCTCGTGCCGCGCCAGCTCACCCGCCACGGTCTCGACCCCGCGCACGTGCAGTGGGATGCCGACGCGCTCAAGGGTGTCATGCGCGGCTACACGCGCGAGGC
>DATMHT010000161.1:0-3335 GCA_035554795.1 Gemmatimonadaceae bacterium | reverse complement strand
CGCCGACGACGCCTTCTCGAGCGCCTCGGCCGCGGAACGCAACGAGTCGGCGGCGAGCAACGCGGTGCCGAAGTTGTAGAGCGTCTCCGGGCTGCGGTCGCCCTTGTCGATCGCGCGTCGGTACAGCGCGGCGGCGCGCGCATACTGCTTCGCGCGGAACGCCTGCACCGCGTCGCCGACATCGTCGGCGCGGGCGGTGCGCGGTGGCACGAGCGCGACCGCGGCGGCGAGCGAAACGGCGAGCATCAACGCCGCGGCGCCCTTCGCGCCGGCGGTGGCCGCGGCCCCCATGACCGGCGTCGGTGCGCGACGCGGGACGTTACCGGCGCCGCCTTCGGCCACGGCAGCGGCGGCAGCCGCGCGGTCGCCAGGGCGACGACGGCGCGCGGCGAGGAAGGTGTCGAGCAGCAGCAGGAGCACGGCCGGGATCAGGAAGAGCTGGAAGCGCGGCGTCCGGTCCTGGCCGGTCTCCACCGCGCGCGTCTGACCGCGCAGGCGCAGCAGCGCGCGGCGGATCTTGGTCGCCTTGTCGGTCTCGGCGGCGTCGACGAAGGTGCCGTTGGCGGTCTGCGCGGCCGCGCGCAGCAGGTCGGGCGTGTAGTGCGTCACGACGACGTTGCCCTGATCGTCGCGCTTGACCGTGGTGCTGTCGCCGGACTTGATCGGGATCGTCGCGCCCTGGGGCGTGCCGAAGCCGACCGTGACGAGCGCGATGCCGCTCTCGGCCGCGTGCTGGGCGGCCGCGGTCACGTCCTCCACCGGCTCGAACGCCTCGCCGTCGCTCATGACGACGAGCGCGCGATCGCTGCCGGTCTTCGTCGAGAGCAGCAGATCGGTGCCCTGGCGGATGGCGCGCGCGAGCGAGCTTCCCGCCTGTCCCACGACGCTCGGGTCGAGGTTGTCGAGGAAGAGCTCGAGGGCGCCGTCGTCCACCGTCAGCGGCGTGAGGATGTAGCTGCGGCCGGCGAAGGCGACGAGCGCGACACGGTCGCCCTGCGACTCCGCGCGTAGCCGCCGGACCTCCTGCTTCATCCGCTCGAGGCGGCTCGGCCGCTCGTCGCGCGCCTCCATCGAGAGCGACGCGTCGAGCGCGAGCACCATGTCGATGCCCTGCCCGCGCACGACGGTGTGCTCGAGTCCCCAGCGCGGACCGGCGAAGGCGACGCCGGCGAAGAGCAGCGCGCCGCCGAGCAGCGCCGCCCGCGTCCCCGAGCCGCGCGCGCTCGGCGCCGACGGCGCGAGTCGCGCGATCATCTCCGGCGTGCCGAGCCGGGCGAGCCGAGCCCGCCGACGGCGCGCGCCGACGACGAGCAGCGCGACCGCCGCCGCCGGCAGCAGGAGCGCGAGCACGAGCAGCCAGGGCTGTTGAAAGAGGTCGCTCAACCAGGTCATGGAATGGGTCCCCGCCAGGCCAGCAGCGTGAGCTCCAGCGCGAGCGCGAGCAGCGCGGCGCCGAGCGGCCAGCGGAACTGCTCGGTGTAGCGGACGAACGACTTCGTGTGCACCGGCGCGCGCTCGAGGCGGTCGATCTGCTCGTAAATGCGCTCGAGCGCGGCCGCGTCACGCGCGCGGAAGTAGCGCCCGCCCGTTGTGCGCGCGACGTCGGTGAGGAGCGGCTCGTCGATGCGCACCTCGCGGTTCTCGTAGCGCAGCCCGAACAGCCCGCGACCGACCGGCACCGGCGCCATCCCCTCGGTGCCGACGCCGACCGTGTAGATCTTGATGCCGAACGCGGCCGCCGCCTGCGCCGCCGTGCGTGGGTCGATCGCGCCGCGGTTGTTCTCGCCGTCTGTGAGCAGGACGATGACCTTCGACTTGCCGGGTGCATCGCGCAGGCGGTTCGCCGCGGTCGCGATGGCGGTGCCGATGGCGGTGCCGTCCTCGAGCTGGCCGGGCGCGAGGTTGTCCACCGCCGCGAGCACCACCGGATAATCCACCGTCAGCGGCACCTGCGTCAGCGCCTCGCCGGAGAACGCGACGACACCGATGCGGTCCGACTTGCGGTTCGAGATGAAGCGCTTGATGACGTCCTTCGCCACCTCGACGCGGTTCTGCGGCTGGAAGTCCTCCGCGAGCATCGAGCTCGAGATGTCGAACGCGATGACGATGTTGATGCCCTCGCTCGTGACGTCCTCCGCGCGCGCTCCGGAGCGCGGGCGGGCGAGGGCGATCACGAGCCCGGCGATGGCGAGGTAGCGCAGCGCGGCGAGCGCGCGCGCGACGAGCTGCCCCGCGTGCGGCCCCAGCTCCAGCGCGCCGACGCGCGAGAAGACGATCGCGGCCGGCCGCCGGCGCCGCCGCCAGAGCCACCACGCCGGCAGCGCGAGCAGCAGCAGAAGCACGAGCGGCGTCGCGAACTCGATCGGCCCGAGCTTGAGCGGCACGTTCCAGCTCATGCGGCGTTCCTCTCGCGCGGCGGCGCGCTGCGGCGCCGCACGCGCGCGGCGGCTTCGGACGCGGCCAGCGCGGCGGCGGCCGCCGCCTCCTCGGCCGCGCGCTTCGCTTCGACGTCGCGGACGATGGCGCGCGCATCGCCGCCGATCGCTCGGGCCCGCTCGGCCGAGACGGCGCGGCGCGCGAACTTCACCAGGTCGCTCTCGGCGAGCAGCGGCGCGAGCCGGTCCACGGGCACCACGCTCGGCCGGCCGCGGAGCCGGGCGAGCAGCTCGGTGCTCGTCAGCGACGCATCGGCGTCCGGCACACGGCGCGCGAGGTAGTCGCGCAGCACCTCCACCATGAGCGCGACGAACCGCCCACGCTCGCCCGCCTCGACGAGCCCCAGCGCCTCGATGCGGTCGAACTCGCGCTCGGCGTACTGGATCGGGGGCAGCTCCGCCTCCCCCTCGCCGGCGCGGCGGCGCCCGAAGCGACGCCAGAGCCAGTAGAGCAGGC
Organism: Gemmatimonadaceae bacterium; assembly: GCA_035554795.1. Taxonomy (GTDB): domain Bacteria; phylum Gemmatimonadota; class Gemmatimonadetes; order Gemmatimonadales; family Gemmatimonadaceae; genus DATMHT01. Next base: position 443 of record DATMHT010000161.1, on the reverse strand, counting down.
CGATGAGCGCGAGGATCGCGAGCAGGATCGGGAGCCACGGCCACCACCAGGGTGGCCCGGCGACGAGGATGTCGCGCGCCGGCTTCGGAACGCGGAGCGCCGAGTCGGCGGGCAGCACGCTGGCGACGAAGACACGCGACGTCGCGAGGGAGACGCGGCGCTCGCCGGCCGAAGTCTTCACGACGACGTCGCCGAGCCCGAGCCGCAGGCTGTCCACCTCCCACGCGACGAGGCGGTAGACCGCGACCTGGTCCACGGTGCCCTGCCCACCGGCGTCCTTGATCTGCCGCGAGTCCAGCGCCTCGACCGGCGACCCCGAATCGGGCGCGGCCGGGAACTCGATCGTCGCGCCCTGCGGCGCGCGGACGCGGACGCTGACGAGGAACGGTTGCCCGACGGTCACCGTGTCCGGCTCGACGGTGACCCCGAGCTGCACCGGGATC
>DATMHT010000160.1:0-5036 GCA_035554795.1 Gemmatimonadaceae bacterium | reverse complement strand
GCGTTCAACAGCCGGCTCGCCGAGCGGCTGATCGACTCGATCGGTGTCCGCTGACGCGCTGCGGGGCGCGGTGCGGCGGCTCGCCTTCGGCGAGTCGCTGAGCGCGGAGGACTCGGCCGCCGCGTTCGAGGTCGTCATGAGTGGCGGCGCGAGCCCGGCGCAGGTCGCCGCGCTGCTCATGGGCCTTCGCGTGAAGGGCGAGACGCCGGCCGAGGTGGCGGGTGCGGCGCGCGCCCTGCGGGGCGCGATGGTTCGGCTCGGCGCCGAACGCCCCGACGAGCTCGTGGACACCTGCGGCACCGGCGGCGGCGCGCTGCAGACGTTCAACATCTCCACCGCGGCGGCGCTCGTCGCCGCCGGCGCCGGCGTTCGGGTCGCCAAGCACGGCAACCGCTCGTTCACCTCGCAGTGCGGCAGCGCCGACGTGCTCGAGGCGCTCGGCGTGCGCATCGAGGTGCCGGTGGAGGCGATGGAGCGTGCGCTGCGCGAGGCGGGCATCGTCTTCATGTTCGCGCCGCTCATGCACCCGGCGATGCGGCACGTCGGTCCGGTTCGCCGCGAGCTGGGCGTGCCCACCGTCATGAACGTCGTCGGCCCGCTCGCGAACCCGGCGAGCGCGGGGCGACAGGTGGTCGGCGTCGCGGAGCGCGGACGTGTGCCGCTCATCGCCGGCGCGCTCGCCGAGCTGGGAGCCGTGCACTCGCTCGTCGTGCACGGCGAGCCGGGCCTCGACGAGATCTCGCCGATCGGGCCGACGCACGTCGTCGAGATCCGCGACGGCGCCGCGCGCGAGTGGACGATCGATCCGGCCGCGCACGGCTTCGCGGCGGTGGATCCGGACGGTCTCGCCGGTGGCGACCCGGCATACAACGCGCGCGTCGTGCTCTCGCTGCTGCGCGACGACGCCGATGCGCCGCGCGCGGCCAAGGCGGCGATCGTCCTCAACGCCGCCGCCGCGATCTACGTCGCCGGGCTGGCGACCGATTTCGACGACGGCGTGGCGCGGGCACTCGCGTCCGTCGAGGGCGGCGCGGCGATGCACGCGCTCACGAGGCTCCGCTCCGCGTTCGGCTCCTGAGCGAACAACCACTCGAAGGCCGCGCAGCCATTCCTCGTCGACAGCGAGCGCCGCGGATTTCCGCGGATGAACGCGGATGGGTTGAGCGCCCCAGAACGAGCAAGGCTCCCCTCGCCGACCAGGCGAGGGGAGCCTTGCTCATCCAACATTCCGCAGGCTCCGTGTTCATCTGCGTCGGGTGCCCGCGTCAGCGGGCAGCTGCGGCGCGATCCAAGAAGCGCCCTATCCGCGGCATCCGCGGAAATCCGCGGCGGCAACGCCGAGAACCGGGCTAATATCGCCGCAGGACCCCGACGACCACGCCCTGGATCGTGATGTCGTTCTCGTGGACGTACATCGGGGCCATCGTCTCGTTCGCCGGCTGGAGGCGAATGCGGCCGTCGCGCTCGCGGTAGAACTTCTTCACCGTCGCCGACGAGCCGCTGAGCATCGCGATGACCATCTCGCCGTTGTCCACGCTCTGCCGCTCGTTGACGACGACGAAGTCTCCGTCGCGGATCTGCTCGTCTATCATCGAGTTTCCCTTCACGCGCAGCACGTAGTGATTGCCGGTGCGGCGGACGAAGCCCTCTGGGACCGCGAGCGTCTCGCCGACCGTCGTCGCCTCGATGGGGACGCCGGCGGCGACTGTGCCGAGCAGCGGCAGCTCGATAGCTTTCGGGAACGCATCCGACGGCAGGATCTCGATCGCGCGGCTCTCGTTGTAGCTCCGCCTGATGTAGCCCTTGCGCTCCAGATTGCTCAGGTGCTCGTGCACCGTCGCGAGCGAGTTGTAGCTGAACTGCCGCGCGATCTCCTCGAAGCTCGGCGCGTACCCGTTGTCCTCGGCGTAGCTTCCGAGGTAAGTGAGGATCTCGCGCTGGCGCTTGGTGAGCGGCATGGCTGACTCCACGGCTGCGTTGTAGATTGCCGCCTCGCGGCGGTCACCGAATAGCGACCGAAGTGGCCGCCACCGCACACGATAGCCGAAGAAGAGCCGAAGTGCAAGCATCTCCCACCAGCGCGCGCTCCTGGATGCCGCCGTCGGGCACGCTCGGGCGGCTCGTCGCCGAGGCCGAAGCCCGGGTCGCGGCCCTCCGTCCGCGGCGCGATGAGCTCGAGCGGCAGGCCCTGGCCGCGGCGGTCGCGCCCTCGATGTCGGCCTCGCTGCTCGGCCGCTCGGTCGGGGTGATCGCGGAAGTGAAGCGCCGGTCGCCGTCCAAGGGCGACATCGCGCCCGGCCTCGGTGCCAGCGCCCAGGCGGCGGCGTACGCAGCCGGCGGCGCGGCAGCGCTCTCGATCCTCACGGAGCCGGCGCACTTCGGCGGGCGCGACGCCGACCTCGCCGAGGCGCGCGCGGCGGTCGTGCTGCCGCTGCTCAAGAAGGACTTCCACGTTCACCCGCTGCAGATGGTCGAGGCGCGCGCGCTCGGCGCGTCGGCGGCGCTCGTCATCGCGCGGGCCGTCTCGCCGGCGCGCCTGGGTGAGCTCGCGCGCGCGGCCACCGACGTCGGCCTGGAGGTGCTCTTCGAGGTGCGCGACGAGGCGGAGCTCGAGACCGTGCTCGAGGCGGGGGCGCTCATGATCGGCGTCAACAACCGCGACCTCGAGACGCTCGTGATCGACCCCGACACCGCCGTCCGCCTGCTGCCCCTCGTGCCGGCGGACCGGATCGCGATCGCCGAGAGCGGCGTGCGGACGCGCGCGGACGTCGAGCGCTACGCGCGCGCCGGAGCGGACGCGGTGCTCGTCGGCTCCAGCATCTCGGCCAGCAGCGAGCCGGCGACTGCCGTACGGGCGCTTGCCGACGTGAGCCGAGCGGGCCGCGGTGGTTGAGCTCAAGTTCTGCGGGCTGACGCGCGCGCAGGACGCGGCCCAGGCGGCGCGACTCGGCGCACGGTACGTCGGCGTGATCTTCGCCGGAGGTCCGCGGCTGCTCAGCCCGGACCGCGCCGCCGTCGTCCTTCGCGCCGTGCCGCCGGGCGTGCGACGGGTGGGCGTGTTCGCGGCCGCGTCGCCCGAGGAAGTGTCGGCCGTGGCTACCATCGCCGAGCTCGACGTCGCGCAGCTGCATGGCGATCCGCTGCCCGGGACGGTCGCCGCCCTTCGCCGGCACTTCAGCGGCGAGATCTGGGCGGTCGTCCGCAGCGCGGACGGATCGCTCCCCGAGACGCTGCCAGCGCTGTTCGACGCGGCCGACGCGGTGGTGCTCGACGCAAAGGTGCCGGGCGCGCTTGGCGGCACGGGCGTCGCGCTCCCGTGGGACTCGATGGCAGCGCCGCTCGCCCGCGCGCGCCGCGGCTCTGCCGCTGCTCGCCTGGTGCTCGCGGGCGGGCTGACCGCGGAGAACGTCGCCGCCGCCATCGCCGCGCTCGGCCCGGAGGTCGTGGACGTCTCGTCGGGCGTCGAGTCCGCGCCGGGCGTGAAGGATCACGCGCGCATGCGCGACTTCGCCGCCGCCGTCTTCGCGACGCGTACCACGGGCGCCGCACGCTCGATTATTGATTGAGGGAGCAGGGCGCGCGTCCCCGCCGCGCGCCGGCGCCCACCGCCTCGCCACCGAGCCCGCCATGCCCACCATGCCGCATCCGACCGTCCCCGCCTCCGACCGCTTCGGCGCCTTTGGCGGCCGGTACGTTCCGGAGACGCTCATTCCCGCGCTCGACGAGCTCGAGGCGGCCTTCGCGTCGGCGATGGCCGACGCGGCCTTCGTCGCCCAGCTCGACGGGATGCTGCGGGACTATGTCGGACGTCCGTCGCCGCTGAGCGACGCGCCGCGGCTCTCGGCGAAGGTCGGAGCGCCGGTCTACCTCAAGCGCGAGGACCTGAACCACACCGGCGCCCACAAGATCAACAACACGGTCGGGCAGGCGCTGCTCGCGATGCGCATGGGGAAGCGCCGCATCATCGCCGAGACCGGGGCCGGGCAGCACGGCGTGGCCACGGCGACCGTTTGTGCCCGATTCGGGCTGGAGTGCGTCGTATACATGGGCGAGGAGGACATGCGGCGGCAGGCGCTCAACGTCTACCGCATGCGCCTCCTCGGCGCGACCGTCGTTCCCGTCACCAGCGGGACGCGGACGCTCAAGGACGCCACGAGTGAAGCGATTCGGGACTGGGTGACGACCGTCAACAACAGCCACTACATCATCGGCTCCGTCGTCGGGCCGGCGCCGTATCCGCGCATGGTGCGCGAGTTCCAGGCGACGATCGGGCGCGAGGCGCGTGAGCAGATGCTCGCGCGCGCCGGCCGCCTGCCGCGCAGCGTCGTCGCGTGCGTCGGCGGCGGCTCGAACGCGATGGGGATCTTCCACGCGTTCGTGCCGGACGCGGAGGTCGAGCTGGTGGGTGTCGAGGCGGCGGGCGAGGGAACCGAGACGGAGCACCACTCCGCGTCGCTGACCAAGGGCACGCCGGGCGTGCTGCACGGATCGCTCAGCTACCTGCTCCAGGACGACGACGGGCAGGTCCACCCGGCGCACTCCATCTCGGCGGGGCTCGACTACCCCGGCGTCGGCCCCGAACACTCCTTCCTGAAGGACTCCGGTCGCGCGCAGTACGTCGCCGTCACCGACTCCGACGCGCTCCGCGGCCTGACGCTGCTCTGCCGCCTCGAGGGGATCATTCCCGCGCTCGAGACGGCGCACGCCGTCGCCTGGGTGGCCGACAACGCCGGCCGCTGGAAGAGCGACGAGCCGGTGCTCATCTGCGTGAGCGGCCGTGGCGACAAGGACGTCGCCCAGCTCGCCGAGCTCGACCTCGTCTGACCGCCTGACGTCGTGACCGTCTCCGCCGCCCCTCGGACCGCGTCCGTCACGCCAACCCGTGGCGCGAGCTCGCGCGGAGCGGGCGACGCGTCCCACACGCCGCCATTCCCGAAGGCGCTCGTCGAGGAGATGCTGCGCGCCTTCGGCCGCGCGGCGCGCGCCCATCAGCTCTACCTCCACAACAACCCGATCTACCTGAAGGCGGTGGACAC
>DATMHT010000159.1:0-1951 GCA_035554795.1 Gemmatimonadaceae bacterium | reverse complement strand
AGCTTCACGCCGCCGGTGCTGACCGTGAAGCGGGGGACGCAGGTCACCTGGATCAACGGCGACGACGTGCCGCACCTGATCGTGAACGTGCAGCAGCGCTTCAAGCCGTCGCCGGTGCTCGACACCGACCAGCGGTACGCGGTCCGGCTCGAGACGCCGGGAAGCTACGACTACTTCTGCTCCCTCCATCCGAAGATGACCGGGAAGATCGTCGTGCAGTAGCGCCCGATCGGGAATAACTTGCGACATCGTGAGCCTGACGCTCTTTCCCGGAGACGCCTCGATGTCGCCAACTTCTTCGCCGCCGGCGCGGACGGTCCGCGCCGGTGTGCTGCTCCTCCCGCTCGCGCTGCTCGGCGCCGCTTGCGCGCGCCCGACGCCGGCACCGCTGCCGTCCGCCGCGCCCGAGCGGTACGCGATCGTCCCGCAGCCGCGCCACCTCGTCGCGAGGCCGGGCGAGCTCCAGCTCGACGCGCGGACGCGGATCGTGCTCTCCGACAGCGCGAACGCGGAGCTGCGCACGGTGGCGAATCTCCTCGCCGTCCCCCTCCGCGCGGCCTCCGGGCTGCCGCTGCCGATCGCCCAGGCCGCGGGCGACGACGCGCCGAACGCGATCGCGATCCGGCTCGACGCGAGCGCCGCGGCCGATTCCGCGCATCGGGAGAGCTACCGCCTCCTCGTCACCGATCGTGGCGCGACGCTCTCGGCACCGACGACGGCGGGTCTGCTGAACGGGATCGAGACGGTGCGGCAGCTCCTGCCGCCGGCGTTCGAGCGCGGCGTCAGGCAGACCAGCCCGTGGGGGAATACGTCGCGCACGAGCCAGGTGGCGACGGCGACGCCGGCGGCGACGCGGTGGGTCATACCCGCCGTCGAGATCGACGACGCGCCCCGCTTCCGCTACCGCGGCATCCTGCTCGACGTCGGGCGCTACTTCTACCCGCCGGAGTTCCTGAAGGAGCTCGTGGATCTGCTCGCGCTCTACAAGTACAACACGCTGCAGATCCACCTGACCGACGACCAGGGCTGGCGCATCGAGATCAAAAAGTACCCGCGACTGACGCAGGTCGGCGCGTGGCGGAAGGAGACGATGGTCGGCCAGCACTTCGACCCGTACGTCGGCGACAAGACGCCGCACGGCGGCTTCTACACGCAGGAGCAGCTGCGCGACCTCGTTGCCTACGCCGCGGCGCGCCACGTGACGATCGTCCCCGAGATCGAGATGCCGGGCCACACGGGGGCGGCGATCGCGGCGTACCCGGAGCTCGCCTGCACGCCCGGGCCGTTCGCGGTGTCCACGCACTGGGGCGTGCACGAGGACATCGTCTGCCCGAGCGAGCGGACGATCGCCTTCCTCGAGGACGTGCTCACCGAGGTGATGGAGATCTTCCCGAGCGAGTACATCCACATCGGCGGCGACGAGGCGCCGAAGACGCGGTGGAAGGCGAGCCCGGTCGCGCAGGAGATCATCCGGCGCGAGGGGCTGCGCAACGAGGAGGAGCTGCAGAGCTGGTTCACGCGGCGCATCGAGCGCTTCCTCAATGCACACGGCCGGAAGCTGATCGGATGGGACGAGATCCTCGAGGGCGGGATCGCTCCCGAGGCGACGGTCATGTCGTGGCGCGGGATGGAAGGTGGGATCGCGGCCGCGCGGCAGGGGCACGACGTCGTCATGGCGCCGGGCGACTACACCTACCTCGATCACTATCAGGGCGACCCGGCGTCGGAGCCGCTCTCCATCGGCGGCTATCTCCCGCTCGACACCGTCTACGCGTGGGACCCGGTGCCCGCCGAGCTGACGCCCGCCGAGGCGAGCCACATCCTCGGCGCTCAGGGGAACCTGTGGACGGAGTACATCGCGACGCCGGCGCACGCGGAGTACATGCTCTTCCCGCGCATGATCGCGCTCTCCGAGGTCGTCTGGTCGCCGAAGGAGGCGCGGAACCGCGAC
>DATMHT010000158.1:0-8814 GCA_035554795.1 Gemmatimonadaceae bacterium | reverse complement strand
GTCATGGCCTCCGGAAGCCCCGCCGTCACGAGCGAGTCGATCGGGCCCCACTCGACCGGCACGAAGTGCAGGCCGAGGCTGAGCGAGGAGCCCTTGTCGGGCATCCCCATCGCGTTGGGGCCGTGGCAGGTGACGCAGGCGCCTGCGTAGTGGAAGACGCTGTCGCCCTGTCGGATCATGTCCACCGTCATCCCGTTAGGCAGTGCCGGCAGCCGCTTCGCCTGCCAGCGGTCGAGCGGCAGCGAGCCCGGCGCCTCGTGACCCATGCGGCCGCCGGTGGACTGCGCGCCCTGCTGCGCGACGGCGAGCGCGGCGGCGCCGGCGAAGGCGGCCGCGCCAACGATCAAGCTGATTCGACGCATCACCGACCTCCCCTGGCCGCGGTGTCCCGTTTACGGGCGGTGTCTCCGCCCCGATTCGTGTCGCCACCGACCGGCGTCCTCGTCGTCCCGCCCGAGGAAACCGCGCCCGACGGTGCGCCGCCGCCGGCGCCGCCATTCAGGGCGAAGACGAGCAGCTCGTCGCTGCGTGGCGAGTTGATCTGGTAGTTGCCGCCCGCGGCCACGGCGACGTACTGCTGGCCGTTGACGGCGTAGCTCACCGGCGGCGCGTTGACGCCGCCGCTCGCCTTGTAGCTCCAGAGCTGCCGCCCCGACTTCGCGTCGAAGGCGAGGAACTGCTTGTCCGCCGTCCCGGTGAAGACGAGCCCGCCCGCGGTCGCGAGCGCGCCGCCGATCATCGGATCCTTCACCCGGTGCTGCCAGGCGATCTTCCCCGTGTTCACGTCCACGGCGCTGAACAGGCCGTACTGCGGCTCGCCGCTGCCGACGAACGCGCCGCCGAGCCACATCGCGGGCTTGTGCAGCGAGTCGGGCGCGACGATGTACTGCATCGGCTGGTGCAGGCCGAGCACGTACATGTATCCGGTCTGCGGACTGTACGCGGCGGGCGACCACTCGGAGCCGCCGTTCGCGCCGGGCAGCATGCGCGTCCCGTTCGGCGTCGGCTCGGCGAACATGTTCGCCTGCGGCACGAAGGCGTCGCTGCGGCGGATCGGCTGGCCGGTGGCGCGGTCGAGCACGTACACCCAGCCCGTCTTCCCCGCCTGGCCGACGGCCTTCACCGTCTGGCCGCTCTTGTCCTTGACGTCGAACAGGACCACCGGGCTCGTCGCGTCGAGGTCCCAGACGTCGTGCTGGATCTCCTGCATGTGCCACTTGTGCTTGCCCGTCGCGAGGTCGATGGCGACGATCGAGTTCGCGAACAGGTTGTCGCCCGGGCGCGCCGCACCGTCGAGGTCGGGGCTCGGGTTGCCGACGGCGAAGAAGACGAGGCCGAGGTCGCGGTCCACGGCGACCGCCTGCCACATCCCGCCGCCGCCCGTCTTCCAGGCGTCGGGGTACTTCGCGCTGTCGGCGCGCTCCTTCGCGCGGTCCTTGTGCACGGTCGTGCCGAACGGATCGGTCTTGCTCCACGTCCCCCACCAGCCGCCTTCCTCGGGGCTCGGGATCGTGTAGAAGCGCCAGATCTGGTGACCGTCGGCGGCGTCGTACGCGGTGACGTAGCCTCGGATGCCGTACTCGCCACCGCTGATGCCGGTGATGACCTTGCCGTCCACCGCCACCGGCGGGCCGTTGAGCGTGTAGCCGTCCTTCGGCGAGCCCACCTCGACCGACCACGCGACGTTGCCGTTGGCCGCGTCGAGCGCGACGAGCTTGCCGTCGAGCTGCCCCATGTACACGCGCCCGCCGTAGACGGCGAGGCCGCGGTTGACGGGGCCGCAGCAGTGGATCGTCTGGCCGAGCTTCGCGACGTACTCCCACTTCTTCTGTCCCGTCGCCGCGTCGAGGGCGACGACGTGGTTGAGCGGCGTCGAGACGAACATCGTGCCGTTCACCACGACCGGGCTCGCCTCGAAGGCGTTCGGCAGCCCGGTGTGGTAGCTCCACGCGAGCTTGAGACCGTTCACGTTGCCGGTCGTGAGCTGGGCGAGCGGCGAGTACCGCTGGTTCGTGTAGTCGCGCCCGTACGACGGCCAGCTCGCGCTGTCGGCCAGCGCGACGCGCATCGCGCTGTCGGCTCGTGCGTCGCTCATGCCCCCACCCGCGCGAGCCGCCGCGGTGGTGTCGCTACCCGCCTGCGTCCGTCCCGTCTTTCCGGACTCGCCACCCTTGCAGCCAGCGAGGGTGAGCCCGACCACGACCGGCACGCACGCGAGAATGCGGCGCCGCCGACCTGCAGCCAGTGCCATGGCTTCGCTCCATTTTGGGGAATCGCTGGCGAAACACGCGCACGTTCCATTCCCGAGGGCGGGCTCGAGCACGGGGTTCCGGGGTGCCGCCTCGCGTCCGGTACGCCGCCGGGCGTACACTTCGGCGCCGCCCGAAGCACGACCGTCCTCGCCCCCACCATCACGACCGATGGCTTCCTCGCCGCTCGCGTCGCCCGACCCACCGCCGCTCGCCGGGCTGCGGGTCGTCTGCGCCGCCGTGTACGTGCCGGCGCTCGTCGCCGCGCGCCGTCTCCGCGACGCGGGCGCCGAGGTCGCGGTCGTCGTGCCGCCGGGCGGCGATCCGCTCGAGCTCGTCGCGCGCGGGTGGTACGACGCGCTGCACCGCGGCTGCGCGACACACCGGCTCGACCTCAAGGCGGCCGCCGACGCCGCGCGCTTCGACGAGCTGCTCGCCGGCGCCGACGTGCTCGTCACGGCATTCCGCCCGTCCGCGCTCGACCGGCTCGGCCTCGACTGGGCGTCGCTGCACGCGCGACACCCGTCGCTCTGTCACGTCGCGATCACCGGCTTCGCGCCGCCGGACGCCGAGGAGCCGGGCCACGATCTCACCTATCAGGCGCGCGCCGGGCTGCTCTGTCCGCCGGCGATGCCGCGCACGCTGCTGGCGGACCTCGCCGGTGGCGAGCGGGCGGCGCTCGCGGCGACGGCGCTGCTCCTCGCGCGCGAGCGCGGCGGCGGCGCGCGGCGGGCGGACGTGTCGCTCGCCGAGTCGGCGACGTCGCTTGCCGATCCGCTGCGCTTCGGGCTGACGGCGAGCGACGGCATCCTCGGCGGCGCGCTGCCCGGTTACGGGCTGTACGCCGCGCGCGACGGCTGGGTGGCGCTCGCCGCGCTCGAGCCGCACTTTTGGCTGCGGCTCGGCGCTGCGCTCGGCGTGCCCGACGCCGCGCTCGACCGCCGCGAGCTGGAGCGGATCTTCGCCGCCGAGAGCGCCGAGCACTGGGAGCGGTGGGCGCGAGAGAACGCGATTCCACTCACCGCCGTCCGCACCCCGCAAACGCCTAATGACGAGTGACGACGCGATGGCCACGTCTGCCGTGATTGCCGGGGTCGGGATGATCCCATTCGTGAAGCCCGGCGCGAGCGCGCCCTACCCCGACATGGGCGCCGACGCCGCGCGCCTCGCTCTCGCCGACGCCGGCATCGCCTACGATCGCGTGCGCCAGGCGTACGTGGGCTGGGTGTACGCCGACTCGACCGCCGGCCAGGCGGCGCTGTACAAGGTGGGGCTGACCGGCATCCCGATCTTCAACGTCAACAACAACTGCTCCACCGGCTCGACGGCGCTGCTCCTCGCGCGGCAGGCGGTGGAGTCGGGCGCGGTGGACTGCGCGCTCGCGCTCGGCTTCGAGCAGATGGCGCCGGGCGCGCTCGGCGTCGTCTTCCCCGACCGACCGAGCCCGCTCGCCGACTTCCTCGCCATCGCCGACGCGCGCTTCGCCGAGGCCGGCGACGTACCGATGGCGATCCGCCTGTTCGGCGGCGCGGGCTACGAGTACCAGGAGCGTTACGGCGCGCGCGGCGAGACCTTCGCCAAGGTGCGCGCGAAGGCGAGCCGGCACGCGCGGCACAACGACAAGGCGATCTTCCGCAAGGAGGTGACGCCCGAGGAGGTGCTCGCCTCGCCGCCCGTGTTCCTGAATCTCACGCGACTCCAGTGCTGCCCGCCCACCTGCGGCGCCGCCGCCGCCGTCGTGTGCAGCGAGGCGTTCGCAGCGCGGCACGGGATCGGCCGGCGCGGCGTGCGCATCCGCGCGCAGGCGATGACGACCGACACCGCGACGACGTTCGCGGAGGGGAGCCTGATGAAGGCGGTGGGCGCCGACATCGCGCGCGAGGCGGCGCGGCAGGTGTACGAGTCGGCCGGCGTCGGCCCGGAGGACGTGGACGTCGTCGAGCTGCACGACTGCTTCACGACGAACGAGGTGCTGAGCTACGAGGCGCTCGGTCTCTGCGGCGAGGGCGAGGCCGAGCGGTTCGTGGAGGACGGCGACAACACGTACGGCGGCCGGGTGGTGACGAACCCGTCGGGCGGACTGCTCTCGAAGGGCCACCCGCTCGGCGCGACGGGCCTTGCGCAGTGCTTCGAGCTGGTCACGCAGCTCCGCGGTGAGGCGGGCGTGCGCCAGGTAGAGGGCGCGCGGCTCGGCCTCCAGCACAACCTCGGGCTCGGCGGCGCCTGCGTCGTCACGCTGTACGAGCGTGGCTGACGGGCAGGGCTGACGGGCTCGGGCGGGGGAACCGGCCGCGCCGACGCGGGACTCGTGCGCCGCCAGTCACGACGCCCGAGTCTCCGCCTGAAGGGCCGCTCGGGCGTCGTCCTTCTCCTCTCTCGCGGGAGTCCCGATGCGCGTCCCAGTGAACGCGGCAACCACGATGGTGGTCATGGTGAGCCTCCTCGCCTGCGCCGACCCGAGCCAGCCGACCCAGCCGAGTACCATCCGAAGCGCCGCCGAGCGCGCGTCGGGCAACGAGCGGATCGTCAACGTGATGGACGCGTGCGATTCGACGACGTTCAACGCGACCGTCGGCCCGGGAACGTGCGCCCGCGCGGGCGGCGTCCGATTCGCCGAGTTCGTGTCGCAGATCCAGAAGCACGGCGGGGCCGGCGCGTGGCACTTCGCGCCACCCGACATCGAGACCACCGTCGGAACGACGCTGCTCGCCATCAATCGCGGCGGCGAGACGCACACGTTCACCGAGGTCGAGCACTTCGGCGGCGGCATCGTGCCCCTGCTGAACGACCTCTCCGGCAACCCCGTCCCCGCGCCCGAGTGTCTGCGGCTCGAGGCCGACGACTTCATACCACCGAGCGGGACCTACACCGACACGGTCGAGACGCCCGGCACCGAGCTGTATCAGTGCTGCATCCACCCATGGATGCGGGCGACGGTGCACGTGCGCGGCTGACTCGCGCACGGCGCGCGACGGCGCGCGCAGGCGACGTCGGCCCGCCGGGACTGGACGCCCGGCGGGCCGACGCGCGCGCGGCGGTCCGCGCTCAGAGCGTCTTGAGGTACTGCACCAGATCCGCCTTCTGCTGCGCGGTGAGGGTGAGGTTCCGCGTCGTCACGTAGTGCTCCACGACCGCGTCGAGCGTGGCCGCGTTGCCGTCATGGAAGTACGGCCCCTGGAGCTGCGGCGGGTGGAAGAGTCCGCGCAGCGGCGTCGTCCGGTACATCTTCGTCACGCTGCGGGCCGCGTACACCGCGTCCTGCCCGACTTCGCTCGCCGCGTGCAGCCGGCCGGAGTTGACGTCGGTGAGCACGGAGCCGGCGTGGCAGCTCGAGCACTGCCCGGCGCCTTCGAACACCACCTTGCCGCGCGCCGCTGCCGCGACGTCGTAGCTGCCCGGGATCGGCGCGGGCTTCTCGAGGCTGAACTGGTACTCGCGGAGCGCGGCGAGCTTCGCCGTCGTCACGTTCTCGGGCGGGTTCTGCACGTTCACGCCGATGCGTGCGTCCACGAACGTGCCGTGGCCGTGCATCTGCGTCACCGCGACGTACCTGTTCCAGTACGAGATCGTGTCGTCGCCCGTGTAGATCTCGCGGCGCACGTTGCGCAGGCCGAAGGCCGACGGGATCACGACCGGCAGGTTCATGCCGTCCTGGTTGAAGCGCGCGTCGTACCTCCCCGGCCCCCAGGAGTTGTAGACGGCCTTCTGCGCCGCCGTGAGCGCGGGCGAGAGCGCGATGATCGCGCCGACGTTGAGGTCGCGGTTCGGCCAGCCGTCGAGCCGGTGACCGATGCCGGGCGCGAACGCGTCGTCCACCGTCGAGTGGCAGAGCGCGCAGGTGACGCCGACGCGGGTGAGATGGTCGCTCGCGTCCACCTCGCCGATTACGCCGACGACGGCGCCGAGCTTGAGGAGCGCGACCGTCGTCGCCGGACTGTTCAGATCCACCTGCCCGGCGACGATCGCGTCGCGGACCGCCTGGGGGAGCGTGTCGAGGTCTACCTTGAGCCCCACCGAGAGCGCCGTCGCGGGACTGACCGCGGCCGCGATGACCTCGTGCATGCGCAGGGTGTCGGTCCAGAACGTCTCGTCGCCGTAGGTGTCGAGACGGAAGACGGTCTTGCCCTGCGCGACGAGCGCCGGGTCGAGCGGCCGCTGCTTCGGCTGCGTGGTGTTGTCGTTGCACGCGAGCAGCGTCGCCGCGGCGACGGCGGCGACCGCGATCAGCGCGGTGTGCCGTCGCCGCGCGCGCGGCTCGAGCGATGGAGAAGGAAGAGCACTGGACATCGCGATCCCTCCGTCGGAGTCCCTGATGCGGCGGCGCGGTGGCGCCGCCTGACGATGGTTGCCCGCCGACGAGCGTGATGCCGCGTGTCGGACCGGCGACCCATCGAGGCTACGACGTCGTCACGGTCTCCGGATCTCGCCCGCGAACGCGGCGCCGTGCCCGGCCGATACGCTGCTGGAATCCGCCGAACGCCGCGCCGGTTCGCGGGATTCCTGGCGGCCTCGCGGCGCGGGCACGTACGACGCGGGGCGCTTGCTCGATGCTTCACCGCCGTGCTACGCTTGCGATGTCCCCGCCCGACGCGCGCCCGGCGCGCCAAACTCCCGCCCCCGACCCATGCTCCGCACTTCCGCTCGGTGTCTCGCCGCCGCGCTGCTCGTCGCGTGCGCCGCCGCCGCCCCCGCCGGGGGGCAGCAGCCGCTCCCCGCCTGGACGCGCGGCGCCACCTGCTACGAGGTCTTCGTCCGCTCCTTCAACGACAGCGACGGCGACGGCATCGGCGACCTGAACGGACTGACCGCGAAGCTCGACTACATCAACGACGGCAACCCGCGCTCGCGGCGCGACCTCGGCGCGCGCTGCATCTGGCTGATGCCGATCGCCGAGTCGCCGAGCTATCACGGCTACGACGTCGCCGACTACTACCGCGTCGAGCACGACTACGGCACGAACGACGACTTCAAGCGCCTCGTCGCGGCGGCGCACGAGCGCGGCATCCGGATCCTCGTGGACATGGTGCTGAACCACGCGTCGAACGAGCATCCGTTCTTCCAGGCGGCGCTCCGCGACACGACGTCGCCGTACCGCGGGTGGTTCCGCTGGTCCGCCACGAAGCCGACCGAGCTCAATCCGTGGGGGCAGAGCAACTGGCACAAGTCGCCGGTGCGCGACGAGTGGTACTACGGCTTCTTCGGCGGTCACATGCCCGATCTGAACTACACGAATCCGGCGGTGCTCGCCGAAGCGGAGAAGGTCGCCCGCTACTGGCTCGTGGAGATGGGCGCGGACGGCTTCCGGCTCGACGCGGTCCCGTATCTCGTGGAGGAGAACGGTCAGATCGCGCACACGCCGGGGACGCACCGGGTGCTGCACGAGTACGAGGCGTACGTCCGCTCGGTGAAGCCCGACGCGTTCACGGTCGGCGAGGTGTCCGACAGCACGCGCGCGCTGCTCGGCTACTATCCCGACCAGCTCGACTCGTACTTCGGCTTCGAGGTCGCCGACAGCATCCTCGCGGCGGTCCGCACCGGCTCGGCGAAGGGCGTGCTGCCGCCGGCGCTACGCCTGCAGCGGGAGGCGCCGGCCGGTCGCTGGTCGCCCTTCGTGAGCAATCACGACCGGCAGCGCCCGGGCACCGATTTCGGCGGCGACATGGCGAAGGCACGCCTCGCCGGGCTGCTCGCGCTCACCATGCCGGGGGTGCCGTTCGTGTACTACGGCGAGGAGATCGGCATGATCGGCGCGAAGCCGGACGAGCGGCTGCGCACGCCGATGCAGTGGAGTCGCGCGCACGGCGCGGGCTTCACGCGCGGCACGCCGTGGGAGCGGCTGCAGGACGACTCGCTCACCACCACCGTCGCCGCGCAGGACCGCGACCGGGCGTCCACGCTGAACCTGTATCGCCGGCTCATCCACGTCCGCGCCGAGAACGCCGCGCTGGCGAACGGCCGGCTCGTCCCGCTCACGGCGAGCAACGACGCGGTGGCCGCCTACGCGCGCCGCGACGACGACCGCGCCGTGCTGGTCGTCGCGAACCTGGGCACCGCCCCGCTCCGCGGCGTGTCGCTCGCATCGGCCGACACGAGCGCGCTCCCGCCGGGCCGCTGGACGATGCGCAGCCTGCTCGGCGGCGCGGCGGCGGCCACGCTGCGCGTCGGCCGCGACGGGAAGGTGGAGGGCTACGCCCCGCTCCCGACCCTCGCCCCGAAGCAGGGTTATCTCTTCGAGCTCAGGGCGGCCTCGCCGCGACGCGCCGGCACGCGCTGAGGCGCTACGGCGCCGCGCCACGGCGGCGCCGCCGCGCCCCCGCGCTCCTGGGCGGCGAGCGCGAGCGCGACGCCGTTCGTCCAGCCGAACCCGTCCTGCGTCGGATACTCGCCGCCGCCCGCGGCGCGGGCCGGGTTCACGACGTCGTACTTCTCCGTCATCTTCCCCGTCGCGCGGTAGGTGCGGCGGTCGAGCGAGAGCCAGCGGGCGCGCGCGCTGTCGGCCAGATCGCCACGGCCGTAGCGGCGCGCGCCCTCGATGGCGAGCCACTGCAGCGGCGGCCAGCCGTTC
>DATMHT010000157.1:0-53618 GCA_035554795.1 Gemmatimonadaceae bacterium | reverse complement strand
GTCGCCAGCGGCGCCGCGCTGGGGCAGCGCATCGAGTCGCCCGAGGTACCCGCCGGCACCGAGGCCGTCCTCCTCGCCGAGGTCGAGGGCGCGGACCTCGAAGACGCCGTGCGCCGGGCCGGCGCACTCGGCGAAGCGTTCGAGCGCGCCGGCGCCACGCGCGTCACGCTCGCCCTCGACGCCGTCGAGGAGCCCGCGCTCTGGGAGCTGCGCCACGCCGCGAGCCCGGTGCTCGCCCGGCTCGACCCCTCGCTCAAGAGCATGCAGTTCGTCGAGGACGGCGCGGTGCCGCCGGAGCGGCTCCCGGACTACGTGCGCGGCGTGCGGGACGCACTCGCGCGGCGCGGGCTCCGCGGCGTCATCTTCGGCCACGCCGGCGACGCGCACGTGCACGTGAACCCGCTCGTGGACGTGACGCGGCCCGGCTGGCACGACGACGTGCAGGCGCTGCTCGACGACGTCGTGGCTCTCACGGCGCGGCTCGGCGGGACGCTGGCCGGCGAGCACGGCGACGGGCGGCTGCGCACCCCACTGCTCGAGCGCGTCTGGCCGGCAGGCGCGCGCGCGCTGTTCGCGCGGGTGAAGGCGGCCTTCGATCCGGCGGGCGTGCTCAACCCCGGCGTGATCGTCCCGCTCCCCGGCCAGCGCGCCACGGGCGACATCAAGTACGACCCGGCGCTCCCGCCGCTGCCCGCCCCGGCGCGGGCCGCACTCGCGCGCGTCGAGGGCGAGCGCGCCTACGCGCGATTCCGCCTCGCGTTGCTGGAAGACGCGATTTAGCTTGAGCGCGAAGCCGGCCGGCACGCGGTAGGCGGTACGCGGCAAGCGCGATCCCGCGCTGCGCCCGAAGCCGCCTCACCGATCCCGCCCGCGCTCACCGCCTCCCGCTTACCGCTCACCCGCTCTGCCGATGTCGCCGTCCCCCGAGAGCACCGCCGCCGCCCCCTCGCTCGAGGGCCGCCTCTTCTACGAGCCGCGCGTCACCGTGCTCGCGCGCCCGAGCTTCGCGGAGCCCGCGCACCTCGGCGTCGCCTGGATGGGCGAGGCGACCGACGGCGAGCGACTGGCCGAGTTCGCGGGGCGGCTCTGCTACATGTCGCAGAAGAATCCGGCGGGGCGGTCGACGCGCGAGTACCTCGAGAACATCAAGCGCCAGGGGCACGGCTCCGTGCTCGAGCACGCGAACTACTCGCTGCTCCTCGAGGGCGTGAGCCGGTCGCTGACGCACGAGCTCATTCGCCACCGCGCCGGCTTTGCCTACTCGCAGCTCTCGCAGCGCTACGTGGACGAGTCCGACGCGTGCTTCGTCGTGCCGCCGGCGATCGCCGGCGACGCGACGCTCGAGGCGGGCTGGCGCGAGCAGATCGAGCAGGCGCAGGCGAGCTACGTCTGGCTCGTCGAGCAGCTGATGGAGCGCTACGGCTGGGTGGCCGACAAGGTCCACCGGCGGAAGATGGCCCGCGAGGCCGCGCGCGGCGTGCTGCCCAACTCGACCGAGACGAAGATCGTCATGACCGGGAACGCCCGCGCGTGGCGAACGATGCTCGAGCTGCGCGCGAGCGAGGCCGCCGAGCTGGAGATCCGCCGCCTCGCCGTGATGGTGCTCCGCGTGCTGCAGGCGGAGGCGCCGGCGTTCTTCTCCGACTTCGAGATCTACCTCGCCCCCGACCGCCGCGAGGCGGCGCGCGTCGGCTTTCACAAGGTGTGAGAGCGAGGCCCGGGGCGTAGGGCCGAGGGCCTGGCCCACGGTCGAAGGTGTCTGGTTTGGGGCAGCCGTTGGGAGCATCCCGAGCGGTCCGTCCAGGCCCTGGGCCCTGGGTCCGAGGCCCTCGAAAAAAAGTTGTTGCGCTGCCCTCTCGTCCCTCGTAATATCGCGAGAGCTCGCGAGGGCCAATGGTGGAATGGCTCTTGCCCCCGCTTGTTAGGCGGACCGCGAGGAGCACGGCGCGATGCCGGCGACGACGCGGGGAGCAAGGCGAGCCAGCAGCACACCAGGGCGGCGTTAGGCGCGCGAGTCGCGACGCCGACCGACAGTCCGGAAGCGCAGTACAGGCGAGAGCGGCACGACGGCGCGGCGGTCGCGGAGGCGATACGAGCGCGCGGGCCGAGTCTCGCGGCCGGGGCTTCCCGGCGATTCCACCACACCGCGGCATCGTCCGTGTCGCGGCGTACCAGGACCGGATGACTCGCATCGGTTTCGCTTACAACCAGAAGCCTCTCCCCGCCGCGGCCAGCAGCGCCCAGGCGGCGGGCGGCGCGTCTCCCGACGCGGTCCGCGACGCACTCGTCGCCGGCGAGCTCGCCGGCGACGAAGAGCCTCCCAGTAGCGCCGCCGCCACCGCCGTCGCCGAGCTCGTCGCCGACGACGAGTACGCGGAGTGGGACTCGCCGGCGACCATCGCCGCCGTCGCCGCCGCGCTCGCCGGCCTCGGCGAGGTCGTGCACCTCGAGGCGACGCCCGACTTCCCGGAGCGGCTGCGCGCCGAGCGCGCGCGCGGGCTCGACATCGTCTTCAACATGGCCGAGGGGCTGCGCGGCGTGAACCGCGAGTCGCACGTCCCCGCCATCCTCGAGTTCTTCGGCGTCCCGTACTCGGGCAGCGATCCGCTGACGCTCTCGCTCTGCCTCGACAAGGGGCGCACGAAGGAGATGCTCGCCTACCACGGCGTGCCGACGGCGGCGTTCGCGGTGGTGCGCGACGCTGCCGACCTCGACGCCCTCGTCGCGGCGATGCGGGACGGGGGACGGGGGACGGGGGACGTCGCGTCTCGAGGTCGTTCGTCCTACGTCCCGCGTCCCGCGTCCCTCGCCCTTCCCCTCTTCGTGAAGCCCGTCCACGAGGGCTCGTCGAAGGGGATCACCGAGAAGAACTACTGCGACACCCTCGAGCACCTCGAGGCGCAGGTGGCCTATCTGCTCGAGGCCTACCAGCAGCCGGTGCTCGTCGAGGAATACCTGCCGGGGCGCGAGTTCACCTGCGCCGTGCTCGGCAACGGCGACGCGGCGCGCGTGCTCCCGCTCGTCGGCATGAACTTCGGCGCGCTCCCCGAGGGTGCGCTCCCGGTGTACGGCTACGAGGCGAAGTGGGTGTGGGACCGGCCGGACAACCCGCTCGAGATGTTCGAGTGCCCGGCCCGCGTCGGCGACGCGCTGCGCTCGGCGATCGAGGACGTCACGCTGCGCGCGTACCGCGCCCTCGGCTGCCGCGACTGGTCGCGCGTGGACGTGCGGCTCGACGCCGCCGGCGCGCCGCGGGTCGTCGAGATCAACCCGCTCCCCGGCATCCTCCCCGACCCCGCCGACAACTCGTGCCTCCCCAAGGCGGCGCGCGCGGCGGGCCTCTCCTACGACGCGCTGATCCAGGCGTGCGTGCTGGCGGCGGCGGAGCGGCAAGGGATCGCGCTCGGCGTCGCATCCGCGCGCCCGGCCGCGTCGGCGAACGGCCGGCGGACGGCGCACGACTCACGTCTCTCCTCGGGGGTCGCATGAAGGTCGCGGTCATCTTCGACGGCGTCTGCGCGCTCGGCTCGGCGACGACGCCGCCCGACCAGGCGATCCTCGAGACGGTCGAGGCGGTCGAGCGGGCGCTCGAGGCGCTCGGCCACAGCGCCGAGCGCATCCCCGTGAACCCCGACGGGCGCTGGTTCGAGCGCGTGCGGCGCGGGAAGTACGACCTCGCCTTCAACCTCTGCGAGAGCATCGAAGGCGTCGCCGCGCTCGAGCCCGCGGTCATCGCCGCGCTCGAGATGCTGCGCGTGCCGCACACCGGCAGCTCGAGCTGGACGGCCGCGCTCTGCCTGCGCAAGCCGCTCGTCAACGCGATCCTCGACCGCGCCGGCGTGCCCGTGCCGCGCTGGGCCGCGGTGCGCCGCGGCGGCGCGCTGCCGACGGTCGGCTTCCCGGCGATCTGCAAGCCGGCCGCGGAAGACGCCTCCATCGGCGTCGAGCAGCGGTCGGTGGTGCGGTCAGTCAAGGCGCTGACCGCGCGCGTCGAGGCGATGCACACGCGCTGGGACGAGATCGTCGTGCAGCGCTTCGTGGACGGCCGCGAGGTCAACGTCGGCATCGTCGGCAACACCGTGCTGCCGGTCGCCGAGATCGACTTCGGCGCGATGCCGTCGAACCTCTGGCGCATCGTCTCCTACCGCTCGAAGTGGGAGGAGGGCTCCGACGAGGACCTCGGCGCCGCGCCCACCTGCCCCGCCAACCTGCCGTCGGAGCTGATCGCGCAGCTCGAGGCGCACGCGCTCGCGGCGTGGCGCGCCGTCGGCGGCTCGGGCTACGGGCGCGTGGACTTCCGCATCGACGCCGCCGGCCGGCCGTGGGTGCTCGAGGTCAACGCCAATCCCGACTTCGCGCCGACCGCCGGCCTGGCGCGGATGGCGCGCGTCGCGGGCGTGGACTACACGATGCTCGTGCAGCTCGTCTGCGAGACCGCGCTCTCGCGCGGCGGCTACGTCCCGGTGTCGCAGGGATGGGAGCTGACCGAGGCGCTCTCCGGCATGCGCGGCAGCGAGGCGTCGGACAGCAGCGCCGCGCTCCCGCTGGCGGCGGGCGCGGAGAACGAGGGAACCGTCGCGGCGGCGCTGTCGCTCGCGAAGCCCGAGGCGACGCGTCCGCCGCGGCGGGCGCGCGTGCCCCGCGCCTCGTCGTCGTCGTCGGCCGCGACGCCGAACATCGCGTCCCAGCGAGGCTGACGGTGACGACGCGCGTGCCGACGCCGGTGCTCACCGGAGCGTCCATCATGATGGCACCGCTGCGCGCCAGCGACCGCCCGCGCGTCGAGAGCATCCTGCGAGCGACCGGCGTCTTCCGCGACGACGAGGTGGAGGTCGCGCTCGAGCTGTTCGACGAAGGGCTGGGCGTGCGACGGGGGGGCCCCCCCACCGGGAATCTCGCTCCGCCGGCAGCATCGGGCGTCACCGGCGCATCGCGCGACGCATCGCTTTCCCGCGCCGACGCGGCGAGCCCGACCCTTCCGCCTCCCGACTACCTCTTCGTCGGCGCGTTCGCGACGCCCGATCGCACGCTCGTCGGCTACGCGTGCTACGGCGCGACGCCGGCGACCGACCGCACCTACGACCTCTACTGGATCGCGGTCGACCCGGCCGTCCAGGGCACGGGCGCCGGCACGTTCCTCATCACCGAGGTCGAGCGGCGGCTCGAGAGCGCCGGCGCGCGGCTGCTCGTCATCGAGACGTCGTCGCGCGCCGAGTACGAGCCGACGCGCCGCTTCTACCTCGCGCGCGGCTACACCGAAGCGGCCCGCGTCGGCGAGTTCTACGCGCCGGGCGACGACCGCGTGATCTACACGAAGAGGCTAGGGCCTAGGTCCTAGGCCTTGTAGTTGTACCACCGGAGTCCACGGTTCCACCACAGCCCACCATCACGGGCGCGGAGCGGCAGCACAATGAGCGATTGGCAGAAGATCCTGCGGGACGAGAGCATCAGCTCCCTCGACAAGCTGGCCGAGAAGTTCGGACACGACGTGATCGACGTCGAGGCCCTCAAGCCGGCGTTCGACAACTTCCAGATGCGGATCACGCCCGCGGCGCTCGGGCAGATCAAGGAAGTGGGCGACCCGATGTGGAATCAGTACGTCCCCACCGTGCAGGAGCTCGACGTGGTGGACGGCGTCATCGACTCGCTCGACGAGGATGGGGACTCGCCGGTCCCCAACATCACGCACCGCTATCCCGACCGCGCGCTCTTCCTCGTCAGCCCGGTCTGCGCCAGCTACTGCCGCTTCTGCACGCGGCGCCGCAAGGTCGGTGACCCGGAGAAGATCCCGCTCAACCAGTTCGACTCGGCGTTCGAGTATCTCCGGCAGCACACGGAGATCCGCGACGTCATCATGAGCGGCGGCGACCCGATGATGCTCTCCGACCGCCGGCTCGAGTACTTCTTCCAGCAGCTGCGCGCGATCCCGCACATCGAGATCATCCGCATCGGCAGCCGCATCACGTCGCACCTGCCCGAGCGCATCACGCCCGAGTTCTGCGAGATGGTGCAGAAGTACCACCCGGTGTACATGAACACGCACTTCAACCACCCCGACGAGCTGACGCCGGCGTCGGTCGCCGCGCTCGACCGGCTGGCGAAGGCCGGCATCCCGCTCGGCTGCCAGACCGTGCTCCTCAAGGGCGTCAACGACGACCCGAAGGTCATGATGGAGCTGATGCACCGCCTCCTGAAGGCGCGCGTCCGCCCCTACTACATCTACATGGCCGACCAGGTCGCCGGCGGCGAGCACTTCCGCACCCAGGTGCAGAAGGGGCTCGAGATCATCAAGGCGCTGCGCGGGTGGACGAGCGGGCTCGCCGTTCCGCACTTCGTCATCGACGCGCCCGGCGGCGGCGGGAAGGTGCCGCTCCTCCCCGAGTACGTCGAGGAGATCAACGACGACGAGGTGATCTTCCGCAACTATCAGGGCGAGCGCTTCGTCTACCGGCAGCCGCGCCCCGCGGGCGGTGGCGGCTGCGGCGTCCCCGCCGAGTCCACCCCCGACATCGTCCCGATCGAGATCGCGGCGAAGGCCAAGTCCGGCGGACGGAAGCGGAAGCAGAGCAAGGCAGGCTGAGTCCCGCTCGATCACGCGGGCAGCGAACGAGCGCGGGCGCTCCGGAGTTCTTCCGGAGCGCCCGCGCTCGTTTCGTCGTCTCACAGGGGCACGACCGACGCGTTGCCTGCTGGCGCCCGGCATGGGAGGGCGACTCGTCGCGTCCGAGCCAGCCGACCTGAAGCACCGGTGCCACAGGAGCCTCCGACAGCTGTTTGAGCCGACGCCGTCTACAGGGTGTTAACCAGCAATCCCACAACGACATAGGCCTGCAGATTGGCCGGGCTCAATCCGGCACGTGCCGTGCAAGTGAGCCACACTCGAGTGCCCTCCTGGAGAACCGATGACCGTCAGTGCCGCCGCAGCGGAGAACGTGACCTCGCCCCACGACCGTCCGGCCGCTGATCGGTCGCGCTTTCGCGTGAACCCGAACGTCGTCGCGCAGCGCATGGGCGGCGACGTCGTGCTCGTCCATCTCCGCACGAACCAGATCTGCGAGCTCAGCGACACGAGCGCCCGCGCTTGGGACCTCCTCACGAGCGGCGCCGACAAGGGGAGCGTGATGGCCTCGCTCGAGAGCGAGTTCGACGTCGATCCCGCCCAGCTGCGTGCCGAGCTCGACGATTTCCTCGCCGTCCTGATCGAACGCGAGCTCATCGACGCGAATGACGGTCGCTGACCTCGCCGCCCCGCGAATGGACGTCGGGGCCGGCGCGGCGACCGGCTGGGTCGCCGCGCTCGGCGCCTGGCGCGACGGAGACAGCATCGTCGCGCCCGCCGGCCGCAACCGGTCGCTGCGCCTCGTCGGCGGCGGCGCTCCGCGCCCGGCGACGGCGCACGTCGCGACGTGCGGCGTGGTGTTCGACGGCGTGCTCCACAACCGCGCGGAGCTCGACCGGCGGCTCGAGGGCGTCGCTCCAGCGGCCAGCGACGCCGAGCGCGTCGCGCGCGCCTATCTCCGCTGGGGCGCCGACATGCTGCCCCACCTCCGCGGGCTGTTCGCGATCGTCGTCTGGGACGGCGAGCGCGACCAGCTCTTCTGCGCCCGCGATCGGATGGGGATCCATCCGCTCTACTACGCCGAGGTCGGCGAGGATCTGTTCGTCTCGTCGTCGCTCGACGCGCTCGTCGCGCTGCCGAGCGTCCCGACGACGCTCAATCGCGCGGCGCTCGCCGACCGGCTGTGCGGCCGCTGGTCCGCCATCGGTGAGACGTACTACGCCGCGGTCAACCGTCTGCCGAGCGGCCACGCGATGCGCCGCACGTCACGCGGCGTCGAGTCGTACCGCTACTGGGACCCGGCCCCGCTCGGCCAGCCGATGCAGTGGGTGCGCGACGACGCCGTCGAGCGGTTCGACGACGCCTTCGATCGCGCGGTGAGCCGCTGCCTCGACTCGGGGCCGGCCGGGATCTTCCTGAGCGGCGGCCTCGACTCGGTGAGCATCGCGGCGCTCGCCGCGGAGAACAGCCGCGACCGCGGCTACCCCGTGCCGTGGGCGCTCTCGCTCGCCTTCCCCGACCCGGAGTGCAACGAGGAGTCGGTTCAGCGCGGCGTCGCCCACGATCTCGGGCTCCCGCAGGCGATGATCCCGTTCGACGTGGCCGCGGGCCGCGACGGGCTCCTGATGTCGGCGCTGGAGCTGAGCCGCACCTCGGCGCAGCCGCTGCTCAACTTCTGGCTCCCGGCGTACATGCATCTCGCCGCCGAGGGTCAGCGGCGCGGCTGCACGACGATCCTCACCGGGAGCGGTGGCGACGAGTGGCTCGGCGTCTCGTCGTACCTCGCGGCGGACCTGATCAGCGCCTTCGACTTCCGCGGGCTCTACGAGCTGTGGCGCACCCAGCGCAAGTCGTACACGACGTCGAGCTGGAGCCTGGTCAAGGACATGGCCTGGTACTTCGGCGGCAAGCCGCTGCTGACCGGGGCCGCCGTCGAGATGCTCCGCCGGACGGCGCCGTCGGTGCTCGACGCGAACAAGCGCCGCTTCATCGCTCGCACCACGCCCGACTGGGTCGCGCCGGAGCCGGAGCTGCGCCGCGAGCTGAACGAGCGCGCCGAGCGCAATACCGGCCAGCCGGAGTTCGGACAATTCTACCTGCGCACGATGAAGCGTGCGCTCGACCATCTCCTCCCCACGCTCGAGGTGGAGGAGACGTTCGACGCCGGACGCCGGCTCGGCCAGCGGAAGCTGTCGCCGTACTGGGACGCGGACCTCGTCGAGCTGCTCTTCCGCATCCCGCCGGACGTGCTGAATCGCGGCGGGCGGAGCAAGGGCCTGGTCAGGCAGGCGATGGCGCGCCGCTTCCCACACCTCGGGTTCGAGGCCCAGAAGAAGGTCGTGGCGGTGAACTACTTCGCCTCGGTGGTGCACCGCGAGTGGCAGGGCGGCTGGGAGCGGCTCGGTGGCGTGCCGACGCTCGAGCGGCTCGGCATCGTGGACGTCTCGAAGATGGAGCCGACGTTCAGGGAGCTGCTCGCGACTCAGCAGAGCCGGAAGTACTTCAACATGTGGGACACGATCAACCTGGAAGTGTGGGCGCGCGAACGTTGTTAGGCAGTCGGCAAGGCGCAGTTGGCAGTCGGGTTCAGGAGTTGCAAGGGTAGTGGCGGTGGCAGTCGAGGTTCGTTAGTGTTGGTTAACGCTATTCACCAAGGAGTGGGGCATGAAGAATCAGACCAAGAAGCCTTGGACGTCGCTGAAGGTGGCGAACGTCGGGCACGTCGCCGAGGTCGTGAAGGGCGGCGGCGGCAAGCTGAG
This sequence comes from Gemmatimonadaceae bacterium, assembly GCA_035554795.1. Lineage (GTDB taxonomy): Bacteria > Gemmatimonadota > Gemmatimonadetes > Gemmatimonadales > Gemmatimonadaceae > DATMHT01. The sequence goes on along the minus strand of DATMHT010000157.1, from coordinate 44,300 downwards.
CACCGCGGGTGGCGACCCGGGTGAGAACCTGAAGGAGCAGGGCTCGGGTCGCTAAGACCTCGTGCAATCCGTGGGTGGGTCAGTCGTAATCGCGCTCTCACACTTCCACTGACCCTCCACGACCCTACCGCCCGGATCCTCCACGATCCGGGCGGTCGGCGTTTGGGGCCAGGTCGTTCTGGCACACGCCGCGCGATCGTCTTATCGTCGAACATGGACAAGCTCCCCGAGCTGATCATCGCTCCGCCGGGAACACCGGCTCCGCCCCTCCCCGACCCCGATGGCGAGGGCGTGGAGGCGTGGCGCGAGCACGACGGAAGTGTGTGTGCGCTGGGACACATCGAGGACGGCGAGCGTTGGTTCCACCTGCTCGGCGTCGGGAGCTTCCGGTTCGCGCGGACCGGTGGGGTCGTCGCCGTGGTGCCGGAAGGCACGGACGCCGACCGGGTGGGCGACGCCTACCGCCGCTCCGTCCTGCCGCTCGTCCTCCAGTCGCGCGGGCTCGAGGTGCTGCACGCGAGCGCGGTGCGCGCGCCGCACGGCGTGATCGCGCTGTGCGCGGTGAAGGAGACGGGGAAGACCACGCTCGCGTACGCGCTGAGCCGGCGCGGATACCCCCTCTGGGCCGACGACGCCGTCGTCGTGGACACGCCGGCCGATCCGGCGGCGGCCGCGGTGCACGTGCGCCAGCTGCCGTTCGGGATGCGCCTGCGTCCGGCGTCGGCCACGTTCTTCGGCCACGACCGCGGCGCGGCGAACGGACGCGCCCACGTGTCGGGTGTGGCCGGTGACTTCGCCGAGGCGGTGCCGCTCGCCGCGCTCTACGTGCTCGCGCGCGACGAGGGCGTCGCCAGCGGCGCCGAGGTCCGGCGGCTGTCGGCCGCCGCGGCGCTCACCGCGGTCCTCGCCCACGCGTACTGCTTCAGCCTCGAGGATCCGACGCGCAAGGGGCGGATGATGGCGCAGTACCTCGCGCTCGTCTCGCGGGTGCCGGTGTACGAGGTCCGCTTCGCCACCGGACTCGATCGCGTGCCGGCGATCCTCGACGCGATCGAGCACACCTTCCCCGTCGCGTCCGGCACGGACGGCGGCGAGCGGCACGCGGTGGGCGCATGAGCCGCACCGGCATGCGCGGCACGCGCGCGAATGGCGCGGGTACGGTCGGCGCGCTCCGCCGCCTCGGCGCATTGGCGCGCGACGGCGTGCGCGCGACCCGGGAGTGCATCACCTCGCCGGCCGACGCGTGGCTCGCCGCGCGGATGGCGGCGTGGGCGCTCGTCCTGCCGCTGCTGAAGCGTGTCGTGCCGCTGCCGCGACTCGTGCAGCTCATGGTCGTCCCGCCGAAGGGAGCCGATCGCGACACCGCGCGCGACACCGCCCGAGAGCGCCGGGTCGTCGCGCTGTCACGCCTGCTGTACGCGCCGCTCGTGCGCGCCGACATCGGCTGCCTCCAGCGCAGCCTCCTCGCCTACCGCTTCCTCGGCGCCGCCGGCGCGCGGCCGTCGCTGCTCGTCGGCATGCGCCGCGAGGGCGGCGAGATGCACGGGCACGCCTGGGTGACGGTGGACGGCGAGCCCGCCGGCGAGCCGGCGGCGTGGGTCGGCCAGTTCAGCCCCGTGCTCGTCTTCGGCAGCGAGGGCGCGCGGGCGGCGGCTCCCACGACCAACCCGGTGACCACCCCATGACGACGATCGCGCTGCCGGCACGCGCCGGCCACGAGGAGCTGCTGCTCGCGTGCGCGCGCCTCGACGCCGACCGCGCGGCGCGCGTGGCGGCGATCGCCGCGGCGCGCGAGGTGGACTGGGACGCGCTCGTCCGCCTCGCGCGCCCGCACGGCATGCTCCCGCTCGTCGCCGACGCGCTCGGCGAGGCGGGCGTCGCGCCGCCAGCGGTGCGGGCCGCCCTCGAGCGTGCGCTGCGCGACAATCTGCGGCGGAACGTCTTTCTCACCGCCGAGCTGTTCAAGCTGCTCGCGCTGCTCGAGGCGCGCGGCGTGCCCGCCGTGCCGTACAAGGGTCCGGCGCTCGCCGCCCTGCTCTACGGCAACGTGGGGCTGCGGCAGTTCGGCGACCTGGACGTGCTCGTACGGGCGCGCGACCTCGGGCGCGCGAAGGAGCTGCTGCTCGCCAGCGGCTACTCGCTGTTCGCGCCGTGGACGCGCGCCCAGCAGTTCAACCACGAGCTGAACCTCGTCGGCGTGGACGGGAAGCTCCGCGTGGACGTGCACGGCGAGATCTTCCCGCAGTCGGTGCTCGCGCTCGACCCGGCGGGCGTGTGGGCACGGCTGCGGCGAACGCCACTCGCCGGGCGGGAGGTACCGTCCTTCTCGCCCGAGGACCTGCTGCTGATCCTCTGCGTGCACGCCGACTCGCACCTCTGGGAGCGGCTGGCGTGGATCGCCGACATCGCGCGACTCGTCGAGGTCGAGCGGGAGCTCGACTGGGCGGTGCTGTTCGCGCGCGCCCGGGCGTCGGGGAGCGTGCGGATCCTCTCGTTAGGCATCGCGCTGGCGGCGGACCTGCTCGCGGCGCCCGTGCCCGAGCACGTCGCCGGCCGCGCGCGCGCCGAGCCCGCGGTGCGGGCCCTGGCCGACGAGATCACGGCGCGCCTCTTCACCGAGCGGCCCGGCGAGGCGACCGCGCAGGACCTCGAGCGGAGCGTGTTCCAGCTGCGGAGCCGCGAGCGGTGGCGCGACCGCGTCCGGCTGCTCGCGACGCCGAACGAGGGCGACTGGGACTGCTTCCCGCTTCCCGCACCGCTCTACCCGCTCTACTACGTGCTGCGTCCCTTCCGGCTGCTCGCGAAGTACGGCGCGGCGCGGCGCGCGGTCGCGATCGCCGTCGCCGCGGCCAGCCTGCTCGCCGCCTCCTCCGCCGTCGCGTGCCACACGGCGGGCGGCGGCTCCCGGCGGCCGGGAACGGAGACCGCCGAGCGCGGCGCGAACGACCTGCTCCTCGAGGACGAGATCCTGTCGTCGCACGCCGCGTACGCGTACGAGGCGATCGAGCTGCTGCGGCCGATGATGCTGAAGCACCGCGGCGCGACGAGCATCCTCGACGCGTCGAGCGACGGCACGCCGGCGGTGTTCGTGGACGACATGCACTACGGCCGCCTCGGCACCCTGCACCAGCTCCCGACGGCGGGGATCAAGAGCATCCGCTACCTGAACCCCGGCGAAGCCACCTTCCGGTTCGGGATCGGGTATCCGTCGGGAGTGATACTGGTGACGTACGGGACGTGAATGAGGGCCCAGGGCCTCTCTCTCACACCTCGACCATCTCCTCCTTGTTCTTCGCCGCCTCGTCGATGACGCGCTGGGCGGCGTCGCCGGGGACCTGCTCGTAGCCCCTGAAACGCCGCTGGAAGGTGGCGCGACCCTGGGTGATGGAGTGGAGATCGGTGGCGTAGAGGTGGAGCTCGGCCTGCGGGACGACGGCGCGCACCAGGGTGCCGCGGGCGTCGCCTAACGAGTCGGTGCCGAGGATCTGACCGCGGCGCGCCGAGAGGTCGCCCATGACGTCGCCCAGGTACTGCTCGGGGACGGCGATCTCGAGCTCGTCGAGCGGCTCGAGGAGCACCGGGCGGCACTTCTGCGCCACCGTCTTGAAGGCGAGGATCCCCGCCATCTTGAACGACATCTCGTTCGAGTCCACCGAGTGGTACGAGCCGTCGAACAGCTCGACGGTGAAGTCCACCACCGGATAGCCGGCGAGCACGCCGCGCTGCGCCGCCTCCTGGACGCCGCGGTCCACCGCCGGGATGAACTTGCTCGGGATCGAGCCGCCGACGATCTCGTCCTTGAAGACGTAGCCCTCGCCGCGCGCCCCCGGCCGGATGCGCACCCAGCAGTCGCCGAACTGTCCACGGCCGCCGCTCTGCTTCTTGTGCCGTCCCTGCCCTTCGCCCCGGCCGGTGAGCGTCTCGCGGTAGGCGATCTTCGGCTTCGTGAGCTCGGCCTGCACGCCGTACTTCCGCTTCAGGCGTGCGAGCGCGATGTCGAGGTGGCGCTCGCCGAGTCCCGAGACGACCGTCTCGTGGGTCTCCGGCTCGTAGTGCGTCTCGAAGGTCGGGTCCTCGTCGTGGAGGCGGTGCAGTCCCACCTGCAGCTTCTCCTCGTCGCTGCGCGCGGTCGCGTGGATGGCGAAGGTGACGAGCGGCTCGGGGAAGGCGACCTGCGGCAGCCGCACGGGGTGCTCGCGCGTCGAGAGCGTGTCGTTCGTGTGGGTGTTGCGCAGCTTCGCGACGCAGCCGATGTCGCCCGCGTGCAGCCGCGGCACCTCGATCCGCTCGCGCCCCTGCGAGACCGAGAGGTGGTTCATCTTCTCGACGGTGTCGCGCGTCGCGTTGAAGACCTCCTGCCCGTTGGCGATGCTGCCGCTCAGGACGCGGAAGACGCTCACGTCGCCGACGTGCGGCTCCGAGTGCGTCTTGAAGACGAGCGCCGCGAAGGGCGCGTCGTCGCGGGCGTGGATCTCGACCGTCCGGTTTCCTTCGGCGCCGGTGAAGGCATGCAGCTCCTCCATCTCGTACGCCGACGGCATCAGCTCGACGAGCTTCGAGAGCACGGCGCGGGTGCCGTAGGTGAGCTCGGCGGAGACGCAGAAGAGCGGGAAGAGCGTCCCCTGCTTCATCGCCTCCTTCATCGCCGCGAGGGCCTCCTCGCGCGTGATCTCGGCGCCCTCGAGGTAGCGCTCGAGGAGCGCGTCGTCGGTGGCGGCGATCGTCTCGATCAGCTCCTGGTAGTACCGGTCGAAGAGCGCGCGCTGGTCGTCGGGGATGTCGGTCTCGTCGTACTCGCCGTTCTTCGTCCCCTTCTTGTAGATGTGGGCCTTCTTCGAGAAGAGGTTGAGGATGCCGCGGAAGTGCGGCCCCTCGCCGATCGGGATCTCGACCGGCACGACGCGCTGGGTGAGGCGCGACTTGATCTGCTCGTAGACGCGGTCGAACGAGGCGTTCTCCTTGTCCATCATCGAGACGACGAAGAGCACCGGGTCCTTGCGGCTCACCGCCTCGCGGAACATCCGCTCGGTGCCGACCTCGACGCCGAACGTCGAGCCGATGACGACGAGCGCCCCGTCGGCGGCGGCGAGGCCGGCGATCGCGTCGCCCTGGAAGTCGAGGAAGCCGGGCACGTCGATGAGGTTCACCTTCGCGCCCATCCACTCGGCGTAGGCGCAGCCGAGGCTGATGGAGTAGTGGTGCTCGGTCTCCTCGGGCGTGTAGTCGGTGAGCGCGGTGCCGTCGCGCACCGAGCCGTGCCGCTTGCTCGCCCCGGATACGAAGGCGAGCGCATCGACGAGCGTCGTCTTGCCACTGCCCCCGTGCCCCACGACCGCGATGTTGCGGATCTCCTCGCTCCCGTACTCGCGCATTGAATGGTGCCTCCCTGCCGTGATCCGGTGGTCCTGCGAAAACGGGACGGGGGACGGGGAGGCGATCGCCGAAGCGCTCGCTCGTCCCGCGTCCCCCGTCCCTCGTCCCCTACGTCAGCCTTCCCATCGGTGGCGCCTCGCGGAGCCAGGCGCGGAGCGTGTCGTCCGCCGCCTCCGCGAGGCGCACCGCCGGGTCTACCGCGATCGCCCGCATCCGCTCCCTCGCGTCGCTGATGCACGCGAACACGACCGCCTCTCCCGCGAGCCCGTTCTGTCCCGGGCGATGTGGGGCGGCGCTCCAGAGGCGACCGGCTTCGTCGGTGAAGACACGCTCGCCGCCCGACGGCCGGCGCGGCGGGCGGCGTGGTACCTGGTGAGGCATCGGCTTCGGCTCCGTGATCGTATCTGAGGCTGCAGTCGCGGCGGGGCGGAGTCAAGAGGGGAAGTTCCCCGTGAGCGGGCAGAGCCGGAGGACAGAGACCGTCGCCGGTGATCGGTCGCATGCGGACGGTGGGCGACGCCCGTCGCTGGCCCATCGTCGGAAGTACGAAGGGCCGCCCACCATGCGCGGTGGGCGGCCCTTCCTGGTCCTGCGTCGGACGAATCAGAGTTCGTGACTCAATCTCCTTCGGTGTCGTAGGCGAGGCCGTCGGCCTCGCGGAGCATCTCGAGCCAGCCGTCGGCGCGGGAGCGCACCGCGGCGGTCACCTCGGCCACCGGCGTCAGCGTGATGTTGATCGCGCGCCGCGCGCCCTCGGGCCAGTCGGGCATCGCGAGACCGGCCGCCAGACGGCGGATCACCTGTCCGCACTCGCCGAGCAGCTCGCCGGCGGTCGCCCGGAGCGTGTCGAGCGGGATGGACACGTCGCGCGTCATCAGCTGACCGGTCGCCACGTCGCGCCAGGCGGTGTCGCCAACGGCGCCGCGCTCCGCCCAGACGCCGAGGTGGCGGATCGCATCGGTGCCGTCCTCCCCGCCGCGGTGGCTCTCCACGGCCGCCGCCAGCGCGAGCGCGAGCGACTCCGCATCGGCCGCTCCGTACAGCGTGACGACGTCACGCGACCGGGCGGGCATGCCCGGCTCGGAACGCGGCGGCGACGGCACGGAGCTGACGTGCGCGAGCACCGACGGTTGTTCGACGTTCTCCTCGAGCATCACGAGGACGTCCATGATTCCTCCTTGCTCCCGGGCTACACCCGAAAAGGCTGCCACCTTCCCGAACCCACCTCACCGCGTGCGACGTCCGACCCCGGGATGGGGCAGAGGATCCGTTGCTCGAGGTGCCGCGCTCTCTTCCTTCCTCTTACTGATGAGACGCCGCAGGCGGGCTCGCGTTACCGGAAAAGGCAATTCGCATACCCGCTCCGAGAGCGACCGAGAGCACCGCGTAGAGCAGCACGACCTGTGGGGGAAACGCGCGCACGCCGTGGCCGAGACGCAACAGCGGTGGGAGCAACCGTTCGCTCGCGAAGTAGACCGCCGCGGCATACAGCGCCGCGGTGACGAGGAGCACGGCACCGCCGCGCCGGCGCGCGATCGCGACGAAGGGGACGGCCCAGGCGATGACGACGACGCAGTGCAGCAGCACGCCCGCGGCGACGGCGACTCCGCGGACCATCACGCCGTCGCTCGCCGGGACGCCGAGGAGCATGCGGCCGCTCACCGCGAACGGGGCCGACGCGCCGTCGCCCGCGCCGATGGCGAACCCGGCGATCGCGCCCGCGGTCGCCGCGGCGGCGAAGAGCCCGCAGCGCACCGCCAGCCGCAGCACCTCGTCGCCCGCCCGACCACGGGGCGGCGCGGCTGGCGCGCCGAAGGGAGCGGCGGCGGGGGCGGCGGCCGGGCGCTCGGGGTCGAAGGTGTCGGGCGTCGTCACCGCGGTAAGGAAACCGACGCCGGAGGCGCGCTCAAGGGGCGACGCGGCGGCAGCGCACGTGAGCGGTACGCGTGCATCGAGCGTGCGCGGCGCGCACGTCGTGCCCGCGCGCGCGTGTCGCGTGAGAGCACTCTAAACATCGTGAATACGCGAGGAGATGTCGTCCGACCGCTTGCTCGAACACGCACGTCGCGTAGCTTTGGCAGCATGTTCTCAGCGGCCGACGACCACGACTCCGCGTCCGCGACGCCGGGCGCCTCGCCACCACCGGCGCGCATCCTCGTCGTCGAGGACCAGCGCGAGGTGCAAGAGGTAGTGCGCCGCACGCTCGCGACGGCGGGCTACGAGATCCACACGGCGAACGACGGCGAGAGCGGACTCTCGCTGGCGCTCGATCTCGTGCCCGATCTCGTGATCCTCGACGTCGGCCTGCCGAAGCAGGACGGCTTTCAGGTCGCGGCCGAGCTGCGCCGCCGCGCCTTCCGCGCGCCGGTGCTGATGCTGACGGGACGCGGCACCGTCAGCGACAAGGTCACGGGGCTCGACGCCGGCGCCGACGACTACCTCGCGAAGCCGTTCGACATCTACGAGCTGCTGGCGCGCGTCAAGGCGCTGCTGCGCCGCGCCGCGATCCGCGCCGACGAGACGCTGCTCCGCGTCGGTGACCTCACGCTCGACCCGCTCGAGCGCGCCGTCACGCGCGGCGGCCGCCCGGTCTCGCTGACGCAGAAGGAGTACGCCCTGCTCGAGTACCTCATGCGCCACGCCGGCCACCCGGTGACGCGCGAGCAGATCTCCGAGCACGTCTGGAAGACGCCGCTCGATCCCTCCACGAACATCGTGGACGTCTACATCAACTACCTCCGCCGCAAGGTGGACGCGGACAGCGAAGGTCCGCCGATGATCCACACCGTCCGCGGCGTCGGCTACGAGCTGCGAGCGGCGACGGCGGAGAGCGAGAAGGCGTAACTGCTGGTAAGCGGTGGGCGGTAGGCGCAAGCAGAGGGGCCGGCTCCGTATCACGGATGCCGGCCCCTCGACGTTCGCGCTTACCGCTTCCCGCTTCCCGCTGTGGTACGTCAGCCACACCGACAGCGCCGCCTTCGGAGCCACCTCGGTCAGAACGTTGTGACGCACGTCACGATGACCGGAAAAGCGGACCGCCGCACGTCGCGAAACGACTCGCGTCGAAGCCGAGAGCCGCCCTACCGCCGCACCGCCAGCGACGCCGAGTCTCCGAGCGCGAACGGCGGCATGTCGCGCCAGGCCCAGGGGTCCACGTCGCGGCCGTGCAGGTAGACGCCGTAGTGCAGGTGCGGTCCGGTCGCGAGGCCGGTCGCGCCGACGCGGCCGAGCGTGCGGCCGGCGCGCACGCGATCGCCCTTGCGCACGAGCACCGTGTCGAGGTGGAAGTACGCGGAGAAGACACCCTGCCCGTGGTCCACGAGCACGGTGTTGCCGGTGAGGATGTACTGGCCGACGTCGGCGACCGTGCCCGCCGCCGGCGCGGCGACTTCGCGCCCGCGGACCGCCGGGATGTCGATCCCGGCGTGGCGCCAGCCGGGCACGTCGCTCCCCTTCCCGCCCGGTGCCGGCGCCTCGGTGGTGTCGGTGCCGAAGGAGCCGTGCGTGCGCATCGTGCTGCCTAACGTGATCGCGCGCGACGAGTCGGACGCCGGATAGTAGAAGCGGTCCACGCCGTAGCTCGTGCCGCGACCGCCCGGCAGCGGCTCCTTCCACCGGCCGCTCCATTGCCGGTCGGGCGTCTCGCCGCTGAGGATGCCGCGCACGGCGCGGGCGTCCCGCGCGACATCGGCCCCCTGTCGCAGCAGCGCGTAGTGGGGTGGATCGAGGAAGACGAGCTCGCGGCCGAAGTCCTTGTCGGCCACCGTCACCTGGCGCGTGATCCGGGCGCCGCCCGGCCGGTCCACCGTCAGCGTGTACGACCCGGCCGGATCGTCGGCGGGCAGCGGCACGGTCAGCAGCACGCCGCCGCCGACCTGGTAGCACGGCAGCGGCGCTCCCTTCCACGTGCAGCGCGGCTGCGCCGTGGCGACGCCGGGCGCGAAGGCGAAGAGCACGCCGCCGCGCCGCGGCTGCGTCGGATAGAGCTGCAGCGCGCCCGAGTCGCTGGCGGCGCCGGCCGCGAGCACGGCCGCGCTGTCCCCCGGCACCGCCGGCACGCCGCCGACGGTCGCCGAGCGCGCCGAGTCGCGCGCTCCGGCGGCGCGCGCCGAGTCGGCCGATGGCGCGATGACGGTCGTGTCCTGCTTCGCCGACGAGCCTTTGAAGTTGATGTCGCAGGCGGCGAGCAGCAGCAGCGCCGGGGCGAGCGCGATCGCGAAAGCACGTAGTCTGGGCATGGCGGTTCTCCTCGTGTGGCGTCGCGGGGGGCAAGAGGAAGGCCAGGGCGCGAGGCGCGCCGCGAGGCGCGCCGCGACGCGGACGTGGCTCAGCGCGCGAGCCCGATCTCCGTCAGGATCGCCGCGAAGCGCGGGTCGCCGCGCACGGGGTCCCAGCGCTTCTCCACGGCGAGCAGCATGACGCCCTTCGATCGCGCCGCGACGGCGCGATCGAGCCAGGCGAAGACCGAGTCGCGCGGGCCGAGCGAGAGGAAGACGGACGCGATCTCCTCGGGACGGACGTACCGACTCCGGCTCGCCTGCTCGAGCTGCGCGAGGATCCGGCGCGCGGCCGCGGTGTCGCCGCGCGCTGCCTCGGTGCGCGCCATGCGCGCCCGCGTCACCGCTTCCAGCCCGTCCACGCGCCGGTACTCGGCGAGCGCTTCGGCGTACCGGCCCTGCGCGGAGTACGCGTCGCCGATGGCGACGTGCGCGAGGCCGAAGCGCGGGTCGAGCTCGAGCGCCTTGCGCCCCTCGGCGATCGCCTCGTCGGGGAGGCCGAGCGACGCGAGCTCGAACGCGTTCCGGCCCGGCAGCATCGGCGCGAGCGGATCGAGGCGCTGCGCACGGCGGGTCACGGCGACGCTGGAGTCCCGCAGGCCGACGACGGCGAGGTACGCCGAGTAGGCGAAGTACGCCGGTGCCGACGACGGCTCGAGCGCGATCGCGCGCTGCATCTCGCGTCCGGCCGCCGGCAGGTCGCGCTCGTACCAGAGCAGCTCGGTGCCGTACGCCGCGTGCGCCTCGGCGGACGTCGAGTCGAGGGCGATGGCGCGCAGCGCGGCGGCGCGCGCCTTCGGGTACGCGTCGCGCGGCGCGACCCAGTCGTCGGCGAGAACCGTCCACGTCTGCGCCGTCCGCGCCCACGCCGGCGCGTACGTCGAGTCCGCCGCGATCGCCTGGGCGAAGTAGCGCAGGCCGCGGTGCAGGTCGCGCTCCGTGAACTTGTTGTGGAAGTAGAGACCCCTCAGGTACGCGTCGTGGGCCTCGACGCTCGTCGGCGCGGCGCGGCGTGCCGCGGCGTCGGCCGCGCCGCCGGCGAGCCTGAGGCGCAGCGCGCCGACGACCGCGCGCGTGACGTCGTCCTGAACCGCGAAGACGTCCTTCAGCTCGCGGTCGTAGTGGTCCGACCAGAGCGTGGTGCCGTCGCGCGCACTCGTCAGCTCCGCGCTCACGCGCAGCTTTCCGCCGGCGCGGCGCACGCTCCCCGCGAGCACCGCCGTGACGCCGAGCTTCGCGCCGACGTCGCGCGGGCTGACCGTCCTCCCCTTGAAGGCGAACGACGAGGCGCGCGCCGCGACGCGCAGCCCCGGCACCTTCCCCAGCTCGCTCGCCAGCTCGTCGGTCATCCCGTCGGCGAAGTACTCCTCGGCGGTGTCGCCGCCGACGTTGACGAGCGGCAGGATGGCGACGGACGCGTACGTCGCCGTCGCCGCTGGCGCGACGCCGTCGGTGGCGGCCGCGGCCGGGACGACGCCGTCCCGACGCGCCCGCGCGAAGTACACGCCGCCGGCGCCGAGCGCGAGCGCGACGACCGCGAGCGCCGAGAGCAGCGCGCCTCGCGACGGCCGTCCTCGCCGATCGCGATCGGGCACGACCGCGGCGGTGGCGCCGGTCGCGATGGCGTCGAGCGCGGCGACGACGTCGTCGGCGTGTTGTGGGCGGTCGCGTGGTTCCTTCTCGAGGCAGCGCATCACGAGCGCCGCGAGCGCGGGGGGCACATCGGGGCGGAGGCCCCGGAGCGGCGGCGGCACCTCGGAGACGTGGGCGGCGAGGAGCGCCGGCAGCGTCGTCGCCGAGAAGGGTACGCGGCCGCTCAGCGCCTCGTAGGCGACGACGCCGAGCGTGTAGATGTCCACGCGGTGGTCGGCGGCGGCGTCGCCGAGCGCCTGCTCGGGCGCCATGTACGCCGGCGTGCCCAGCGCGAAGCCGGGGACCGTGATCTGGGAGTCGGCCGGCGTCGTCTGCCCGGACTTCGACGACGCGCCGAGCGCCTTGGCGACGCCGAAGTCGGCGACGAGGGCGTGGCCGGCCGAGAGGAGGATGTTGGCCGGCTTCACGTCGCGGTGCACGACGCCCTGGCGGTGCGCGTAGGCGAGCGCGTCGGCCACCTCGCGCAGGAGGCGCACGGCTTCCGCGACCGGCAGCGCGCCGTCGCGGGCGAGCCGGGCGCGCAGCGTCTCGCCGTCCACGTACGGCATCGTGTAGTACGGCAGTCCGCCGCTGACGCCGGCCGAGTGCACGGCGACGATGTGCGGATGCTGCAGACGCGCGGCGAGCCGGATCTCGCGCGCGAAGCGCTCGACGTTCACGTCGGCCGCGAGGTCGGGCGGGAGCACCTTCACGACCACGCGGCGGCGGAGCGCGGTGTCCTGCGCGACGAAGACCCGCGACATCCCGCCGCCCCCGAGCTCGCGCTCGAGCGTGTAGGCATCGCCGAGGCTCGCCTGCAGTTGGTCGCGCAACGTCGCCATGCCCGGCTCCGTGGGAACGCGCTAACATAGACCGCCGCCGGGGCAGCGGCCAGCGTCCGCGAGGCTCGCGCTACGGTCGCGCGACGGTCGCTTAACGTCGGCACGCGTTCCGGCGTCTGACGAGCACACCCAGACCGGACGCAGATGCGCATCCCCTCTCGCGACGGCGATCTCATGCCGCCATCCGCCTCGCTCGCCCGGACCGTCGTGCTCGCGACCGCGCTCGCCGCCGCGGCCGGTGGCTGCGCCTCGGGCGGGCGGCGCGACGAGCCCCGCGGCGCGGGGCGCGCGGCGGCAGCCGTCGTCTTCCCCGCCCCGAGCCCGGAGCCGCGCGAGCTCGCCGCCGACCAGCAGATCATCCAGGCGCTCGACCGGCTGACCTTCGGCGCTCGCCCCGGCGACGTCGCCCGCGTCAGACAGGTCGGGCTCGACGGGTGGATCGCGGAGCAGCTCCAGCCGGCGCGCATCGCCGACCCCGCGGCCACCGAGGCGCTGGCGCGCTACGAGACGCTCGGCCGGTCGCCGGCCGAGCTGATGCGCGACTATCCGCCGCCCGCGCAGCTGATCGCGCGACGGCGCCGCGCAGAGACGCGACGGGGCGCGACCGGCGACAGCGCCGGTTTCAGCGCCGCCGACAGCGCCGAGCTGCGGAGCGCGCGTCAACGCGCCGCGCGCGTCGCGCAGGAAGTCGCGTCGGCGAAGGTCGCGCGGGCGGTGGTGAGCGAGCGGCAACTCCAGGAAGTCATGGTGGACTTCTGGGAGAACCACTTCAACGTGTACGCGGCGAAGGGACCAGTCGAGCGCTATTACCTGAGCGACTTCGACGACCGCGTCATCCGCCCCAACGCGCTCGGCAAGTTCCGCGACCTGCTCGGCGCCGTCGCGAAGAGCCCGGCGATGCTCTACTACCTGGACAACTGGCAGAGCACGGCGGACAGCGGGCGACCGGTGCTGGAGAGTGCGGAGAGAATGCGGGTCGGGGGTCGCGGGTCGGGGCTGCGCGCTCGACGCGATTGGAGGCCGCTTCCCGACCCCCGACCCCCGACCCGTTTTGCGGCCCGTCGCAAGGGCCTCAACGAGAACTACGGCCGCGAGCTGCTCGAGCTGCACACGCTCGGCGTGGACGGCGGCTACACGCAGCAGGACGTCATCAACGTCGCCCGCGCGCTCACCGGGTGGACGATCGCGCAGCCGCGGCAGGGCGGCGGCTTCGTCTTCCGGCCGGTGATGCACGACGCCGGCGAGAAGACCGTGCTCGGCCACCATCTGCCGGCCGGCCGCGGGATCGAGGACGGCGAGGAGGTGCTCGACATCGTCGCGCGCCACCCGGCGACGGCGCACTTCATCGCGTTCGCGCTCGCCCGCCGCTTCGTGAGCGACATGCCGCCGGCGGCGCTCGTCGAGCGCGCGGCGCGCCGCTTCACCGAAACCGACGGCGACATTCGCCAGGTCGTGTGGACGATCGTCACGTCGCCCGAGTTCTACGCGCGCGCGGCGTACCGCGCGAAGGTGAAGTCGCCGTTCGAGCTGGTGGTGAGCGCACTGCGCGCGGTGAACGCGGCGCCCGACGCGACGCCACGCACCGCGGGCGTGGTCGCGCGACTGGGCGAACCGCTCTTCGGCCATCAGGCGCCGAACGGCTATCCGGAGACGGGGGACGCGTGGATCAACACCGGCGCGATCCTCGAGCGCATCAACTTCGGCCTCGCGCTCGCGGCCGGCCGCGTGCCGGGCGCGAGCCCGTTCGGCTGGACGGGCGCGGACTCGCTCGCCGCCGCGCCGCGCGCGGCGCAGGTGGACGGCGTCGTCGCCGCGCTGCTCGGTGGCGACGCGTCGCCCGACACGCGCGCGGTCCTGCTCTCGGGCGAGCACCCGCTCCTCGAGCGCGGCCCCGCCACGGCCGACGCGCCGCGCGACGACGTGCGCGGCCTGGCGCAGGTGGTCGGGCTCGCGATCGGGTCGCCCGAGTTTCAACGACGGTAGACAAGCGGACGCGCGCAGTCGTCAGTCACTGGCAGTTCGATCATCGCCCGAACCGAGTCGGATCATGGATCGCAGAGTCTTCGTGAAGTCCGGAGCCCTCGCCCTCGTCACGATAGGGCTGAGCCCCACGTTCCTGCGCCGCGCGGCGTTCGGCGCGACGCTGCGCGATGGTGCCGCGGGCCTCGGCGCGCCGCGTGGCAAGACGCTGATCTGCCTCTTCCAGCGCGGCGCCGCCGATGCGCTCAACGTCGTCGTCCCGCACGGCGAGCGCGCGTACTACGCGCTCCGGCCGTCCATCGCCATCGCGCGGCCCGGGGCGGCTCGCTCGTCAGGCGGAGCAACGGCGAGTGCGATCGACCTCGACGGCTTCTTCGGGCTGCACCCCGCGCTCGCGCCGCTCGAGCCGCTGTACCGGCGCGGCCTGCTCGCGCCCATTCACGCCGTCGGCAGCCCGAGCGCGACGCGGTCGCACTTCGACGCCCAGGACTACATGGAGACCGGCACGCCCGACCAGAAAGGAACGCCGGACGGCTGGCTCAACCGCTACCTGGCGACGCGCGGCACCTGCGAGGCGTGCAAGGTCGGTAGCGACGGCGATCACGCGCCGACGCCCTTCCGCGCCGTCGCCCTCGCCGCGCAGACGCCGCGCATCCTCGAGGGGCCGGCGCCGGTGGTGGCCATGAGCTCGCTCGACGAGTTCACCGTCCGCGCGACCGGCACGCAGGCGGAGCGACTCGAGGCGCTCTACCGCACCGGCTCGGCCGACCTCGTGCACGGCGCCGGGAGCGAGATGTTCGACGCCGTGAAGATGCTGCGCGCCGCCGACCCGCGCCGCTACGCACCACAGAACGGCGCCGAGTACCCGCGCTCGCAGTTCGGGCAGCGGCTGCTCCAGATCGCGCAGCTGATCAAGGCCGACGTCGGCGTCGAGGTCGCGTTCGCGGATGTCGGCGGTTGGGACACGCACGTCAACCAGGGCGGCGCGACGGGCCAGCTCGCCGGCCGGCTCGACGACTTCGCGCGCGGCATCGCCGCCCTCGTCACCGACCTCGGCGACCGGATGTCGGACGTCGTCATCATGACGATGTCGGAGTTCGGGCGGATGGCGCACGAGAACGGCAACGGCGGCACCGACCACGGCCACGCCGGCGCGATGTTCGTCATCGGCGGGAGCGTGAAGGGTGGGCGCGTGCACGGCCGCTGGCCGGGCCTCGAGCGCGAGCAGCTCTACGAGGGACGCGACCTCGCCCTCACCACCGACTTCCGCGCCGTCTTCTCCGAGGTCGCCGCCCGCCACCTCGGCGCCGAGCAGCTCGGCGCGATCTTCCCGGGCTACGCGGGGACGGCGCGGGACTGGGTAGGGCTGCTGTAGAGCGGCCTCGGCGCTCGGCTCTCGACAGGACGAACGGGATGAACAGGATTGGGTGTGCTTTTCATCCCGTTCATCCTGTTCATCCTGTCCAACAACAGCCAAGAGCCGCCCTCAGGCGCCCACTTCGCCGATCTCGGGGTTCATCTTGTGTCGTGCTCCCTCCCGCACCCGGTCGTCGCCCTCGCCGTCGCCCTGCGGGCTGGCCGGGATCCCCTCGACACTCCGCGCCTCGCGCGCGACGTCCTCCCCCTGCTCCGGCTCGCCACGCGTGCGCGGCTCGTCGTGCGGTTGTCCTTCGATGTCGTTCTCCCGCTCGCCCATGAAGCTCTCCCGTGTGAGACGAGGAGAGAGGAGGCAAGCGGTGGGCCGGAAAAGGAAACGGCTCGAGGGCTGTAGGGCCTAGACCCTAGAACTTGAACACCCTCTTCAGCGCCTTCTCCATCTTCGCGGTGATGTCGTCCACCCAGCCACGGTTGTGGTTCTCGTCGAAGATCTCGTCGCTCGGCTCGCCGCTGTGCTCGCGGCAGGGCGACGTCGGGGAGGTGCCGGGCTTGAAGTACTCGTTCTGGGTGATCGGGCACCACTCGGTCGCCAGCTCGCCGGTCTCGGCGTCGATGACGCGCATCTCCATGCCCGGCGGCGCGCGCCAGGCGGTGGCGCCGCCGGCCGGCTCGCGCCAGCCGCTCGCGTAGAAGTCGGCCCACGCCGGCGCGGCGAGGCGGCCGCCGCTCGCGTCGCCGCTGATCGGGCGCGGCGTGTCGTAGCCGAACCAGAAGCCGGCCACCACCGTCGGCGTGTATCCGACGAACCAGACGTCGGCGCCGTTGTTCGTCGTCCCCGTCTTCCCCGCGACCGCGCCGCGCACGCCGAGGTCGCGCAGCGTGTGGCCGGTGCCGTAGTCCACGACCGCGCGCAGCATGGAGGTGAGCTGATACGCGTCGCGCGGGTCCATCACCTGGACGGCGGGCTGGGGCTCGCCGGCCCAGAGCGGAGTACCGTCGGCGGCGTCGATGCGCAGGACGAGGCGCGGCGTGACGCGCACGCCGCCGTTGGCGAAGGGCGCGTAGGCCGTCACGAGCTCCATGGGCGTGACGTCCACCGCCCCGAGCGCGATCGCCGGCACCACCGGCAGACTGCTCGCGATCCCGTTGCGGTGGGCGACGGCGACGACGCGCGCTTCGCCGACCGAGCGGCTGACGCGGACGGTGGCGGCGTTCGCCGAGCGCTCGAGCGCCTTGCGCAGCGTGACGCGGCCGAGGTACTCGTCGTTGAAGTTGCCGGGCGTCCACACCTGACCGCCGGTGCGCACCTCGACCGGCTCGTCGTCCACCATCGTCGCCGGCGTCATCCCCGCGCTCAGCGCCGCCGCGTAGACGAACGGCTTGAACGCGGAGCCCGGCTGGCGGTGCGCGGCGAGCGCGCGGTCGAAGGCGCCGCGCTCGAAGTGCCGGCCGCCGACGAGGGCGCGCACGTCGCCGCTGCGCGGGTCGATCGCGACCATCGCCCCCTCGATCGGGTCGCGGGCGCGGCCGTAGTAGTCCTGCGACTCGCGCGCGATCGCGTCGGCGCGGCGGCGCACGGCGCGGTCGGCGGCGGTCTGCGCGCGGAGGTCGAGCGTCGTGTAGACGGCGGCGTCGCGCAGCGTCTCCTTGTCGCCGTTCTTCGCGTCCTTCACGCCGAGCACCGAATCCACGAAGGCGCGCACCGCGTCCACGGCGTAGGAGTCGTTCGGCTGCGCCGGCCGCCACTCGTTCTCGGCGACGGTCACCGGCTGGCGCGCCGCCTCCTCCGCGCGCGGCCGGGCGACGTAGCCCTGATCGGCCATGAGCGTGAGCACGAGGTTGCGGCGGGCGAGCGCGCGGCGCGGGTTGTTGCGCGGCGTGTACGCCGACGGCCCCTTGGGGAGCGCGGCGAGCATCGCGCCCTCGGCGAGCGTGAGCTGTCCGACGTGCTTGCCGAACAGATCGCGGCTTGCCGCCTCGACGCCGTACACGCCGTTGCCGAGGTAGATGACGTTGAGGTAGAGCTCGAGGATCTGGTCCTTGGTCAGGCTGCTCTCGATGAGCCGCGCCATGCGCAGCTCGATCAGCTTGCGGCGCATCGAGCGCTCGCTGAAGTAGCGGGCGACGAAGGTGTTCCGCGCGACCTGCATCGTGATCGTGCTGAACCCCTCGCGGACGCCGAGGGCGGCGACGTTGCGCACCGCCGCGCGCGCGGCACCACGCCAGTCGAGGCCGTGGTGCTGATAGAAGCGACGGTCCTCGGTGGCGAGGAAGGCGGCGCGCACGTGCGGCGGCACGTCGGAGAGAGGGACGTTGACGCGCCGGATGTTCGTGAGCCGCGAGATGAAACGTCCGTCGCGATCGAGGATGCGCCCGCCCTCGGGGGGCCGGAAGGCGCGGATCTGGCTCGGCGCCGGGCAGCCGGCGAAACCGCAGGTCGCCAGCCAGCTGTCGAGCGTCGCGACGCCGGCGATGGCGAGCAGCACCGCCAGCAAGGGGAGCCACCGCTCGCGCAGCCAACGCCGGGCGGGCCGCGACGGGTCGGGGCGGACGAGGGCCGCCAGCTCGTGCGGCGTCGGGAAGGTGAATCGCTTCACAGTGGCGTTGCGTGTCGGTGCGAATGGACGGCGGTCGGCCGCGCGGCGCGACCCGAAGCGGCCACGAGCGTTCCCGGCCGACGGGTCGTCGGTGCCTGGCCGCGACGGCCTGGCCGCGACCGCTCGACGCACGTGATACGCCACGCGGCGGCGAGGGTTTCCCGGCGGCTCATCGGGAGGCGACCGCGGGCGTAGTTGCGCGCCGCCGGTGCCCGACGTCACAGGGGGAGCGTGCGACGCGCCGGCCGACGAGTAGGGCAGAACGGCGCTATAAAAACGCGCGTCGCCGTGTACAATTCATCCCCGGCTCGCGCCGTCCGCGCGCGCCATCACCGCAGCCGTCGCACCTCCCGAGAGCTCTCGATGTCCCGCCGCAGCATCGCCGCTTCGTCCGCCGCCCTGGTCGCCGCCCTCACGCTCCTCGCCTGCAGCCAGGGCAACGCGTCCTCCACCGTCACTCACGATTCGTCCACCGCGTCCGCGGGCGGCACGACGGCGCAGTCGTCGTCCGGCGAGGTCGCGTCGTCGGCGACCGCGCACGGCGCACGCGCCGGGAACGCCGACGCCGCCGCCGGCACGCCCGGCTCGGCGCCGCGGGCCGCGAACAAGCTCGGTCGCATCCCGGTGCTCGAGTACCACGTGATCGGCGGCGAGAAGAACGCGCTCTACACGCGGACGCGCGAGAGCTTCCGCGCCGATCTCGAGGACGTGTACCGCCGCGGCTACCGCCCGATCACGATGCGGCAGCTGCTCGACAAGGACTTCAGCGAGGTGCCCGCCGGCATGTCGCCCGTCGTCTTCGTCTTCGACGACGCGTCGCCCGAGCAGTTCGCCTACGTCGAGCGCGACGGCAAGCTCGAGATCGACCCGCAGAGCGCGGTCGGCATCTGGCTCGACTTCGCGAAGTCGCACCAGGGCTGGGGGAACCGCGCGACGTTCTGCATGCTCAACGGCGGCGCGGCCGGCCACAACTTCTTCGGCGACAGCCCGAAGTTCATGGGACAGAAGAAGGAGTGGCGCTTCCAGAAGGTGAAGTGGCTCGCCGACCAGGGCTTCGAGCTGTGCGGCCACACGCTCTGGCACGCGATGCTGAACAAGTACTCCGACGCGGTCGTGCAGGAGCAGATCGCGCGCAACGTGATGGGCATCGACTCGGTGATCCCCGGCTACAAGGTGCGCACCTTCGCGCTCCCCTACGGCATCTGGCCGAAGAACCGGCCGCTCGCCTGGCAGGGACAGTGGACCGACCCGAAGACGGGACAGACGCACGCGTACAAGTTCGACGCCGTGCTCGAGGTCTCGGGCGGGCCGGCACGCAGCCCGTTCGACCCGCAGTTCAATCCGCACAGCATCACGCGCATCGAGGCGATCGGCGACGACATCCGCCGCACGCTCGACCGCCTCGACCAGAGCGCGACGCGCTACGTCGCCGGCGCGGAGACGGGAAAGAAGAGCTGACGAGAGCAGCTCTCGGCTCTCGGCTGTTGTTGGACAGGATGAACAGGATGAGCGGCAGATGCATTCATCCTCTCCATCCTGTTCATCCTGTCTGATCGCCGAGAACCGCGCGCCGCCGATCGAGAGCCGCCGCAACGACCGAGGGGTCACGTCGCGCGAAACGCGACGTGACCCCTCGGTCGTTCCGCGTTCACCGCGTCAATTGCTGCCTAACGAATCGGCTGGCACGAAACAGCCCCGCAAGTGGCACGAAACGACACTTGTTGGGTGTAGAAGGGCACGCAAGCTTTCACTCGTCAGGACGAGTTGTCCGAAACCGGGAGATGGCAGTGAGTCTACCCAATCGAATGCTCCACCACGCCGCCTTCTTCGAGGCGCTCGCGGGGATGGAGGAGAGCAGCTCCACCTGGCCGGCGACGGCGGCGGGGCTGGTCGTTTTGCGGTTCGTGGAGGCCTGGCTCGAGGAAGGTGCCGCGGTCGCGGCAGCCGACGGCTGGAGCCTTCGCGCCGCGCGCGAGGCCGTGGACGAGGTGAGCCCGACGTCGCCGACGCGGGCCATCCTCTCCGGCGTGCTCGACGCGGTCGCCGCGCACCCCGCGACCGCCCCGGTCTCGGTCGGCGTCGTCGCGCCGCGGCTCATGGCCTACGGCCGCGCCCTCGACTTCGACGGGCAGCTCCGGCTCGCGGCCGACGTCTACCGCACGCTCGTCGCCCACGCGCATCCGGCGGAGGAGCCGGACGTCGCGATCGACGCGAGCATGCAGCTCGGCTTCTGCCTGCGCCGACTCGGCGAGCTCGATGAGGCGGCGGCGGCGTACGCGCAGGCCGGCGGCGCGGCCGAAGCGGCGGGCGACCTGATGCGCGCGCTCCGCGCCCAGGTGGCCGACGCCAAGATCGCCATCGCCCGAGGCAACCTTCCGCGCGCCGAGGAGATCCTCGATCGCACGATCGCGGCGGCGGCGAAGAACGAGTTCACCGAGCTGCAGGGCATGACGCTGCACGACCGCGCGGTCGTCGCGCACCTTCGCGGCGAGTACGAGCGCGCGGTACGGATCGGCTACGAGGCACTCGGTCGGCTCCACAGTCCGACGGCACGCGACCGCGTGCTCGGCGACCTCGCGGCGTCGTTCATCCACCTCGGCGTGCGCAGCGCCGCGCGCGATGCGCTCCTCGTCCTCGCCGCCACCGCGCAGGAGCAGTACTCGCGCTGGCTGGCGACGATCAACCTCATGGAGCTCGAGGCGATGGACGGCTGCGAGCCGCGCTTCGAGGAGTACCGCCGTCAGCTCGACGGACTCTCGCTCCCGCCGGTGCTCCAGGCCGAGTACTACTTCAGCTTGGGCGAGGCGCACCGGATCTTCGACCACGTCGAGCAGTCGCGCCAGGCGCTCACGCGCGCGGTGGACGTCGCCGCCGCCCATGGCCTCAACGAGCACCTCTTCCGTGCCGAGCGCGCGCTCGCCGAGCTCGAGACGTCGGCGCGACAGGCCGAGCGCGAGGAGCGCCGTCGGATGGCGCAGTCCGTTCCGGCGAACGCGGCGCCCGAGTCGCTGAGCGACGTCGTCACCGCCCTCGGTGATATGCGGGCGGCGGTCGGCGCCGGCGGGATGGCGGGGCGCTAGTGGACATTCCCCGCCGGCCGAGCGCGTCGCGGTACCCGGGCGCGCCCGTCAGCTCCGCGTCGGCGGGGACCTTAAAGCGCAACGGCCGCGAGTGGCAGCTCGCGACCGTTACTAACGCGGCCGACGGACGGGTGCGAACCGCCGACGACCGCGAGAAAGCTGCTTCGGCGTTAGATGCTCGAGCCCTGGACGCCGATCTTGGAAGTCTGGGTCGTATCGGCGCTGACGTCGCCGTGGATCCGCGTCACCTTGCTGGTGGGCTCCGTCGGGCTGGAGCAGGCGACGGTGGTGAGCGCCGCGAGGGCGAGGGCGATACCGAAGGAGACGCGACGAATCACTGGGGACCTCACGGGGGGGAGGGTACCGACGTCGTTGCCGGAACTCCCACGAAGGTACGGGCGATAGGCACGTGCTTTCAGATGCGTTTCATGCCAGTTTGGTGCAGATTTGTGCCAAGCGCCCTGACCCCATCTCGTGGACGTCGTCGCCCACCTCCCTCCGCCGCTCCTCGCGCACCTTCGGGCCGTGCTAGGCGCTGACCATACGCTGACCCCCGCCCACGGGTGGACGTCACTCGAGGACGCCGTACGCCGGCGCCCCTCGGATGTCGCCGTCGTGGACCCGGGCGCGGACGGCACCGTGCGCACGGAGGAGATCGTCGGCCTCGTGCGGCACTACCCGTCGCTGCCGGTGCTGATCTACACGGTCCTCTCGCCGCAGACGATGCGGGCGGTCGTGGAGCTCTCGGCGCACGGCGTCAACCAGGTGGTGCTGCACCGCTTCGACGACGAGCCGCGGCGTTTCCTCCAGACGCTCGAGCAGCAGCCCGGCGTCACGCTCAGCGACGCCCTCCTCGACCAGCTGTCGGTGCCGCTCGCCCTCCTGCCGGCGTCGCTCGTGCGGGCCGTCGAGCAGCTGTTCCGTCGCCCGCTCGGCTTCGCCAGCGCCGACGACCTGGCGCGCGTCGCGACGATGCCGCGGCGCACGGTGTACCGCGTGCTCGAGGCGGCGGGGCTCGCGAGCCCGAGCACGCTGGTGCGGGCCGCCCGCCTGCTGCGGGCGTATGCCTACCTGCGCGACAGCGGCCACTCGGTGGAGGACGTCGCCGCGAAGCTCGGCTACAGCTCGCGCCAGCTCTTCGGCCGTCACGTCCGCGAGGCGTTCGGCGTCGCGCCGATCGACCTGCGCCGCCGCGTCGCGCCGCCGGACTGCGTGGCCCGCCTCGCGGCGGTGCTCACGACCACGGGCGATGACGACCGCGACGACACGGAGCGGGACGACGGCGAGAGCGGCCGCGAGGGCGAGCCCGCGGTCGTGCCGACCATCGGCGACCGTCGCGGACCCAGACGGGCGCGCGGCGCATGAGCGCGCTCCCGAATGGCGGCACTCCGCCGCCGTCGCCCCGACCGGACGACCGTGGCGACGCCACCGTGGCGGAGCGCGCGACGACGCCACCACCGCCACTGGTGACGCTCGTCCCGCCGACGCCAGCCGCTGCCAGCCGGCCCCCGTCCCAGGCCCCCGCACCCGCTCTCACGCCGCGACCGCTACGCTCTCCCCAGCAAGCCGAGTCGACGCAACGCAGACCCATGGCGACCGCCAATGCCGTGCGCGTGCTCGTGGTGGACGACGAGCCCTCGATCTGCAAGGCGCTCACGATCGCGCTCATTCGCGACGGCTACGAGGTGCTGACGGCGAACGGCGGCGAGGCCGCGCACGCGGTGCTGGCCGCGGAACAGGTGGACGTGATGATCGTGGACCTGCGGATGCCCGACTTGCGCGGCGACGTCGTGTACCACCTGGCGAGCGCGCTCCAGCCGCTGCTGGCTTCGCGCACGGTGTTCACCACCGGCGACATCTCGGCGCGCGCCGAGGAGATCGTGCAGGGCTGCGGCTGCCCGCTGCTGCGGAAGCCGTTCAGCATCGCCGAGGCGCTCGGCGCCGTCCGCGCGGTCGCGCCGAAAGAGGGCGCGACGAGGACGGCGTAGGAGGGCGATTCCGACCCGATGCATGGTTCCTGATTCCTCGAGTCGGCCCCCCTGTGAGGCCGACTTCAGGAATCAGGAATCAGGCATCAGGTGCGATCCTCAACCTCCGAGCTCGCTCCACCGCGCGACGGCGCGGCGCATGTGCGGGATGGTGATCGAGCCGCCGACGACGAGGCCGACCGAGAGCGTCTCGAACAGCTCGTCGCGGGTGACGCCCTCCTCGCGGCAGCGCACCACGTGATAGGTGACGCAGTCGTCGCAGCGGAGGACGAGCGAGGCGACGAGGCCGAGGAGCTCCTTCGTCTTCGCGTCGAGCGCGCCGGGCTCGTAGGTGCGGCCGTCGAGGGCGAAGAAGCGATTCACGACGAGGTTGCCCTCGTCGAGGATCTCCTTGTTCATGCGCTCCCGGAACTGACGGAACTCGGCGAGAGCGGCGGATTCGGCGGCGGGGGAGTCGTGGGTGTGATCAGACATGAGAGAGCGACGGGTCATCGGGGATCGGGGCTCGCGAGCGGTCAGCGGCGTCTGGTTCGGAAACCGCGGCGCGAAGGAGCCTCCCGGAGCACGCGGGCCCCGAGTCCCGAGCCCCGGCTCCTCAGAACTTCCACCCCTTCAGCGTCGTGATCGCCGTCTGGAGCGCGGCGCGTTGCTGGGGGTGGGCGGCGCGGGCGAGCAGCTGCTCGTAGGTGTCGACGGCGAGGTCGAGCGCGTCGTAGTCGTGCTCGGCGCCGGCGAGGCTCGCGGCGTTGTCGGCGAGGTTCGCCTTGGCGAGATCGTCTTCCGGGAAGCGCGCCGTGACCTGCCGCCACCGCTCGGTGCGCTGGCGGGGGTTCGACTCGGTGAGCGCCCAGAGGTGCCACGCGCCGCGGTTGAGCGGGTCGGCGGCGATGGCGCGCGTCGCCAGCTCGCCGACGACGTCCGGCCCGCGGCCGACGAGCCAGTAGCAGTTGGCGAGGATGACGAGCGCGCGCGCATCGGTCGGGCGCTCGGCGACGACCTTCTCGTAGACGAAGCCGGCCGCCTCGGGGACGTCGCGGAAGGGCTCGATCGCCGGCATGAGCTGCTCGGCCGTGGCGCGCTCCATCACCGCCGCGAGGCGCTGGTGCAACAGGGCGACGTCGGCATGGTCGCGGTAGGCGGCGAGGGCGGCGGCGACCTCGGTGGCGACGTCGGCGCCGGTATCGGCGGCGCCCGCTTCGTCGCGCGGCGTGGAGTGGGGAGAGGACGACATGCGCGTAAAGTATCGTGCGCCAAGGTGCACTGGCAGGCGCATGGCGGCTCGAGCGCACCGGGCGGCACGCCGTCGCCATGACGCGCCCGCGCCGCCAGGGACCGAGGAAACGCGGGCGCGAGACGCCGCTGGCGACCGAGCTCGACCCGGCACGAAGTTCGCACACCACCCGGGCGCGAGTACGGCGCGAGAACGGGGGCTCGTCGCTCCGCGCTTGCGCGACGCACGAAAATCGGCGATACTGCGGGGCGTCCGTTCGCGCGGCCCTCGTGCCGCCGACACCGATCGCGCACCTCGCGTGCACGATCCGCACGACGACCGCCAGCCCCGCAGTCGGGGCAGGCCGCCGGCGCCGACGCAACCAGGCAAGTACGCCGCCGGGTCCCGCGTGAGTCGCCCGCGCCCCACGTGGCCGCAGCAGTCCATGCGCTTCGCGCGTCGCTCGCGTCGCGCAACACCACCCGACCAGGAGACGCAGGTCGGCTGGCGTGGTCCGACGAAAGCCGCTCCACGCGACCCGACCGAACGTTCTCGCGCCTCATGGCGCGTCAGCTCTTCGCGTCAGCTTCACGCGTTCTCTCGCGCGCAGTCCGCGGCCCGTCCGCGCACGGGCGCGACGTGCGTGCCCGTGCGTCCGCCTCGCGGACGGCACGCCGCGCACACCCGGCTCCGCTCCCGATCGCCCACGGCGTAGCGCGCTCATGGCGCCCTTCGCGTTAGGCGCCGGCGGCGTGCCACCAACATGCTCGCCGCTCGTCCGCCGCACGGACGGCGGTGCCGGACCACGCCTCGCGCACCGTACGCCACGCCACGACACGCCGCGCACCGCCCACCAGCACGACGGGCGGGTCGCGACCGACACTCGGCAAGACCCACCCATGACACAGACCGTTGCATGAACGAACGCCGACGCCCCCATCGCCGCGGCCGCGGGCCGCGTCCATTCGGCCGGCAGCCCGCCGACGCGCAGGGCGAGCCGAACCCGTACCGTGACCAGGCCGAGCCCGCGCCTGGCGACGCCGGGACGAGCGGCGGCGGTGGCGCGCCTGCGCCCGCGGGCGAGGTGACCGGTGGCGGCGCCGCGACCGGCGTGGACGTCGGCGGCATCGGCGGCCGGATCGAATCTGGCGGCGGCGGCGTGGCCGGCGGTGGCGCGGGCGTCGCGCCCGCGGTGCCTGGCGGCGGACAGCCGGCGTCGCAGCCGCAGCCGCAGCAGCCCGCTCCTCAGGGCGGATTCGCCAACGGCCGTCGCAACGGCAACAACCGCCGCAACCGTGGCCGGAACGGCCGCCGCGAGTTCCAGCAGGGAACGGCACAGGGCGGCGGTGGTGGCGGCGCGGCGACGGCGCCGGCGCCGATCGTCCCCGACACCGACGTGATCGGCTGGTTCGACACGGGGCGCGATGGCGGCTTCGTCCGGCGCGCGACGGCGAGCTACCTGGCCGAGCCGGGCGACCCGTTCGTGCCGCCGGCCGTGGTGCGCCAGTTCGGCCTCCGTCGCGGCGACGCGATCGAGGCGAGCGCGGGACGCGACCAGCGCGGCCGGCTCACGGTCGTCGAGGTGCGCTCGGTGAACGGTGGCGACCCGGCGTCCGCGGCGCGGCGCCCGGAGTTCGGGTCGCTCATCGCGTCGTACCCGGAGCGGAAGCTCAAGCTCGAGACGGGGCGGCCGGCCAAGGGCGGCCCCGAGCTGACGCGGCGCGCGATCGACCTCATCGCGCCGATCGGCTATGGCCAGCGGGCGCTGATCGTCGCGCCGGCGCGTGCCGGCAAGACCATGCTGCTCCACGCGATCACCGAAGGGATCGCGATCAACCACCCGGAGGCGGTGCTGCTCATCCTGCTCGTGGACGAGCGGCCCGAAGAGGTGAGCGAGGCGATCTCGTGGGGGGTCGGCGAGGTGATCGCATCGAGCTTCGACCAGCCGGCGGCGCGCCACTGCGACGTCGCCGAGATCACCCTCGAGCGGGCGCGGCGCCTCGTCGAGGGGGGCCGGGACGTCGTCATCGTCCTCGATTCGCTGACGCGCATGGCTCGCGCCTACAACACCGCCGAGCGCGGCACGGGGCGCACGCTCTCGGGCGGACTCGACTCGGCGGCGATGGCGAAGCCGAAAGCGTTCTTCGGCTCGGCGCGGTCGGTTCTGCCGGCGAACGGCGGCGGGTCGCTGACGATCATCGCCACTGCGCTCGTCGAGACGGGGTCGCGGATGGACGACGTGATCTTCGAGGAGTTCAAGGGCACGGGCAACTGCGAGATCAAGCTCGATCGCTCGCTCGCCGAGAAGCGCATCTTCCCCGCGATCGACGTCGGCACGAGCGGCACGCGGCGCGAGGACAAGCTGTTCCGCCCCGACCAGATCGACGCCGTCTACACCCTCCGCCGCGGCCTGCAGCAGATGCCGCCGCAGAGCGGGATGGAGTGGCTGATCAAGCGCATCGCGGCCACGACGAGCAACGACGCGCTGCTGGCCGGGCTGTAAGCAGTACCGGGTGGCGGGTAGCGGGTAGCGCGCGCAAAGGGGCCGGCTTCTGTGCATCGAAGCCGGCCCCTCGAACGTTCGCGCCCACCGCGACCCGCTACCCGCCACCCGCCAACCGGCCGGTGGCCTTCCGTTTGCACTTCCCCCTCCCGTGCACGACCGCGTCCCGCGCCCTCATCCCTCTCGGCGGCGGACGGCGGGCGCCCGGAGGGGAGGCTTCCTCGGAGCGCTGGCCGTCGGCTGTCTTCTCGTGCTCGCGGCAGCGCCGCGGGCGGCCGGGGCGCAGGGAGAGCCGGCGCGCGACGAGATGGAGCGGCCGGAGGTGGCGAAGCTCTCCATTCGCGGCGTGAAGAAGGTGGACGCCGACGAGCTGCAGCGCAGCATCGCCACGACCGCGTCGCACTGCCGCAGCATCCTCTACACCTTCCTCGGCATCTGCGCGCTCACGAAGTCGCGCATCGTCTACCAGCACGAGTACCTGGACCGCGCCGAGTTGAAGCGCGACGTGCTGCGCATCAAGGTGTTCTACTACAAGCGCGGCTACCGTGACGCCGCCGTGGACACGTCGGTGTCGCGGGTCGGGCCCGGCCGGGCTGCCGTCGCCTTCCGGATCACCGAGGGCCCGCCGACGCTCATCGAGCGCGTGACGGTCAGCCGGCCCGACGGCTTTCTCACCGACAAGCAGGTCAGCAAGGCGATGCGCCTGAAGGGCGGCTCGCCGCTCGACATCTTCCGTCTCGACTCGAGCGTCGTCCGGCTGCGGCAGGCGTTCTGGGACCGCGGCTACGCCGACGCGATCGTGGACACCACCGTGACGGTGGACGAGGCGCGCCGCGCGGCGACGCTCGCGGTCACCGTGGACCCGAAGTGGCGGACGCGGGTCGGCCCGATCGTCATCCAGCGCGACGCCGGCAGCACGCGCCAGGTGTCGGACCAGACGATCTACAACTCGCTGTCGGTGCACCCGGGCGACCTGTACGTCCGCGACCGGGTCCTGCGCAGCCAGCGCACGCTGTACGAGTCGAACCTGTTCACGCGCGCCAACATCGTCATCCCGCCGCGGGGCGACAGCATCAAGACGATCGACGTCTCGGTCCGCGAGGCGCCGCTGCACGAGGTGCGCACGAGCTTCGGCTTCAACACCGTGGACTACATCCAGGCCGACGGACGCTTCACGCACTACAACTTCCTCGGCGGCGCGCGGCGGCTCGACCTGCGCGCCGGCGCCGGCAACCTGCTCGCGCCGACGCTGACGAAGACGAAGCTGTTCCGCGACGTGCGCAAGTCGATCGGCGCCTTCAGTGACGCCGACCCGTTCCTCAAGCCGACCTGGCTGGCGAGCGCGGACCTCACGCAGCCCTGGTTCCACGGGCCGCGCAACTCGCTCGGCACGAGCATCTTCGCGCACCGCCGCATCACGCCGGGCGTCGTCGTGGACCGCGGCGTCGGGGCGTCGGCGTCGTTCACGCGCGAGGTCGCGCTGCGGGCGCCGGCGAGCCTGAGCTACCACTTCGAGGTGACGCGCGTCGAGGCGGGCGACGTCTACTTCTGCGTCAACTTCGGCGTCTGCGACTCGACCAACATCCGCGCGCTCCGCGGCCGGCAGCGCCTCTCGCCGCTCGGCCTCACCGCGCAGATCGACCGCACCGACGACCCGTTCTCGCCGGCGTCGGGGATGCGGGCCCAGATGGAGCTGGAGCACGCGTCGGCGATCACCGCCTCCGACTTCCGCTACAACCGCGCGTTCGCCGAGGCGTCCACCTACCGCCGCGTGCGGCACAAGGGCGTCCTCGCCTTCCGCGGCCGCATCGGCTGGGTGAACGCGCTCCGCAGCACCGACCAGGCGACGGGGGTCAACGACCCGTTCGCGAGCCTGGTCCACCCGCGCAAGCGCTTCTACGCCGGCGGCTCGCAGAGCGTGCGCGGCTTCGGCGAGAACCAGCTCGGCCCGCGCGTGCTCACGATCCCGCGCGAGAAGCTGGCGGTCGCGTGCGACACCTCGTCGCGCGTGGCCCTCGTGACCCTGTGCGACCCGAACCAGCTCAAACCCGACGGCACGTCGGCCATCATCTCCGACCGCGACTTCACGCCCCGCCCGCTCGGCGGCAACACGCTCATCGAGGCGAACGCCGAGTATCGCTTCCCGATCTGGCAGCAGCTCGGCGGGGCGGTGTTCGTGGACGGCGCCGTCGTCGGCCAGGGAACGCTCAAGACGGCGTCGCGCGGCTTCGGCGCGATCACGCCGGGCTTCGGCTTCCGCTACTACTCGCCCGTCGGTCCGATCCGCGTGGACATGGGCTTCAACCCGTTCATCTCCGAGAACCTCGTCGTCGTCACCGACGAGCCGACGCCGAGCGGGCGCCGCCAGCTCGTGCAGCTCGAGAAGACGCGCGTCTACGCGCCGGCGCGGACCGAGGGCGGCCTCCGCGGCCTCACCAACCGCGTCACGCTCCACCTCTCGATCGGTCAGGCGTTCTGATGGAGCGGCTCTCGGCTCTTCTTCGACAGGATGAACAGGATGGACAGGATGGGGATGTGCTGTTCATCCCGTTCATCCCGTTCATCCTGTCCGACATGAGCCGAGCGCCGCTGTGCGCCGCCCGCACCGGACCAACATGAGCGACGAGACGCCGAACACCACGGACGCCGCGCGGTCGGAGCGGGAGCGGCTGCGCTGGGGGCGCGGACTGCTCGTGCTCCTGTCCATCGTGCTCAGCATCGTCGCGCTGGGCGCGGCGGCGGTGTTCGTCGTGAGCAGCACCGACTACGGCCACGAGCGCGTACGCCGCTTCGCGCTGAAGCAGATCGAGAGCAAGGCGCACGGCGTCGTGCGCATCGGGCGCGTGACCGGGAACCTGCTGCGCGGGCTGACCCTGCACGACGTTGCGATCACCGACAGCGCCGGCGCGCCGTTCTTCGCCGCCGACAGCGTGAGCGCGGGCTACTCGCTTCGCCCCTTCCTCTCGAAGCACGTCGTCCTGCGCGACGTCGTGCTCTCGCGGCCGGTGGTCGTGCTCGACAAGCCGCCGGGCGGGGCGTGGAACTGGGAGCGCATCTTCCCCGGCGACACGACCGCCAAGCAGGACACGGTGCCCGGCTGGGGCTCGTGGCTGCGCTTCGAGAACGTCCGCGTCGCCGACGGGCGCCTGATCGTCCGCACGCCGTGGCACCCCGACACGACGCTCGCGCCGTCGAAGGTGGACAGCGTCGTGCGCGTGGCGCTGGCCGGCGGCACGCGGCTCGAGGTCGCGCGCGTGCCGGGCGGCTTCCAGAAGACCTCCGACTTCCGCGACATCTACGGGCGCTTCCCGCTCATCCGCCTCGCCGACCCGAGCACGAAGGTCCGGCGGATCGAAGTGGCGACGGCGCGGGCGATCGCGCTTCCCTTCCGCCCGCCGGCGGCCGACGTGCGCGACGTGAACGGCGTCTTCGAGCTGACGAGCGACTCGCTCTGGTTCAGCGGCGTGCGGGCGTCGTTCCCGGGGTCGCGGCTCGTGAACGGCGCGGGCAGCTACCTGTACGACAGCGGCGATCTGCGGCTCGCCGCGCGCGGCGCACCGGCGTCGTTCGGCGACTTCCGCTGGGCGTACCCGCGCTTCCCGGCCGCCGGCGGCGGCACGCTCGACTTCGCGATGGCGCTGCTCGCGGAGGACTACGACTTCAGCATCCGCCGCGCCGACGTCAACGTCGGCCAGTCGCACCTCGCGGGCGACCTCGGCTTCCGCATCGTGAAGGCGGTGACGTTCCACGACACCGACCTCCGCTTCGAGCGCTTCGACACGCGGCTGCTCGAGCAGCTCGTGCCGAACCTGCACAACCCGCGCAACGGGCTGGCGACGGGGCGCCTCGCGATGGCCGGCGGCTTCGACTCTCTGACGGTGAACGGCGACGTCGCCTTCGCCGACCCGTCGTACGGCACGAGTCGCATCGTCGCCGCCGGCATGTTCGGCTACGACACGGTGCCGGGCGGCAAGGTGCTGCTGCGGGCGCGCGACCTCCGGCTCCAGCTCGCGCCGTTCCAGGTCGCGATGGCGCGCGCGTTCGACCCGACGCTCCCGGTGGCGGGCACGCTCGTCGGCACGGCGACGCTCGATGGCTCGACGGCGACGCGCGTCGTCGCGGTCACCGACCTGCGCCACGACGACCGCGGCCTGCGATCGCACGTGAGCGGCCGCAGCGAGCTGCGCTTCGCGCGCGCCGGCGCCGCGCCGACCTGGGCCGACGTGAACCTGCGCCTGGCGCCGCTATCGCTCGCCGAGGTGGGGCGGTTCGCGCCGGCGGCGGGGCTGCACGGCTCGGCCGCCGGCCCGGTGCGGGTCACCGGCTCGCTCGGCAACCTGCGCCTCGACGCGCCGCTCGACCTGAACACGGACGGCACGCGCGGCGGCATGCTCACCGTGCGCGGCACGCTCGATCTCGCGAGCGCGCAGAAGGGGTACGACATCGCCGCCGCCGCCGAACTGTTCGACGCCCACGCGGTCGTGACGAAGGCGCCGGAGACGTCGCTGACGATGACGGCATCGGCGCGCGGACGCGGCTTCGATCCGGCGACGATGCGCGCGACGTTCGCCGCCGACATGCAGACGTCGAGCTACGACAGCATCCCGGTGGACTCGGCGCGGCTGCGCGTGCGCATCGCCGACGGCCTGCTCACGGCCGACTCGACGATGTTCTACGGCTCGGCGGCGCGGGCGGTGGTGAACGGGTCGTTCGGCCTGGCGAAGGGGCGCGAGGGGACGCTCGCCTACACCGTGCAGGCCGACTCGCTGCGCGCGTTCGCGCGGCTGCTGCCCAAGGCGGACACGACCGCCGTGCCGCCGCGGCCGCGCCGCGCCGCGCGCGCGCTCGCGCGCGCCCGCGCCGACTCGGCGCAGATCGCCGAGCACGAAGCCGTCGAGCGCGCCGCCACCGGACAGGTCGCGGTGAGGCGCCGGGAGAGAGTGGCCGCCGCCGATACCGCCGCCGTGCGCGCCGACTCGCTCGCCGGCGCGCTCTACGCGGCCGGCGTCGTGCGCGGCGGACTGCAGCGGTTCGACCTGCGCGGCCGCGCCGGCGTCAGCGACCTCGTCGCCTTCGGCAGCTCGGTGCGCCGCGGCCGGCTCGAGTACGGCTGGACGGGCGCGCGCACGCCGGCGTCGGCATTCGCCGTCGGCGCGCAGCTCGACTCGGCGAGCGTGAGCGGCTTCTCGCTCGACAGCGTGGACGCGCGCGCCACCTACCGGAACAACAGCGGCAACGTCGCCGTCGTCGTGCAGCAGGAGACGGACCGCGCCTACAGCCTCGTCGCCGACTACGCGATCCATCCCGACCACAAGGAGCTGCACTGGCGCGACGCGACGATGCGGCTCGACACGACGCGCTGGGTGACGACGCGGCCCGGCGCGGTGCGGTGGGGCGCGCGCGGCATCGAGATCGAGACGCTCGAGATGCGCAGCGGCCCGGTGGGACGGATCTACGTCAACGGCC
This sequence comes from Gemmatimonadaceae bacterium, assembly GCA_035554795.1. Taxonomy (GTDB): domain Bacteria; phylum Gemmatimonadota; class Gemmatimonadetes; order Gemmatimonadales; family Gemmatimonadaceae; genus DATMHT01. The sequence goes on along the minus strand of DATMHT010000157.1, from coordinate 11,975 downwards.
TGCTGCCGACCGAGGGCGAGGGCGACCTCCAGGTCGCGATCGACAACTTCCAGGTGGGCGACCTCGTCGCCCTCGCGCAGAGCGATCTCGAGGCGCGCGGCCGCGTGTCGCTCGGGCTGACCTTCCAGGGGACGATGAGCCGGCCGCGCTTCAAGGGCGCGCTCGGCGTCGTGGACGGCAACTACCGCGGCACGTTCCTGCCCGACGTGCGCTCCACCTTCGCCTACGACCACCGCCGGCTCGAGGCGACGGCGCAGCTGCTGCGCGAGGGCGGCGCGCCGATGGCGACGGCGACGGGCTCGCTGCCGGTGAACCTCGCGCTGTCCGGCGTCACCGGCCCGCGCCTGCGCCAGAACGCGCGCCTCGCGCTCGACGTGACCGCCGACAGCCTGCCGCTCGAGGTCATCCCGCGGCTCACCGACGCCATCGCCGACACGCGCGGGCTGGCGCAGGGGACGGTGCGAGTGCGCGGCACGGTGCACGAGCCGAAGATGGCGGGCGCGTTCGCGGTGTCGAACGGCCAGGTGCGCGTCGTGCCGGCGGGGATCACGCTGCGGCAGGTGGCGGGGACGGTGCACCTCGCCGGCGACACGGTGGTGATCGACTCGCTCGTCGGCTACAGCGGCGGGCGCGTGCTCCTGCGGGGCGGGCTCGGCGTGAAGTCGCTGGCGGCGCCGTCGTTCGCGCTGAACCTCGTCGCGAACGACGTGCGCGTGCTGAGCAACGAGCGCGGGCGCATCACGCTGAACGCCGGGCTCGCGCTCACCGGCCCGTTCGACAACGCCTACGTCTCCGGCGCGATCAAGAACGTGCACGGCGTCTTCTACCTCCCGGAGGCCAGCGGGAAGACGGTGATCAACGCCGGCGACCCGGCGGTGTTCAACGTCATCGACACGTCCATCACGGCGAACAAGGAGCTGCTGCCGGCGCAGTCGCCGCTGCTCGCCAACCTGCGCGCCGACGTGGACGTGGAGATCGCGCACGACATGTGGGTGCGCAACCAGGACGCGAACGTCGAGGTGTTCACCGACGGTCCGCTGCGCCTCAACGTGGATCGCCGCAACCAGGCGCTGACCGTCTTCGGCGTGGTCAGCACGGAGCGCGGCCAGTACACGTTCCTGAGCAAGCGGTTCGAGATCCGGCGCGGGTCGGCGAGCTTCATCGGGCTGCCGGACATCAACCCGACGCTGCAGCTCACGGGCGAGTACGAGGTGCGGCTGCCGGCGCAGCAGGCGTTCAGCATCCAGGTGCTGATCGGCGGCACGGTGCAGAACCCGCGCATCACGCTGCAGAGCGACCGCCAGCCGCCGATCTCGCAGTCGGACCTCCTCTCGTACCTCGCCTTCGGCCGCTCGTCGTCGTCGCTCCTCCAGATCGAGGGGTCGTCGCTGAGCGGCTCGTCGGGGGCGAGCGGGAACCTCGTCGGCGCGGGCGCGTCGCTGGCGACGACGCGGCTCGCGGCGGTGGCGCTCGGCGTCGCCGTGGACCAGCTCGAGACGGGCGCGGCGCGCTCGCTGGGCGCCGACGTCCTCAACATCACGCCGGCCGACGTCAACACCGAGCTCGCGCGCGGGAACGTCGCCAGCTTCCTGCAGGGCACGGAGATCGAGTTCGGCCGCTACCTCTCTGGCTCGAAGGTCTACCTCGCCCTGCAGGGACGCCCGACCTACACGGCGCCGCCGGGCGCGCGCTTCGAGTATCGCGCCCAGCGCGGCTTCCGCTACCAGGCGAGCTACGAGCCCCGCTTCATCCTCTCCGACCCGACCCTCGGGCCGCAAGCGGACGCACCGCCGGTGGGGGTGTTCGGCTTGTTCGTGATCAGGGAGTGGAGGTTCTGACCTGCTTCCTGAATCCTGATTCCTGATTCCTGCCTGCTGCCCGCCGCTCAGAGGGGCCGGCTCCAGGGGCAGCAGGCAGGAATCAGGCATCAGGTACGCGGCGCGCCCTCGAGCTCCTCTCTGCATGCCCCTTTACCGGGACGGTTGCAGGAATGAGGAATGAGGGGCGCCGCGTACGCCACTCTACACGTCCGAGGGAGGGCTACGAGGGAACGGCCGAGGTCTGAGTGGGTCGAGTCGCAGCCCTCATTCCTCATTCCGCATTCCTGCCCGCGTCCGGGCAGAGGGGCGTGCCCTCATCCCTTCGCGCCGCCCAGTTCTTCCCACAGCGTCGCGATCGCCCTCGCTCCCTTGACGAAGTTCTCGTCGCTGATCCACTCGTTCGGCGCGTGGGCGTTCTCGCCGGGGAGACCGAAGCCGACGAGGAGGACGGGGGCGCCGAGGACGCGCTCGAAGTCGCCGACGACGGGGATCGAGCCGCCCTCACCGACGATCACCGGCTCGCGGCCGAAGGCGGCGGCGAGGGCGCGGCGGGCGGCGTCGAACAGCGGGCCCTCGAGGTCGGCGCGCCAGGGGCGGCCGCCGTGCAGGTGGGTGACGGTCGCGGTGACGCCGGCGGGCGCGACGCGGGCGACGTGCGCCTTCATCAGCCGCTCGATCTCCTCGGGCGACTGATCGGGGACGAGGCGGCAGCTCACCTTCGCCATCGCCTTCGCGGGGAGCACCGTCTTCGCGCCCTCGCCCGTGTAGCCGCTGAGGAGGCCGTTCACCTCGCACGTCGGGCGCGTCCAGAGGCGCTCGAGCGTCGTGTAGCCCTTCTCGCCGCCTAACGCGGAGGCGCCGACGTCGCGGAGGAACTCGTCGTCGCTGAAGGGCAGGCCGCGCATGCCCTCGCGGACCTTCGCCGGCCAGTCGCGCACCGCGTCGTAGAAGCCCGGGATCGCGATGTGGCCATCGGCGTCGTGGAAGGTGGCGAGGATGCGCGCCAGCGCCATCGCCGGGTTCACGACCGCGCCGCCGTAGCTCCCCGAGTGCAGGTCGCCCGACGGGCCCTGGACGTCGATCTGGAAGTACGCCATCCCGCGCAGCGACGACAGGATCGAGGGCAGCCCGGGCGCGAACATCGCCGAGTCGGAGATGACGACCGCGTCGCACGCGAGGCGCTTCGCGTTCTGCACGATGAACTGCTCGAGGTGCTCGCTGCCGACCTCCTCTTCGCCTTCGGCGACGACGACGACGTTCACCGGGAGCGTGCCGCGCACCGCGAGGTGCGCCTCGAGCGCCTTGAGGTGGAGGAAGAGCTGGCCCTTGTCGTCCACCGAGCCGCGGGCGTAGATGCGGCCGTCGCGCAGCGTCGGCTCGAAGGGGGGCGACTCCCACAGCTCGAGCGGCTCGGCGGGCTGCACGTCGTAGTGCCCGTAGATCAGCACCGTCGGCCTGCCCTTCCCCGCTCCACGCCACTCGCCGACGACGACCGGATGGCCCGCGGTCGGCGCGACTTCCGCCGTCAGACCGATGGCGCGCATGGAACTCGCGACCCACTCGGCGGCGCGGGCGACGTCGCCCTTGTGCTCGGAGCGCGCGCTGACGCTCGGGATGCGCAGGAACTCGTACAGCTCGCGGTGGATGCGCGTGTCGTGCTGCTCGAGGTACGCGCCGAGGTCGGCGGGGACGGCTGGAGGCGTCATGGCGTCGAAGTCGTGGAACAGGTGAGCCCAGCAGGGAGCGTCGCCCAAGGGACGGTCATCCGGTTCGGGATGGTTCGCAACTTAACCGCACCGCGATCGACTCGGTCGTCGGTTCGACCGAGAGCCGCCGACTGGAGTCGCGCTGCCGGGGCTATTGACAATCCCCAGCCGGAGTGTAAACGATTTCAGCGCCTCTGAAAACGGTTACAGCGGCCCGGCAGTTGCGGAGCCGGGGAGCCTGGTCTCCACCCACCCCGCACCCTCCCGATGGTCACGATCAAGGACGTCGCTCGCGAGGCCGGGGTCTCCGTCGCCACCGTGTCGCGCGTGCACAACCGGCGGGACGTCGTCAACGAGGACACGCGCCGCCGCGTGGCGGAGGTGGCCGCCCGGCTCGGCTACTCGCCGCACGGCGCCGCCCGCAGCCTGATCACGAGCGAGACGAATACGATCGGCGTCCTCCTGCCGGACCTCTACGGCGAGTTCTTCTCCGAGGTGATTCGTGGCATCGACCAGACGGCACAGCGCCACGGCTACCACCTGCTCATCTCGAGCTCGCACGACGAGGAGCGGGAGATCGATGCCGCGCTGCGATCCATGCGCGGCCGCGTGGACGGGCTGATCGTGATGGCGCCGCGGCTCGGCGCGCGCGAGGCGGTCGCCAACCTCGCCGACGACTTCCCGCTCGTCCTCCTCAACTGCGCCGTGGACGACGCGCCCTTCGACGCGATCACGGTCGGCAACTTCGACGGAGCGCGGGCGATGGTGCGGCACCTCGTCGCGCTCGGCCACCGCCGCGTCGCGATCATCACCGGCGCCGAGCGGAACTACGACGCCGCCGAGCGGCGGCGGGGATACCGCGACGCCCTGCGCGAGGCGGGCATCAAGCCGCACGCGGCGTGGGAAGCGCGGGGCGACTTCGGCGAGGAGTCCGGCTACCGCGCCGCGCAACAGCTGCTCGCCGCGCGGCCGCGGCCGACGGCGATCTTCGCCGCCAACGACGCGATGGCGATCGGCGCGCTGAGCGCGCTGCGCGAGTCGGGGGTGCGCGTGCCCGAGGACGTCGCCGTCGCCGGCTTCGACGACATCCCGATGGCGCGCTACATGAGCCCCCCCCTGTCGTCGGTGCACGTGGATATCAGCGCGCTCGGCGAGCACGCGACGACGCGGCTGGTGGAGTCGGTGCGGCGCGCCGGCCGGCGCGAGCGGCCGCGTGAGGGGCGGCACGAGACGATGCCGACGTGGCTGGTAGTGCGCGACTCGTGCGGCGGGGTGCGGGCCGCGGCCGCCGCCTCGACGCCGCCGCCGAAGGATGGCAGGCCGACGACGACGGCCACCGGCCGCCGCGCCGCCGGTGGCCGGCGACGATCGCGCGCCGAGAAGAAGAGCAGCAGGGGCACGCGCAGGAGCACCACGTGAACGAGACGACGTGAACGGCACGACGTGATTCGCGAGTTCAGCCCACCACACAGGAGAACCACCATGCGGTTGACGTTTTCCGTCAGACGACGGCTCGCCGGGGCGCTGCTGCCGCTCCTCGGCGCGGCGGTATCACCGGCGCTGGCGCCGGACGCGGCGCTGCACGCACAGACCACGACCGGCACGGTGCGCGGGGCGGTGACCGGCGACGGGGGCGCGCCGCTGAGCGCCGTTCAGATCGGGGCACGCAACGTCGAGAGCGGCATTCAGCGCGGCACGCAGAGCCGTGACGACGGGACCTACATCCTGCCCGGCATGATACCGGGCAACTACGACTTCACCGTCCGTCGGATCGGCTACGCCCCGCTGACGCGGCGCGTCGTCGTGCAGGTCGGCGCGACCCAGATTCAGAACTTCACGCTCACCACACAGGCCGCGACGCTCACGACGGTCCAGGTCACGGCCGCGGCGGCCAAGGAGACGCGGACGTCAGAGGTCGCCACGAACGTGACGTCGGAGCAGATCCGGAAGCTGCCTACGCCGAGCCGCAACTTCCTCGACCTCGCCGCGCTCGCGCCCGGCGTCTCGGTCACGGAGGACCGCCTCAACTTCACCGGCCGGACCTTCTCCGCCAACGGCCAGCCGGCGAACAACGTCAACCTCTTCATCGACGGCACGAGCCTCAAGAACGACCTGACGGCGGGCGGCGTCTCGGGCCAGGACGCGAGCCGCGGCAACCCGTTCCCGCGCAGCGCGGTGCAGGAGTACCGGGTCATCAGCCAGAACTTCAAGGCCGAGTACCAGAAGGCGTCGAGCGCGATCATCACGGCGACGACGCGCTCGGGCGGCAACAGGTGGAGCGGGAACGCGCTCGTCGGCTACCAGAACGCGGGGCTGGTGCAGCTCGACAGCTTCCAGCGCGCCGACAAGCACGTCGCCGACAGCATCGCGCGGAAGAACGGCACGCCGTCCACGTTCGTACGGCCGGAGTACAAGCGCACGCTCACGGCGCTGAGCATCGGCGGCCCGATCATCAAGGACAAGATGCACGTGTTCGGGTCGTACGAGGGGAACTACCAGAACCGCGCGAGCCGCGTCAACATCAACCCCCCGCCGTCGGGCTTCGCTGCGCTGGACACGGTGAACCTGACGCAGTACAACGGCAGCTTCACCTCGCCGTTTCGCGAGGACCTGTTCTTCGGGAAGCTGGACAACGCCTTCAACGAGAACTCGTCGGGTGAGCTGAGCTTCAGCGACCGCCACGAGACCGACATCCGCGACTTCGGCGGCATCAACGTGTACCAGCGGGCGACGAACTACCGGCAGGACGTGAAGATCGCCCAGGGGAAGTACAGCTACTTCAAGGGCGCGCTCCTCAACGAGGCGAAGGTCGATTTCTCCGACTTCCGCCGCAACCCGTCGCCGAACTTCGCGGCCGTCCCGATCCGCCACTTCTTCTACCCGGGTGGCGAGGCAAGAGTCGGCAGCTACGAGAGCGTGCAGAATTTCGACCAGCGGCGGCTCGGGCTGCGCAACGACCTCACCTACTCGGGGTTCCGCGGCCTCGGCGAGCACGTCGTGAAGGGCGGTCTCAGCATCGACTTCGTTCGCTACGACGTCGTGAAGGACAACAATCGTGTCCCGGAGTTCTTCTACAACGCGATCGCCAACACGGGGAACGGCGATCAGGTCTACAACTACGAGACACCCTTCGCGCTGAACTACCAGACGGGCGATCCGAACTTCAAGGCCAACAACCGACAGGTCGGCGCCTACATCCAGGACGACTGGTCGCCGATCGAGCGGCTGACGCTCAACCTCGGCGTCCGGTGGGATTACGAGTCATACATGCTGAACCGCGGCTACGTCACGCCGCAGAACGTCATCGACACCCTCACCCGCTACAACGACTCGCTGCCGAACCCGCTCGACCTGAACCGGTACGTCAGCAACGGCAGCAACCGCAAGCCGTTCTACGGCGCGTTCCAGCCGCGGCTCGGCTTCTCGTACGGCATCGACCGGAACAGCCGGACGACGATCTTCGGCGGGTGGGGGATGTACTACGACCGTATCCCGTTCGACCTGTACGCGATCGACGAGTATCAGAAGCTCCATCACCCGTCGTTCACGGTGCAGTTCGCGCCGCGCGACTCGACGCCGGTCCCCGGACAGATCGCGTGGAGCGATACATACCTGACGACGGACCGCGCGGTGCTCGACCAGGTCGCGCACGCCGCGGGCCTTCCCGAGGCGTGGTTCATCGACAACAAGGCGAAGATTCCGCGCTCGACGCAGATGAACGCCGGCGTCCGCCAGCTCTTCGGCCAGTTCGCGACGACGGTGACCTTCGCCTACGTGCACGCCTACGACCTGATGGCGCTCAACTGGGCGAACTTCGGCACCAACGCCAATGGGCTCTGCTGCACGAGCTTCAACATCGGCGCCCACGGCTTCAGCAACTTCATCTACTCCACGAACGACAAGGAAACCTGGTACAAGGGGATCAGCCTCCAGCTGGACCGTCCCTACGCTCGCCAGGACTCGAGCAGCATCGGCTGGGGCGCGGGGCTCACCTACACGTACTCCAGCCGCGACCTGAAGGGCGCCGATGGCATCGGCGACGACTTCGACTTCCCGACCTCGGCGAGCATTCCGCGCCACCCCTCGAACGACGAGAAGCACCGCATCGTCGCGAACTTCATCACCGACCTCCCGTACCTGTTCGGCACCCAGTTCTCGGGGCTGATCGCGCTCGGGGGCAAGGTCCGCCAGAACGTCGGCTGCAACTCGCGCTTCTGCGGCATCAACGAGACGCTGAACCCGTACGAGCGCGGCGGCTTCACCGTGCCGGGCACCTTCCCGTACCAGATGGTGAACGTCAGGCTCCGCAAGGACTTCCCCAACTTCGCGCGGTCGAACATGTCGTACGGCATCACGCTCGACGTCTTCAACCTGTTCAATCGGACGAACCTGACGAACTACAACACGGACGCGCGCTACAGCGGCCGCGACGCGAACGGCAACCCGATCCCGAACCCGGATTTCGGCAAGGCGCGGGACCTTGCCACCGACGCGCGCCGGTACCAGCTCGGCGCGGAGCTGAACTTCTAGCGGGCGTGGTCGCGGCAGTGGTTGCTCGCCGCATCGCGCAGTAACCGGCGGGCGCGGACCGTGCAGCACGACGGCCCGCGCCCGTCGCGTTCTTTCCCCTCCACCGTCATCCCGTGAGCCGCTCCTCCAGGTTGGCGTCGACGCCGGCGCCGATTCGCAGCACGCGCGCACAAATCGTCCCCGCGCGCATCGCACTGGCACTGTGTGCGTCGCTCGTCGTCGCCGCTGCCTGCGCCCCGTCGCGTGTCACCGGCCCCACTACCGTCGCGTCGCGCCCGCTCACTCCGCGCGAGGCGGCGTTCGTGGACACGCTCGAGGAGCGCACCTTCCGCTGGTTCTGGGACACCACCAACCCGGCGAACGGCCTCACCCCCGACCGTTACCCGACGCGGTCCTTCTCCAGCGTCGCCGCCGTCGGCTTCGCGCTCACGGCGTACCCGGTCGGTATCGAGCGTGGCTACGTCAGCCGCGCCGACGCCGCGCAGCGCACGCTCACGACGCTGCGCTTCTTCTGGACGGCGCCGCAGGGCGCGCAGGCAAGCGGCGTCACCGGCTACCACGGGTTCTTCTACCACTTCCTCGACATGGGCACCGGCGTCCGCTTCCGGACGGTGGAGCTCTCCACGATCGACACGTCGCTGCTGCTCGGCGGGGTGCTCTTCTGCCGCGAGTACTACGACCAGCCGGGCGTCGTCGAGGACTCGATCCGCGCCCTCGCCGACTCGATCTACTACCGCGTGGACTGGCAGTGGGCGCGCGCGCGGCCGCCGCTCGTCGCGATGGGGTGGACGCCCGAGCAGGGTTTCCACCAGCTCGACTGGCGCGGCTACGACGAGGCGATGGTCCTCTACGTCCTCGCGCTGGGCTCGCCGACGCACCCGGTGGACCCGGCGGCGTGGAGCGAGTGGACGCGCACGTACCAGTGGACGTCCTACTACGGCGAGCCGCAGGTCCCCTTCCCGCCCCTGTTCGGGCACCAGTACTCGCACGTCTGGATCGACTTCCGCGGCATCCGTGACCCGTACATGCGCGGCCGCGGGATGGACTACTTCGAGAACTCGCGCCGCGCGACGCTCTCGCAGCGCGCCTACGCGATCGCCAACCCGAGGCAGTGGAAGGGCTACTCCGCCGACGTCTGGGGGCTCACCGCCTCCGACGGGCCGAGCGACACGGCGTTCGTCGTGGACGGGAAGACGCGCCAGTTCTTCAGCTACTCGGCGCGCGGGCCGGCGACGCTCGAGCCGAACACGCGCGACGACGGCACGCTCGCGCCGACGGCGGCCGGCGGGTCGATCCCGTTCGCACCCGAGGTCGCGGTGCCGGCCCTCGTGGCGATGCGCGAGCGCTATGGCGGCGCGATCTTCAACCGGTACGGCTTCCTCGACGCCTTCAACCTCACCTGGCCCGACTCCGTCCGCCCGCGCGAGGGCGGCACGGCGCCCAACGTCGGCTGGGTGGACACGGACCAGCTCGGGATCGACCAGGGCCCGATCGTCGCGATGATCGAGAACTATCGCTCGGGGCTCGTCTGGAAGTACATGCGCCGGAGCCCGTACGTGCGGCGGGGGCTGGAGCGGGCGGGGTTCACGGGGGGATGGCTGGTGACGCCGTGAAGAGCCGGGTCGGGCGTCGGGGGTCGGGGGTCGGGGACGTTCCGCTCGGGACGTCCCGAGGCCGTTCCCCGACCCCCGACCCCCGACCCGTTTCTCTCGCCCGACGGGCAGCCGTTTTCACCCTGGCGCTCGCGTTAGGCGCCTGCGCCCAGCCCGCGGGCCGCGACGCTCCCGTCACACTCCGCCTCTGGGCGCTCGGACGGGAGGGCGAGGTCGTGCAGGGCATGGTGCGCGACTTCGAGCGGGAGAATCCGGGGATCCGCGTCAGCGTGCAGCAGATCCCGTGGACCGCGGCGCACGAGAAGCTGCTCACCGCCCACGTCGGCGACGCGACGCCCGACCTCGCGCAGATCGGCAACACGTGGGTGCCCGAGTTCGTCACGCTCGGCGCGCTGGCGCCGCTCGACGCGCTCGTGAGCCGGTCGAAGGACGTGGACCGCGGCGACTACTTCCCCGGCATCTGGGACGCGAACGTCGTGCGCGGCACGACCTACGGCGTGCCCTGGTACGTGGACACGCGCCTCGTCTTCTACCGCACCGACCTCCTCGAGCGCGCCGGCTACCCGAACGGTCCGCCGGCGACGTGGGCCGAGTGGCGGACGATGATGCAGGCGATCAAGCGGCAGCAGCAGCAACAGCCGGGGCGCGACGACTACCCGATCTTCCTGCCGAGCAACGAGTGGGCCCAGCCGGTGATCTTCGGCATGCAGAACGGCTCGCCGCTGCTGCGCGACGACGGACGCTGGGGCGCGTTCGAGGATCCGGCGTTCCGGCAGGCGTTCGACTTCTACGTGAGCCTGTACCGCGACGGGCTCGCGCCGGTCGCCGGCAGCAGCGACGTCGCCAACGTCTACCAGGAGTTCGCGCGCGGCCGCTTCGCGATGTGGATCACCGGGCCGTGGAACATCGGCGAGATGAAGACGCGGCTGCCGGCCGAGCTCCAGAACGCGTGGGGCACGGCGCCGCTCCCCGGACCAACGGGCGACTCGAGCGGGATCTCGCTCGCCGGCGGATCGAGCCTCGTCGTCTTCCGTCGCTCGGCGCACCCGGCCGCGGCGTGGAAGCTGATCGAGTTCCTGTCGCGCCCCGAGCAGCAGCTCGCCTTCTCGAAGCTCACCGGCGACCTGCCGGCGCGCCGCGAGGCGTGGCGCACCTCCGGGCTCGCCGACGACCGCTACGCGAGCGCCTTCTGGCGACAGCTCGAGCGCGTGCGGCCGACGCCCAAGGTCCCGGAGTGGGAGCTGATCGCGACGAAGGTCACCGACTACTCCGAGCAGAGCATCCGCGGCGGCGTCCCGACGGCGGTCGCGCTGCAGCGCCTCGACCGCGACGTGAACGAGGTGCTCGAGAAGCGCCGCTGGATGCTCGACCGCGACACGTCGGCGCGCACGACCGCCGTCGCGGCGGCCGCCGCCGGAGGACGGTAGCGTGGCCGCGCCCGGTGCCCGGCACGCGCGCGCGGCGTGGCTCTTCGTCACGCCGGCGCTGTTCCTGCTCGGCGTCTTCTTCGTGCTGCCGGTGACGGCGGCGCTCGTCCTCAGCTTCACCGACTTCGACATCTACTCGATCGGCGCGCTGCAGAACGCGCGGCTGGTGGGGATCCACAACTACACGCGCGTCGTCCACTACCCGCTGTTCTGGCAGGCGCTGCGCAACACGCTCTACTTCGCGTTCGTCGGCGGGCCGCTGTCGGTGCTCGTCTCGCTCGGCGCGGCGCTCCTCGTCAACGCGAAGGCGACGCGGATGAAGGGGCTGTTCCGCACGATCTACTTCGCGCCGTTCGTGACGACGCTCGTCGCCGTCGCGATCGTCTGGCGCTACCTGTACCATCCGCGCTACGGGCTGCTCAACTACGCACTCGGCCTCGTCGGGATCCACCCGATCGACTGGCTCGGCGACCCGCACTGGGCGATGCCGGCGATCATCCTGTTCGCGGTGTGGAAGAACTTCGGCTACAGCATGCTGATCTTCATCGCCGGCCTACAGAGCATCCCCGAGGAGCTGTACGAGGCGGCGCAGCTCGACGGCGCGAGCCCGTGGCGCCAGTTCTGGAACGTCACCGTCCCGATGCTCGCCCCGACGTCGCTGTTCGTCGGCGTGATCACGATGATCGGCTACTTCCAGCTCTTCGCCGAGCCGTACGTGATGACGCAAGGCGGCCCGCTGCGCAGCACGATGAGCGTCGTGCTGCTCATGTACGAGGAGGGGTTCCGCTGGTGGCGCATGGGCTACGCGGCGGCGATCGCCTTCGTGCTGTTCGCGATGATGCTCGTCGGCACGGCGGTGCAGCTCCGCCTGCAGCGCGG
>DATMHT010000156.1:0-15159 GCA_035554795.1 Gemmatimonadaceae bacterium | reverse complement strand
GCGCAGCACGATGAGCGTCGTGCTGCTCATGTACGAGGAGGGGTTCCGCTGGTGGCGCATGGGCTACGCGGCGGCGATCGCCTTCGTGCTGTTCGCGATGATGCTCGTCGGCACGGCGGTGCAGCTCCGCCTGCAGCGCGGAGCGACGCAGTGACGATTCCCGCCGAGTCGGCGCCGCCGCTCCCGGTCGTGCCGGCGAGCCCGGAGCTGTCGCGCGAGACGACCGCGCGGCCTCGGCCTGTGCGTCCGTCGCTCGGCGCGGTGCTCCTGCACGTCGCACTCGTCCTCGGCGCGATCGCCGCGCTCACGCCGACGCTCTGGATGGTCTCCGCGTCGCTGATGCCGACGGGGGAGGCGAACAGCTTCCCGCCGCGGCTCCTGCCGAGCGCGCCGACCCTCGCGCACTACGCGGCCGTGTTCGGCCGGCTCGAGCTCGGCCGCTACCTGCTCAACAGCGCCATCGTCGCGCTCACCGGGACGGCGGTGTCGCTGCTCGTCAACGCGATGGCCGGCTACGCGTTCGCCAAGCTCCACTTCCGCGGGCGCGACCGGATCTTCCGGCTCCTGCTCGCCGGGCTCGTGATCCCGGCGCAGGTCGGGATGCTGCCGCTCTTCCTGCTGCTCAAGCGGCTCGGGCTCGTGAACACCTACGTCGGCGCGATCGTGCCGGTGATGGCGAGCATCTTCGGGATCTTCATGATCCGCCAGTACGCGCTCTCGATTCCCGACGACCTCCTCGACGCCGCGCGAATAGACGGCGCGAGCGAGCTGCGCATCTTCGCGACGATCGTGCTGCCGGTCATCACGCCCATCCTGGCGACGTTCGCGATCTTCACCTTCATCAACACGTGGAACGATTTCATGTGGCCGCTCATCGTGCTGAGCGACGAGTCGCGCTACACGCTGCCGGTGGCGCTCGCGAACCTCTCGGGCGAGCACGTGCAGGACACGGAGCTGATGATGGCCGGCTCGGTCGTGACGGTGCTGCCGGTGCTGCTCGCGTTCCTGTTCCTGCAGCGGTACTACGTGGCGGGGGTGATGGCGGGGAGCGTCAAGGGATGATGGAAGCGGGTCGGGGGTTGGGGGTCGGGGGTCGGGGAACTGCTTCGGGACGTCCCGAGGCAGTGCAGTCCCCGACCCCCGACCCGCGACCCCCGACCCGCTTCCGGCGCGCCGTCGCACTCACCCTCGCCGTCCTCGCGCTCGCCTCCGCCGCCCTCGCCCAGTCGCCGACGACCGTCATCGACGACTTCGAGGGGCCGAACGCGTGGACGGCGCACCCGTCCGACGGCGTCACGCTGGAGATCGGCCGCGACTCGGGCGCTCGCGGCGGGCACGCGATGCGGCTCGACTTCGATTTCCACGGCGGGGGCGGCTACGCGCTGGCGCGGCGCGCGGTGAACCTCACGCTGCCGGCGAACTACGAGTTCACCTTCCAGCTCCGCGGCGACGCGCCGGTCGAGAACCTCGAGTTCAAGCTCATCGACTCCACCGGCGACAACGTCTGGTGGAGCAACCAGCGCGACTACTCCTTCCCGCGCCGCTGGACGCAGGTCACGCGCAAGAAGCGGCACATCGGCTTCGCCTGGGGGCCGGTCGGCGGCGGCGAGATCCGGCGCGTCGCGGCGATCGAGATCGTCGTCACCGCGGGCAGCGGCGGCAAGGGGACGGTCTGGGTGGACGACCTCGCGCTCACGCCACTCGACACGGTGGCGAACACGCGCCAGCCGGTCGTGAGCGCGTCGTCGTCGGCGATGGGATTCCCCTACGCGAACGCGGTAGACGGCGACACGAGCACGGCGTGGCGTAGCCTCCTGCGCGACCACGACGGAAGCTTGCTCCAGTGGCTCACGCTCGACTTCGGCGGGCGACGCGAGTACGGCGGCATCGTCGTGGACTGGGACCCGCTCGACTACGCGACGTCGTTCGCGGTCGAGACGTCGAACGACGGTAAACAGTGGGAGACGCGCCGCACCATCACCCGGTTCCGCGGCGGCCGCTCGTACCTCGACCTCCCGGAGGGTGATTCGCGGTACCTGCGGCTGCACATGCTGAAGAGCGCGCGCTGCCGAGGATTCGCGGTTCGTGAGATCACCGTCCAGCCGCTCGCGTGGAGCGAGTCGGGCAATGCCTTCATGCGCGCGGTCGCCCGCGACGCGCCGCGCGGCACATACCCGCGCTACCTCACCGACAGCGCCCAGAGCTACTGGACGCTCGTCGGCGTCAGCGGCGACGAGCACGAGGGGCTGCTCAGCGAGGACGGCGCGCTCGAGAGCCAGCGGGGCGGCTACTCGGTCGAGCCGTTCCTCCGCGACGGCGACACGCTCGTCACGTGGGCGAACGTGGACCACTCGCAGTCGCTCGAGAAGGGATACCTCCCGATCCCGAGCGCGTCGTGGACGCGGGGCCCGCTCGCCCTGGAGGTCACCGCATTCGGTAACGGCTCCGCCGAGCGCTCCATACTCTACACGCGTTATCGGATCACCAACCGTCTCGCGTCTCCGCACCAGGTCACGCTCTATCTCGTGGTGCGTCCGTTCCAGGTCAACCCGCCGTGGCAGTTCCTCAACTCGCCGGGCGGCGTCGCGCGGGTGGACGAAATCGTAATCACTGGCCGCCAGATCACAGTCATCGCACAGGGAGGTCGGGAACGACAGCTCCTGTCGCTCACGACCCCGACCGCTGGGGGTGCGTCGACACTGGATCAGGGCGAGATCGTGACGATGCTCCGGCGGGGTGAGTTGCCGAAGTCGCCGCTAGGCGATGACAGGACGTCGGGCCGTGCGTCCGCGGCCTTCGCTTACCGTCTCGACCTTCCCGCCGGGGAGAGCCGCGATGTGTACCTCGCGTTGCTGCCACTGGCAAACGACAGCGTCCGATTCGCGCGGTGGTACATGGCGGGCGCTGGCACGGCCGGCGACAGCATCGGCCGCGCTCACGCCGAGCGCGCCCTGGCCGCGAGCCGCGCGGCGTGGGGCTCGCTCCTCGGCGGCGTCTCCGTCACGCTGCCGCCGTCGGCCGCGCGCGTCTCCGAGTCGCTCCGCACGACGCTGGGCTACATCCTGATCAACCGCAACGGGCCCGCGATCCAGCCCGGCTCGCGGTCGTACATGCGGTCGTGGATCCGCGACGGGTCGCTCACCTCGGCGGCGCTGCTGCGCCTCGGACGGGCGGACGACGTCAAGCGGTTCATCGAGTGGTTCGCGCCGTACCAGTACCCGAGCGGCAAGGTGCCGTGCTGCGTGGACGCGCGCGGCGCCGACCCGGTGCCGGAGAACGACAGCCACGGCGAGCTCGTCTTCCTCGTCACCGAGTACTACCGCTACACGCGCGACCGCGCCCTCGCCGAGCGGATGTGGCCGCACGTCGTGAAGGCCGTCGCGTACATGGACTCGCTGCGGCACTCGCGGATGACGCCCGAGTACGATGCACCCGACAAGCGCGCCTTCCACGGCCTGCTGCCGCAGTCCATCAGCCACGAGGGCTACTCGGCCAAGCCGATGCACTCGTACTGGGACGACTTCTTCGCGCTGAAGGGCTTCAAGGACGCGACCGACCTCGCCGCCGCGCTCGGTCACGACGCCGAGCGCGCACGGTTCGCGACGATCCGCGACGAGTTCCGCCGCGACCTCTACGCCTCGCTCGACCGCGCGATGTCGGAGCGGAAGATCGACTTCATCCCCGGCTCGGTGGAGCTCGGCGACTTCGACGCGACGTCGACGACGATCGCCGTCGAGCCGGCGGGGGAGATCGCCAACCTTCCTGCGGCCGCGCTGCGGCGCACCTTCGACCGCTATTACGCCGACGTCGCGGCCCGGCGCGCCGGCACGAAGACGTGGGACGCGTACACGCCGTACGAGCTGCGCACCGTCGGCACCTTCGTGCGCATGGGGCAGCGCGCGCGCGCCGACACGCTGCTCCAGGGCTTCATGGGCGACCAGCGGCCGCCGGCGTGGCACGAGTGGGCGGAGGTCGTGTGGCACGACCCGCGGGCGCCGAAGTTCGTCGGCGACATGCCGCACACGTGGGTCGGGAGCGACTTCGTGCGCTCGACACTCGACATGTTCGCCTACGACCGCGAGGCGGACAGCGCGCTCGTCGTCGGCGCGGGCGTGCCGTCGCGGTGGACGACGGAGGCGCCCGGCGTGTCGGTGCGCGGGCTGCGCACGGTCTACGGCGCGCTCGACCTCGCGATGCGCGCCGAGCGCGACTCGGTGGTGCGGGTGCACGTCGGCGCGATGGAGCGCGTACCGAGGGGCGGCGTCGTGGTGCGGCCGCCGCTCGCGCGACCGGTTCGCTCGGTGACCGTCAACGGCGCCGCGGCGGCCGCGACGCGCGACGCGGCGAGCGGCGAGGCGGAGGTCGTCGTCCGCCGCCTCCCCGCCGACGTCGCCTTCCGCTACTGACCGTGTCCGGCCCCCTTCCCCTTCGCCCTGCTCGCGCCCACCGCCGGCCGCTTGCCGCTCACCGGCGCAGCGCCCTTGCCGTCATCGGCGGCGTCGGCTTCCCCGAGCACCGCGCCATTCGTGCGGATGACCTCGGAGTAGAATCGCGCGCTCTGTTTCGGCGTCCGCTCCAGCGTCTCGTAGTCCACGTGGACGATGCCGAAGCGCTTGGAGTAGCCGAGGCTCCACTCGTAGTTGTCGAGCAGCGACCAGGCGAAGTAGCCGCGCACGTCGGCGCCGGCCGCGATCGCGGCGTGGACGGCGCGCAGGTGGTCGTGGTAGTACTGCACGCGGAGCGGATCGTCCACGCGCCCGTCGGTGGCCTTCGGCGGATCGTAGAAGGCAGCGCCGTTCTCGGTGACGTAGAGCGGGATCTCGCCGTAGCGCTCCTTCACCCAGAGCAGCACGCGGCGCAGCGCGTCGGGAAAGACCTCCCACTTCGTCTCGGTGTAGGTGTGCCCCTTCTGGCGCACGCCGGTCGCGTGCAGCGGGCGGTGGCGGTGAAGGTGGCTGTGGCGCGTCACGTTGCGCGTGTAGTAGTTGACGCCGAGGAAGTCGATCGGCTGCTGGACGAGGCGCATGTCCGCCTCGGGGAAGTCGGGCCACGCCTCGCCGAACACCTCGCGCAGCTCCTCGGGATAGCTGCCGAAGAAGACCGGGTCGAGGTACTGTCGGTTCATGTACGCGTCGGCGCGGCGGGTCGCGGCGAGGTCGGCCTCACGCCGGGACGCGGGGTACTTGGGCTCGAGGTTGACGACGAGACCGACGCGGCCGGCGCCCGACTTCGCCTCGGCGCGGTACGCCTGCACGCCGGCGCCGTGCGCGCGCATCAGGTTGTGCGTCGCGATCGGCGCCTCGAACAGGTTCCGGTGGCCCGGCGCGAGCGCGCCGTGCAGGTAGCCGCCGTCGGTGACGACCCACGGCTCGTTGAGCGTCGCCCACATCGGGACGCGGTCGCCGAGGGCGCGGAACACGACCTGCGCATACTCGGCGAACCAGTCGGCGACGTCGCGGTTGAGCCAGCCGCCGCGGTCGTCGAGGGCGGCCGGCAGGTCCCAGTGGTAGAGCGTCGCGTTGGGCGCGATGCCGCGCTCGAGGAGCGCGTCCACGAGCCGCTCGTAGAAGGCGAGACCGGCCGGGTTGACGCGCCCCGTGCCGTCGGGAAGGATACGGCTCCAGGAGATGCTGAAGCGGTAGGCGGTGAGGCCCAGCTCCTTCATCAGGCGGACGTCGCTCTCCCAGCGGCGGTAGTGGTCGCACGCGACGTCGCCGGTCTCGTCGTGCACGGTGCGCCCGGGCGTGTGCGAGAAGCGGTGCCAGATGCTCGGCCCCGCGCCGTCGGCGAGCGGCGACCCCTCGATCTGGTACGCGGAGGTCGCGGCGCCCCAGAGAAAGCCATCGGGAAAGCGGATCGAGTCACTCATTTCAGGCGACCGGTGCCATGGCGAGCGTGAGTTTGGAGGGCGTCCGAAAGATATATGCCTCGGGCGGGCGGACTCAGATCGCCGTGCACGACGTGGACCTCGACGTCGCCGACGGCGAGCTCGTCGTGCTCGTCGGTCCGTCGGGGTGCGGCAAGAGCACGACGCTGCGGATG
This sequence comes from Gemmatimonadaceae bacterium, assembly GCA_035554795.1. Lineage (GTDB taxonomy): Bacteria > Gemmatimonadota > Gemmatimonadetes > Gemmatimonadales > Gemmatimonadaceae > DATMHT01. The sequence continues at coordinate 9,117 of DATMHT010000156.1, read as the reverse complement.
ATCGCCGGCCTCGAGACCATCTCGAGCGGCCGCCTGCGCATCGGCGGCCGCGTCGTCAACGACGTGCCGGCGAAGGAGCGCGACATCGCGATGGTGTTCCAGAACTACGCGCTCTACCCGCACATGACGGTGTACGACAACATGGCGTTCGCGCTCTCGCTGCGCGGCACGCCGAAGACGGAGATCGACGCCCGCGTGCGCGAGGCGGCGGCGCTGCTCGATATCGAGGGATTGCTCGACCGCAAGCCGCGGCAGATGTCGGGCGGGCAGCGGCAGCGCGTCGCCGTCGGCCGCGCGCTCGTGCGCAAGCCGCAGGTCTTCCTCTTCGACGAGCCGCTCTCGAACCTCGACGCGGCGCTGCGCGTGCAGACGCGCCGCGAGATCGCGCGCCTCCACCGCCAGCTCGGCGCGACGATGATCTACGTCACGCACGACCAGGTCGAGGCGATGACGCTCGGCGACCGGATCGTCGTCATGCACGAGGGACGCGTGCAGCAGGTGGACACGCCGATGGCGCTCTACGAGCGGCCGGCCAACCGCTTCGTCGCCGGCTTCATCGGCAGCCCGGCGATGAACTTCTTCCCCGGCGAGCTGACGCGCGCGGACGGCAACGGAAGCACGGCGCGGTTCCGCGCCGCGGGCGGCGCGTTCACGCTCCCGCTCGCGCCCGACGTCAGCGTCCCACCGGCCGACGGCGCACGTCCCGTGCTGTTGGGCATGCGCCCCGAGTGCCTGCGACTCGCGACGAACGACGACGCGTCGGCGCCGATCCGCGCCCGCCTCGATGCCGCCGAGCCGATGGGGAACGAGACCATCCTCTACGCGCGCACCGGCGACCATGATCTCACCGCCCGCATCGCGCCGGGCGTCGTCCCGCGGCCCGGCAGCGAGGTCGCCCTCGCCGTGGACTCGGCGGGACTGCATCTGTTCGACCCCGCGAGCGGCGCGCGGGTGGGCGCCTGACGACGCGCCGTCCTACTCGGGGAAGCCCGCCGCCGGCTGCTCGGTGCCCGCCGACGACTGGCCGCGCATGACGAGCTGGTGGAACGTCTCCGGGTCGATGTTGCTCCCGCAGACGATGACGCCCACCCGCCGTCCGGCGAGACGCTCGCGCAGCGGGCCGCACACCGCGGCCGTCGCCGCGGCACCCGCGGGCTCGCACGCGAGCTTCATGTCGGAGAAGAGCAGCGCCATCGCGCGACAGATCGCGTCGTCGTCCACGAGGACCACCTCGTCCACGAAGCGACGGCAGAGCGCGAAGCTGTACGGCGCCGCGTGTGGCGCGCCGAGGCTGTCGGCGATCGTGCGGACGCGATCGAGCGATTCGGGCTGCCCCGAGCGGAAGCTGCGGAACATGGTGTCCGCGCCCTCCGGCTCCACGCCGTAGACGGCACAGTCGGGCCGGAGCTGCTTCACGGCCGCGGCCACTCCCGCCGCGAGCCCGCCGCCGCCGATCGGCACGATCACGGCGTCGAGCTCGAAGCCGGCGGCGTCGGCCTGCTCGCACAGCTCGAGCCCGAGCGTCGCGGTGCCGAGCGCGGTGCGCGGCCCCTCGAACGGATGGACGAACGCGCGCCCCTCCGCCGCCTGGATCTCGCGCACGCGCGCGAACGCCTCGTGCACGTCGGCGACGAGCACGACCTCGGCGCCGTATGCGCGGCAGCGGGCGACCCGCGCCGGGTTGGCCGTGCGCGGGATGACGACCTTCGCCGTCGTGCCGACCACGCGCGCCGCGTACGCGACGGCGATGGCGTGGTTGCCCGCGCTGAGCGCCGTCACGCCGCGCGCGAGGGCATCCGCCGGCAAGTCGAGCATCACCGCGAGCGCACCGCGCGGCTTGAAGCTGCCGCCGTGCTGGAAGAGCTCGAGCTTGAGCAGCAGCTCGGTGCCAACGCCCGCCGTACGCGCGACCGCGTCGGACCGCCAGCGCCAGACGGGCGTGCGCAGCACGTGCGCGTCCAGGCGCTCACGCGCCTCTCGAATCTCGGCCAGCGTCGGAGCAACGGCGCCTTCGGAGGGCATCGTCATGTCCGGTTCGGCAAAGGGTGTCGGACGCGTCGCCCGCGAGTCGCCAGCGAGTCGTCCGCGAGTGGTCAGGCGGCCAGACGTCGCGCGGTCGAGTCGTCGTCCGGCTCATCCTCGAGGTCGGCGCCGACGGCGGCGCGGCGGCGTGTGCGCCAGCGGATGGCGGCGTCGGCCAGCAGCGCCGCGGCCCACGCCCACGCGAGCCAGCCGAGCCGGTCGGCGGGCGAGAGCGTGGCGAAGAGGTGCCAGACGAAGGCGGGCAGCGTGAGCGCGAGAGCGGCGCCGCGCATCGGCGCGAGGCGCGACCGCTCCATCACCCGCACCGCCGAGCGTCGCCCCGTGAGCAGGCTCGATTCGATGCGGCGCCCCAGCTCGTCGGGCGGAAGCGTCCGCCAGCCGGGCACGCGCACGAGGCTCCACGCCGCGGCCGTGTGTCCCCAGCCGTGGTTGTCGGAGCCGGCGACGACGGCGAGGTTCAGGCTGTCGGCGAGGTGGAGGATGCGTGTGCGGTCGCGGTCGCCCTGCTCGAGCCCGCGTGGGGCCGCGTCGGAGAGCTCGATCGCGTCCACCCGCGCCACGCTCGCGCCCGGCATCGAGCTCTCGAGCCGCTCCGCCGTGACGAGCGCGTCGAGGTTGCCGGGCACCGTCTCGATGAACACCGGATCGCGCCGGCCCGCGGCGACGGCGCGCTCGACGGCGCCGTCATCGATCTGGTGGTCGGCGGCGAGGAAGGCGTGATCGGCGGCGGTGGCGCCGAGGATGTTGAGATGCTCGCCGCCGCTCCACGCCTCGACGCCGCTCAGCAGCACGGTACCGTCGCCCGACCGGCGCGGATTGCCGGCCGCGCCCCGCTCGGCGCCGGCGTACGTGTTGTGATCGGTCACGTAGGCGACGTCGAAGCCGGCGGCGCGGTGCCAGGCGCGGTTGCGCTCCGCCGTGAAGCCGCGCCGTCCGTCGTGCGACGCCTCGGTGTGGCTGTGGAAGTCCACGCGGACGACGTCGGGGTCGAGCACCGTGAGCGCCGCCATCGGCCGCGGCACGAGGCAGCCGGCGAAATAGACGGCGACGACGCCACCGGCCAGCACGAGCGCGCGCCCCGCCTCGCCGATCGTGCTCGCGCGCCGCCGTCCCGACCGCCGCTGCCGCACGCGCGCCGCGACGCGCCACGCCGCGTAGCCGAAGAGCACCGAGAGCACGAGCGCGAGGTGCTCGCGCACCGTGAGCAGCGCGAGCGCGTCCGACGTCGTCGCGATCGGCGCGAGCGCGCTGTAGCCGGCCGGCCGGACGAGCGCGGCGGCCGCGTCGCCCGCGCCCCACGCAGCCGGTGGCGCGGCCGTCGCGGCGTCGCGCAGCGCGGCGGTCGGGAAGAGGGCCGTCGCGGCGACGAGCACGGACAGCGTGGCGGCAATGCGCACGCCCCGCCCCAGGCGCGCCACGCCCGCGTCGCGGTCGGCGACCGGCGGCGCGGTCGCCGCCGCGGCCGCTCGTGCCCGGAACCGGAGCCGGAAGACACGAGGCGGGCGCGCGCCGAGACTGCGTCCCGGCGCGAGGCCCGGTTGCTCGAGCACCACCGCGGCCTCGGCGCGCGCGGTCTCCTGGGCGGTGGGGCAGGCGGCGGCGGCAGCGCTGACGGCAGCAGCGGCGGCGGCGGCCGCGGCTGCGGCGGCGGTGCTCAAGAGCGGAGGCGGGGCGGAGTGGTGGAGAGCGGCGTGCGGAAGCGTTCTTGCGGGAAACTCATGAAAGCTACGGCCGTGACGCCGGCGGAGATAACGCCCGCGTCACAATGTGTCCAGACTACCGAGAAACACCGGCCCGCCCCTCGGCCCTACCCACGCATTCATCACCCATGCCGAACCGACTGGCCCGCGAGACGAGCCCGTACCTGCTCCAGCACGCCGACAACCCGGTGGACTGGTACCCGTGGGGTGACGAGGCGTTCGCCCGCGCCCGGGCCGAGAACAAGCCGCTGCTCCTCAGCGTCGGCTACGCGGCCTGCCACTGGTGCCACGTCATGGCGCATGAGTCGTTCGAGAACGAGGACACCGCGCGCGTCATGAACGAGCACTTCGTGAACGTGAAGGTGGACCGCGAGGAGCGGCCCGACGTGGACAGCATCTACATGCAGGCGGTGCAGGCGATGACCGGGCACGGCGGCTGGCCGATGACCGTGTTCCTCACGCCCGACGGCTACCCGTTCTACGGGGGCACGTACTTCCCGCCCGAGGACCGCCACGGGATGCCGTCGTTCACGCGCGTGCTGACGGCGGTGTCGGACACCTTCCGCAAGCGCCCCGAAGGCGTCGCGCAGAGCGCGGCGGCGATGCGCGAGATTTATGAGAATTCGGCCGTCCCTGCGAGATCGAGCGGGCCGCTCACGCCGCTCATCCTCGAGCGCGCGTTCCGCTCGCTGGCGACGACGTACGACGGCGCGCGCGGCGGCTTCGGCGGCGCGCCGAAGTTCCCGCAGGCGATGGCGATGGACTTCCTGCTCCGCTACTGGCGCCGCACCGGCACCGAGTACGCGCTGGAGATGGTCCGGGCGACGTTCGGGCACATGGCGCGCGGCGGCATCTACGACCAGGTGGGGGGCGGCTTCGCGCGGTATGCGACGGACGTCGCGTGGCTCGTGCCGCACTTCGAGAAGATGCTCTACGACAACGCCCTCCTCGCCCGGCTCGGCGTCCACCTCTGGCAGGCGACGGGCGACCTCGACGTGCGCCGCGTGACCGAGGAGACGCTCGAGTGGGTGCGCCACGAGATGACGGCGCCGTCGGGAGGCTTCTACTCCACGCTCGACGCCGACAGCGAGGGGCACGAAGGCCGGTTCTACGTCTGGGACGCATCGGAGCTCGACCGGCTCCTCGGCGACGACGCGGCGGTCGTGAAGCAGTACTGGGGCGTCACGCAGGAAGGCAACTTCGAGGGGCGCAACATCCTCCACGTGCCCAACGACCCGCGCGTCGTCGCCCAGCGCGCGGGCATGGACGTCCCCGCCCTCGCCGCCGCCGTGAGTCGCGCCCGGCAGACGCTCTACGACGTGCGCAACCAGCGCATCTGGCCGGCCCGCGACGAGAAGGTGCTCGCGGCGTGGAACGGGCTGATGCTGCGGGCGATGGCGGAGGCGGCGCGCGCTTTCGGCAGCGCCGAATACCGGGAGGCCGCGCTCGCCAACGGCGAGTTCCTCCTCGAGTGCCTCGTCAAGCACGACGACACGAGCGGCGGCGCCGGTGGCGCGCGCGTCCTGCGCTCCTACAAGGACGGCGTCGCGCGCATCGCCGGCTTTCTCGAGGACCACGCGGCGGTGGCGCTCGGCTTCCTCGCGCTGTACGAGCTCACCTTCGCGCGCGAGTGGCTCGACCACGCGCGCGAGCTCGCCGACGCGTGCGTCGCGCGGTTCTGGGACGAGAAGACGGGCGCGTTCCACGACACGGCGAGCGACGCCGAGGCGCTCGTCACGCGGCCGCGCGACGTCACCGACAACGCCGTGCCGTCGGGCACCTCGCTCGCCGTCGAGCTGCTGCTCAAGCTCGCCGAGCTCGGGCACGACGTGGACATGCGCCGCCGCGCGAACTGGGTGCTGGACACGCTCGCCGAGCCGATGGCGCGCCACGCGGTGGCGTTCGGCCACCTGCTCGGCGCGGCCGACATGGCGGTGCACGGCGCGGTGGAGGTCGCGATCGTCGGCGAGCCGGAGGCGGACGACTTCCGCGCCCTCGCCGCGACGGTCGCGCGCCACTACGTGCCGTCGCTGGCGCTCGCCGGCGGCCCGCCGGAGACGGCGGGCGGCGGCTCGGTGGGTTCGGGGCAGGCGATCGCGCTGCTCGAGGGCCGGCCGGCGGTCGGTGGCGCGGCGACGGCGTACGTCTGTCGCCAGTACGTCTGCGAGTCGCCGGCGACGACGCCGGAGTCGCTCGCCGCGCGACTGCTCGCGGGCTCCGTCGCCGCGCCGCCGGCGGACGTCGCCGAGGATATTCGTTAGGCAGCCGCGCCGCCGGCACCGCGCTTGCCTCGTGACGCCGCGCTGACGTCGCCGCCTACCGTGGCGCGCGCTTCGTCAGCGAAGCCGAGCGGAGGGGGTACGACACACGGAGCGAGCGCGGCGGGCCCTGGAGAACGGGGGACCCGCCGCGCTCGTCGTTTGGCCGGTAGGCGGTTGGCGGTAAGCGGTTGGCGGTAGGTGCGAGCAGAAGGGCCGGCGTCCCACCGCGGGAGCTTGCTCTTCCGCTCGCGCCCACCGCCCACCGCCGACCCGTCCCCCGCTACCTTTCCGCGCACCAGCCCTCCGCGAGCCTCTCATGCCCGATCGCAGCACCGCCCCGAAGGCCTCCTTCGTCCGCGGCATCTTCGCCGGCGTCATCCACGACTCGCTGCTCTTCCCGTATCCGCCGCCGCTCGAGCGGCGCGATCCGGGCGAGGCGCTCGTCGTCCATCGGCTCCTGCGCGAGATCCGCCGCCTCCGCGGCGACCTCATCGACTCGGCGCGGATCGACGCCGAGGAGCGCGTGCCGGAGGAAGTCGTGCAGGCGTTCGCCGAGATCGGGCTGCTCGGCATCTCGATCCCGAGGGAGTACGGCGGGCTCGGGCTCTCTTCCACCGGCTACGCGCGCGTCTTCGCCGCCGCGTCGTCGGCGGACCCGTCGTGCGGCGTGCTGATCGGCGTGCACTGCGGGCTCGGGTCGAAGGCGATCGTGCTGTACGGGAACGCCGAGCAGAAGGCGCGCTACCTGCCGATGCTCGCCCGCGGCGAGACACTGGCCGCCTACGCCCTCACCGAGCCCGAGACCGGCTCCGACGCGCAGCACATCGTCACGCGGGCGACGCCGGCGCCCGACGGCGACGGGTGGCTGCTCAACGGACGCAAGCACTGGATCGGCAACGGCCACCGCGCCGGCGTCATCACGACGTTCGCGCAGACCGACGTCGTGCGCCGCGGCGAGAAGACGCAGCGGCCGACCGCGTTCATCATCCGGCCCGACATGCCCGGCTTCGAGGTGCTGGGCACGGTGCGGAAGATGGGGATCCGCGGCTCGACGCAGGCCGAGCTGCTCTACACCGATCTGCGCGTGCCCGCGGACCACGTGCTCGGCGAGGTCGGCAAGGGGTTCGCGGTCGCCGTCAACGTGCTCAACGCCGGCCGCCTCTCGCTCGCGGCGGGGTGCACCGCGGGCGCGAAGCAGGTGCTCGGCCAGATGGCGGAGTACGCCGAGCAGCGCATCCAGTTCGGCGCGCCGCTCGCCAGCTTCGAGATCACGCAGCGCAAGTTCGCGCAGATCGCCGCCGAGACGTACGCGTCGGACGCGATGGTCGGCCACCTCGCGTCGCTCGCCGACCGCGGCGAGGAGCACGCGCTCGAAGCGGCGTGCGCGAAGGTGTTCGCGAGCGAGCTTGTCTGGCGCGCGGCCGACGAGATGGTGCAGGTCGCGGGCGGGCGCGGCTACGTGCAGCCGTGGCCGTACGAGCGCGTGCTGCGCGACGTGCGCATCAACCGCATCTTCGAGGGCGCGAACGAGGTGCTGCGCCTCTTCGTCGGGCTGAACGGCCTCGAGGGCCCCGCCGAGCAGCTCAAGGAGGTGGGCGCCGCGCTGCGCCGGCCGATCGAGAACTTCAACGTCGTCGCCGGCTACGCGACGGCGCGCGTGAAGGCGGCACTCGGCGCCACCGACAAGGTGGACGCCGCGCTCGACGAGCGGCTCGCGAAGCACAAGGACTATTTCGAGAAGCACGTCGCGCAGCTCAAGGACGCGACGCAGCGCGCCGTGCTCAAGCACCGGAAGCACATCGTCGAGCGCCAGCTCGTCGTCGAGCGGCTGGCGAACATGGCGATCGAGCTGTACGCGACGGCCGCCGCCCTCGCCCGCACGCAGCGGCTGATCGAGGAGCGCGGCGTCGAGCGCTGCGAGCGCGAGCTCGCGCTCTGCGACCTGTTCTGCGTCGAGGCCGGCCGCCGCTTCCGCGACGCCCGCAACGCCCTCGACGCGAGCGAGGACGAGGTGGACGACACCCGCCGCGCGATCGCCGCCGCCGTCCGCTCGACCGCCGGCTACATCGCCGACGACACGATCATGGACGAGACGGGCGACGCGGACGCGAGACGGCCGGTGAGCGGTGAGCGGCGGGCGGTGGGCGCGAGCCGCGGGGCGAGGGGATAGCAACTGGGCGCTGGACGGCTGCCGGGATGCGTCCCGAGCGGATCGTCTAGGCCCCAGGCCCGATGGCCCTCGGCCCTCGCTCCTCCAGATCCGCGCACGACTGCAGGATCGTGCCGCAGTTCGCGCAGATCACCTTGCACTTGATCTCGCGCACGTCGGTCGAGCCGCAGACGTCGCAGGTAGTCGCCGTCGTCATGTCGTGAGGATACGGAGTGCGGAGCGCGCGAGCTAGGGGAGCGTCACCCGCACGAGGACGGGGCGGTGGTCGGAGGCGTCGGCCGGCACGACGCGCGCCTCGCGACAGCCCGCGTCGCCGGTCAGATACAGGTAGTCGATCCGCTTCACCGCCGAGTCGGCGGGGAAAGTGAAGCCGTCGCCGCTGCCGCAGACCGCCCACGCGTCGCGCAGACCGGCGCGCAGCGCCGCGGCGTGGACCTCGCTCTCCGGGGTCGAGTTGAAATCGCCACCGACGAGGATCGCGCGCACCGTTCCGTCGCGCCGCGCCGAGTCGGCGAGCGCGACGATCGCCCGCAGCTCCTGCCGGCGCCAGCGGTCGTCGCGCGACTGATCGAGGTGCGTGTCGATGACGGTGATCGCGCCGCCCGGGGCGGAGATGGTGGCGAGCAGCGCGCCGCGCGGCTCGTGCGTGTCGCCGGCGCCGTCCTGCGGCTGGTCGCCGGGCAGGCGCACGAGCGTGTCGCGCGCGATCGGCCAGCGCGAGAGGATGGCGATGCCGTACTCGCCGCCGTCGAAGTCGAGCGTCTTCCCGAACGCGACCTCGTAGCCGGTGAGGCGGCGCAGGGTCGCCGGCTGGTCCACGCCGCCCGATCGGCGCGTGCCGCGGTCCACCTCCTGAAGGAGCACGACGTCGGCGCCCACCTCGCGCACGAGCGCGGCGACGCGGGGGAGGTTCGGGGCATGGGCAGCGTCCTGGCCGGCGTGC
>DATMHT010000155.1:0-13672 GCA_035554795.1 Gemmatimonadaceae bacterium | reverse complement strand
GCGCGCGGGACGCGAGCTGTACGCCTATCGACTGATGCTCGACGCGCACGGGCTTCTGTCGCCGTACTACGCCGGCGTCTCCACCGAGGGCGGCTTCGGCCACGCCTTCCGCGTCATCGGCCTCGAGACGCAGTCCGCCGTTGCCAGCACGCCGATCGTGCGCCTCCCCGGCCTCCGTGTGCAGACCGGCGTCGGCTACACGCTCGACGAACCGTTCAAGCGGAAGACGAGAGCGTACGTGGCGGTGGAGATCAAGCCGTAGGGCTGCTCTCGGCTCTCGGCCATCGCTAGACAGGATGCACAGGATGAACGGGATGTGGGCGTGCTCTTCATCCTGTTCATCCTGTTCATCGTGTCGAGCAGAGGAGAGCCGAGAGCCGGGAGTCGGTCTTACGCCGGCGGCCCGCCCGACGCCGAGCCGCCGCCGAGGACCTGACCGACGAGGAGCGCGGCGAGATCCGCGGGCGGGACCGCGGCCGTGGCGGAGACGCCGTTGGCCGCGGCGGGCGGTGCGGGCTGCGGCGTCGTGCCGCCGTGGAACTGATCCGCCTCGGTGGACCCGGTGAGCGCCGCCGTCGAGGCGTGACCACCGCTCACCGTCTGGAGCACCTGGTCGAAGTAGCCCGTGCCGGCCTCGCGCTGATGCTTCGTGGCCGTGTAGCCGTCCTTCTCGCGCGCGAACTCGCGCTCCTGGACGCGGACGTACGCGGGCATCCCTTCCTCGCGGTAGGCGCGCGCCAGCTCGAACGTCTCGAGGTTGATCAGGTGCCAGCCGGCGAGCGTGATGAACTGGAACTTGTAGCCCATCGCCGCGAGCTCGCGCTGGAACTTCGCGATCGTGTCGGCGTCGAGGTTGCGCTGCCAGTTGAACGACGGCGAGCAGTTGTAGGCGAGCGGCTTGCCCGGGAACTTCGCGTGCAGCGCCTCTGCGAAGCGGCGCGCCTCGTCGAGGTCTGGCGTGGACGTCTCGCACCAGACGAGATCGGCGTAGGGCGCGTACGCGAGCGCGCGCGCGATCGCGCTGTCGAGGCCGGGCCTGATGTGGTAGTAGCCCTCGGTGGTGCGCTCGCCGGTGCAGAAGGGGTGGTCGCGCTCGTCCACGTCGCTCGTCAGCAGCGTCGCCGCCTGCGCGTCGGTGCGCGCGACGATCACCGTCGGCACGCCGGCGACGTCCGCCGCGAGTCGCGCCGCCTGGAGCGTGCGCACGAACTGCGACGTCGGGACGAGCACCTTCCCGCCCATGTGCCCGCACTTCTTCTCCGACGCGAGCTGGTCCTCGAAGTGGACGCCGGCCGCGCCAGCCTCGATCATCGCTTTCGTCAGCTCGAAGGCGTGGATCGGGCCGCCGAAGCCCGCCTCGGCGTCGGCCATGATCGGCACGACCCAGTCGCGGTCGCGCGTTCCCTCGCTCCACTCGATCTGGTCGGCGCGGAGCAGCGCGTTGTTGAGCCGCCGGACGAGCGCCGGCACCGAGTTGGACGGGTAGAGCGACTGATCCGGGTAGGTCTGCGCGGCGAGGTTGCCGTCGGCGGCCACCTGCCAGCCGCTCAGGTAGATCGCCTGCAGCCCGGCCTTGACCATCTGCACGGCCTGCGCGCCGGTGAGGGCGCCGAAGGTGTGCACGTAGTCGCCCGACTCCAGCAGTTCACGCAGCCGCTCCGCGCCGCGGCGCGCGAGCGTGTGCTCGATGCGCACCGAGCCGCGCAGCCGCACGACCTGGTCCGGCGTGTACTCCCGGGCGATCCCGCGCCACCGCGGCTCGTCGCCCCACTCCCGCGTCAGCTCGCTGACCTGGGTCTCGAAATCGCTGCGAGTCATCCTTCCCCCTGCGCTGTCGGCTGCGTGTGAACCAGGTAGCGGTACCCCGGGATGGTGAGGAACTCGGCGAACTCCTCGCCGAGGACGAGCGTGTCGAGGAGCGCCGCGGCGTCCGCGTAGCGCGGCCGGGGGGATGATCGGTCGGCGTCGGCTGCCGCGGCGCCGGACGGCGCGAGCGCGGCGAGCGTCTCGTCGCGGACGCGGCGGTAGAGCGCGGCGTCTACCACGCCACCGTCGGCGAGCGGGGATGCATGGCGGATCCACTGCCAGAGCTGCGCGCGGCTGATCTCCGCGGTGGCGGTGTCTTCCATCAGGTTGTGGATCGCCACCGCACCGAGGCCGCGCAGCCACGCCTCGAGGTACTGGAGCGCGACGTCCACGTTGTTGCGCACGCCGGCTTCGGTGATCGTGCCGCCGGGCACGGCGAGGTCCATCATCGCCGCAGCGTCGGGCACGACGTCGTCGCGCAGACGGTCCTTCTGGTTCGGGCGCGCTCCGAGGACGCCGTCGAACACCTCGGTCGCGACGGGCACGAGGTCCGGGTGCGCGACCCAGGTACCGTCGAAGCCGTCGCCCGACTCGCGCTGCTTGTCCTCCCTGACCTTCGCGAGCGCGATCGCGTTCACCTCGGCGTCCCGCCGGCTCGGCACGAACGCCGCCATGCCGCCGATCGCGTGCGCGCCGCGGCGGTGGCAGGTGCGCACGAGGAGCTGCGCGTACGCGCGCATGAACGGCACCGCCATCGTCACCTGCGCCCGATCGGGGAGCACGAAGCGCGGATGGGCGCGGAACTTCTTGATCCACGAAAAGATGTAGTCCCAACGACCGGCGTTGAGCCCGGCGGCGTGCTCGCGCAGCTCGTAGAGGATCTCCTCCATCTCGAACGCGGCCGGCGCCGTCTCGATCAGCACCGTCGCGCGAATGGTGCCGCGCGGAACGCCGAGTAGCTCCTGCGCGCGCACGAAGACCGAGTTCCAGAGGCGTGCCTCGACGTGGCTCTCGAGCTTCGGCAGGTAGAAGTACGGTCCCGAGCCGCGGGCCAGCAGCTCGCGCGCGTTGTGGAAGAAGTAGAGCGCGAAGTCGAAGAGGCTCGCCGATGCCGGCTGGCCATCCACCGTGACGTGCGCTTCCTCGAGATGCCAGCCGCGCGGGCGCACGACGAGCGTCGCGACGCGATCCTTGAGCGCGTAACGCTTCCCCTCCGGTGACGTGAAGTCGAGCTGGCGGCGAATGGCGTCCATGACGTTCGCCTGTCCGTCCACGACGTTCTCCCACGTCGGCGACGTCGCGTCCTCGAAGTCGGCCATGAAGACACGCGCGCCCGAGTTGAGCGCGTTGACGAGCATCTTCCGGTCGGTCGGCCCCGTGATCTCCACGCGCCGGTCGTCGAGGTCGCGCGGTGCGGGCGCGACGCGCCAGTCGCCGTCGCGCACGCCCTGCGTCTCGGCGAGAAAGCCGGGCAGCTCGCCGGCGTCGAAGCGGCGCTGGCGCGCGGCGCGCTCGGCGAGCAGGCGGCGACGCTCGGGATCGAACTCGCGATGCAGACGCGCGACGAAGTCGAGCGCCTCCGCGGTGAGCACACGGGCCGTGCTCGCGTTCGTGGCGCCGAGGACGCGCACGCCGGCGGGCGCTCCGGTGACGCCGGCGGTCGCTTCACGCGGGCGGGCGGGCGCGGTGCTCATGTCCACTCCAGGCGCACCTGCGTCGCCGCGTGCAGCGCGCGGCGAAGCCGGTACAGGACGAGCGCGAGTACTGCCTGGCGATTGAAGCCCGACATGCGGCCGATCCTCACTCTGATTGTGATGCGCCCGCGAGCGTCCGCGAGCAGGGGCCCGAGGTGCGAGTCTCGTGCCACCGACCGGTACCCCAGATCACATCGAGTGGCGCGTCAGGCATCGCCTGACGGGGCGTTGCGTGCGTGCCTCAGCGACGCAGCGTCTCACGAATGACGCCGAGCAGCAGCACGATCGCGATCAGGCTGAAGCTCATGGACGACACGCTCCACGCCAGACCGGTCTGCGTCGAGGCGAGCGTACCCGTGCCGAGCGACGTCACGGCGATGGCGACGCGCGGCATCCAGCGCGGCACGTGCTCGCGCTCGACACGCGTCGAGACGAGCAGCGTCAGTCCCGCCACAAGAGTGATGATGCCGATCCACAGTCGCATCGGTCGCCTGAATCGCCTCGTTCGGGCCCGGCGGGCGGGGGCAGTGGACGACGGTCCCTGCTCGATCGGCCGGGCGGTTCCTCCCCGAAGTGCCAGGCGCGGGAGGGCGCGGAGCGTCGCCGCCCGCGGTTAGCTTGCGCCCATGGCCCATCCCGCGCCACCGTCATCCGGCCGCCGCCCTCCCCGAGGCAGCACCCGTGCCGCCGGCGAGGCACCGCCCACCTGGCGCGAGCGTCTCGCCGCGCTCCGCTACGTCCCTGCCCTCGTGCGCCTCGTCTGGGAGACGCACCCCGGGTACACCGTGGCGATGGTCGCGTTGCGCGCCGTCCGCGGCTTCGTGCCGATCGCCTCGCTCTGGGTCGGGAAGCTCATCATCGACGCCGTCGTCGCGACGACCCGGCTCGGCACGACCGCGACGGCACGCGCCGATCGCTGGTCGCTACCGCTCTGGAAGCTGGTCGCGATCGAGGCCGTAATCGTCGTCGTCGGCGAGCTGCTCGCGCGCGCGTCGGTGCTCGTCGAGAGCCTCCTCGGCGACCTGTTCTCGAACCGCATCAGCGTGCGTCTCATGGAGCACGCCGCGACGCTCGACCTCGCGCAGTTCGAGGATCCGACGTTCTACGACCACCTCGAGCGCGCACGGCGGCAGACCGTCGGCCGCATCAGCCTGCTCACGCAGCTCCTCGGCATGGGGCAGAACGCGCTCACGCTGGCGACGCTGAGCGCGGCACTCCTCAGCTACAGCCCGTGGCTCGTCGTGCTGCTCGCGGTCGCGATCCTGCCGAGCTTCCTCGGCGAGACGCACTTCGCCGCGCTCGGCTACTCGCTGCTCTTCCGCTGGACGCCCGAGCGCCGCCAGCTCGACTACCTGCGCTTCGTGGGCGCGAGCGACCGGACGGCGAAGGAGGTGCAGTCGTTCGGCCTCGCGCCCTGGCTGACCGAGCGTTACCGCGTCCTCGCCGACCGCTTCTACGAGGAGAACAAGAAGCTCTCGGTCCGGAAGGGGCTCGTCAGCGCCGGCCTCTCGCTGCTCGGGACCGTCGGCTACTACGCGGCCTACATCGTCATCCTGCTGCGCGCGGTCGCCGGCGCGATCACGATCGGCACGCTCACCTTTCTGGCCGCGTCGTTCTCACGCAGTCGCGACCTCATTCAGGGGCTGCTGCTCGCGGCGAGCGACATCTACGAGCAGGCGCTCTACCTTCGCGACCTGTTCCTCTTCTTCGAGGTCCAGCCGACGATCGCGTCGAAGCCCGGCGCTCGGCCGGTGCCGACGCCGATCCGCGACGGCTTCGTCTTCGAGGACGTCGGCTTCCGCTATCCGGGGAGCGAGCGCTGGTCGCTGCGCCACGTGAACCTCGCCATCCGCCCCGGCGAGCGGATCGCGCTCGTGGGCGAGAACGGCGCCGGCAAGACGACGCTCACCAAGCTCCTCGCCCGTCTCTACGATCCGAGCGAGGGCCGCATCCTCCTCGACGGCGTCGACCTGCGCGACTACGATCTCGCGTCCCTGCGCCAGGCGATCGGCGTGATCTTCCAGGACTTCGTCCGCTACGACATGAAGTTCGACGAGAACATCGGGGTCGGACAGATCGGGGGCGTGCGGGAGTATCTGGATGATGGAGCCTCCGCCGACGAGCCGGGTCGGGGGTCGGGGGTCGGGGCTGATGCTCGGCACGCACCGGGACCGGGCCCGGACTCGGTACCCCCGACCCGCTCCTCCGCGCCCGTGCCCGAGCCTATCCGCTCCGCTGCGGATCAATCGCTCGCCTCCTCCCTCCTTCCTCGCCTCCCTCAGGGCTACCGCCAGATGCTCGGCCGGCGCTTCGAGGAGGGGGTGGATCTCTCGGGCGGCGAGTGGCAGAAGATCGCGCTGGCGCGTGCCTACATGCGCGAGGCGCAGCTGCTCATCCTCGACGAGCCGACGGCGGCGCTCGACGCTCGCGCCGAGTACGACGTCTTCGTCCGCTTCAACGCGCTCATGGCCGGGCGGATGGCCGTCGTGATCTCGCACCGGTTCTCGACCGTGCGCATGGCCGACCGCATCGTCGTGCTGAAGGGCGGCGAGGTCGTCGAGGAGGGAACGCACGAGAGCCTCGTCGAGCACGGCGGGCTGTATGCGGAGCTGTTCGCGATGCAGGCGGCGGGGTACCGGTGAAGAAGCGCGTAGCGCGTAGCCTCTCGGTCCAGATCGCCGCTACGCGCTGCGCGCTACGCGCTACGCGCCGCCCCGTACCCGCTTCCCGCCTCCACTCTCCATGCACCCAACGACTCCCCTCACCCGCGACGCCGGCATCGCCGTGCCGCTCCTCTGCGGCGCGATGTATCCGTGCAGCAACCCCGAGCTCGTCGCGGCCGTCTCCGACGCCGGTGGGCTCGGCGTCGTGCAGCCGATCTCGCTCACCTACGTCCACGGTCACGACTTCCGCGAGGGACTGCGGCTCATCCGCCGTCTGACGACGAAGCCGTTCGGGATGAACGCGCTGATCGAGCAGTCGTCGAAGGTGTACCGCGAGCGGATGGAGCGCTGGATCGACGTCGCGCTCGAGGAGGGGGTGCGCTTCTACGTCACGTCGTTAGGCAACCCGCGCTGGGTCGTGGACCGCGTCGGCGCGGCCGGCGGCGTCGTCTATCACGACGTCACCGAGCGGAAGTGGGCCGACAAAGCGCTCGACGCCGGGGCGCGCGGGCTCATCGCCGTGAACGACCGCGCCGGCGGGCACGCAGGGCCACTGAGCGCCGAGCGGCTGATCGACGAGCTCGCGCCGCTCGGGCTCCCCGTCGTCTGCGCCGGAGGCATCGGCGACGCGCCCGACTTCGTGCGCGCGCTGTCCCTCGGCTACGCCGGCGTGCAGATGGGGACCCGGTTCATCGCCACGACCGAGTGTCGCACGCAGCCGCGCTACAAGCAGGCCATCCTCGACGCCGACGAGGACGACATCGTCCTCACCGAGCGGCTCACCGGCGTGCCCGTCGCCGTGATCCGCACGCCGTACGTCGAGCGGCTGGGCACGAAGGCGGGGCCGCTCGCGCGGCGGCTGCTGCGCGGCCGGCGAACGAAGCACTTCATGCGCAGCGTGTACGCGCTCCGCTCGCTCTGGCAGCTCAAGCGCTCGTCGGTCACGGGCGACGGCGCGGCGCCCGACTACTGGCAGGCCGGCAGGAGCGTCGCCGGCATCACGACGATCGAGAGCGCCGGCGACGTCGTGCGTCGCTTCGACGCCGCCTGGCGCGCCTCGATCGCTCAGTCGGCGTAGGGATTCCCGCCGCCGCGCGGTCCGCCGCCGCCACCGCCGCCGCTCGACGGACGGCCGCCGCCGCTGCCACCGCCGCTGCGGCCGCGTCCACCGCGCCGTGGCCCACGACGCGCGCTGCCGCTACCACCACCACCACCACCGCCGCCACCGCTCGCGCCACCGAACGAACCCGAACCGCCCGACGACGACGTGCCGCCGGCCGGCGCCGGCCGGCGCGGCGAGGACGAGGAGCCGGAGGAGAACCGTCCCGACGTGGACGACGAGCCCGCCGAGCGCGCGCCGCCGTCGCGGCCGGCACCGTCGCGGCCGCCGCGGGAACCGCCGCCGCCCGCGCCGCCCGGCGAGTTCATCGCCTTGCGCTCCGCCTTCGCCTTGGCCCGCGCCCGCTCCTCGGCCTTGCGCGCGCGGATCGCCGCGATGCGCTCGGCGATCGGCACCTCGAAGCGCTCAGGCGGACGCTGGGCGTAGTCGAAGCCCGGCACCGTCACGCGCGGGAGCGACTTGCCGACGGCACGCTCGATCGCCCGCAGCTCGCCCTCCTCCTCCGGCGCGAAGAAGGTGAACGCGTCGCCGGTCGCCTCCGCGCGGGCGGTGCGGCCGACGCGGTGGATGTAGTCCTCCGGCATGTTCGGCACGTCGAAGTTGACCACGTGGCTCAGCTCCTCGATGTCGATGCCGCGGGCGACGATGTCGGTCGCGACGAGCACCTGGAACTTGCCGCTCTTGAAGCCGGCGAGCGCCTCGGTACGCTGCGCCTGCGAGCGGTTGCCGTGGATGCGGGCGTTCGGGATCCCGTTGCGGTCGAGGAACTCCGACAGCCGGTTCGAGCGGTGCTTCGTGCGCGTGAAGACGATCGCGTCCTTGATGTCGCCGCGGCGGATCAGCTCGAGGAGCAGGTGCGGCTTGAGCTCCTGCTTCACCGGGTAGAGCGCCTGGGTGATGCCCACCGCCGGCTGCGATTTCCGCTCGAGGTTGATCGTGACCGGGTCGTGGAGCATCTCGCGCGTCAGCGCGGCGATCGGCCCCGGCATCGTCGCCGAGAAGAAGAGCGTCTGGCGCTTCGTCGGCAGGTGGCGGAGGACGCGCTTGATGTCGGGCAGGAAGCCCATGTCGAGCATCCGGTCCGCCTCGTCGAGGACGAGCACCTCGAGATGGTCGAGCTTCGCGTAGGGCTGCTTGAAGTGGTCGAGCAGCCGGCCCGGCGTCGCGACGATGATGTCCACGCCGACGCGGAAGGCGTGCTCCTGCGGCCCCATGCCGACGCCGCCGAAGACGGCCGCCGCGGTGAGCGGCGTGTGCTGGGCGAGACCGTTGAAGCTCTCCTCGATCTGTGCCGCGAGCTCGCGCGTGGGCGTGAGCACGAGGGCGCGCGTGACGCCGCGGCGCTTCCCGATCAGGCGGTGCATGATCGGCAGGAGGAAGGCCGCCGTCTTGCCGCTGCCCGTCATGGCGCAGCCGAGGAGGTCCCGGCCCTTCATGGCGGGCGGGATCGCGTCGGCCTGGATGGGCGTGGGGCGCGTGAAGCCGAGCTCCTTGATGCCGCGGAGGAGATCGGGGTGCAGATCGAATTGGGTGAAGCTCATCAGGTCTCGCGAGTGTCGGGAAGAAACGCCGGCGGGGCGAGCCTCGGGACCGCCCGCCGTGAAGCGAGCGCGTCCGGGGCTCGCCCCGCGCGATCTAAAGGTACACGAATAGGCGGCTGCGGGCTATGAGCGCTCGGCTCTCGGCGGTTGTTGGACAGGATGGACAGGATGAACGGGATGACAGCAATGCCTCGTCTTGGTCATCCCGTCCATCCTGTCCGACGCCGGCAGCCGAGTGTCGAATTTTTTTTGCGAACCTCTGGAACCCCCGCGGCCGATTTGAGTATATTTTCGCAGTCGCGCGACGGCTGATGACGCCAGGCGCCACGAGCTCCGCGCGACACGTTTCCGCCCGATGTCGAACCCGTCAACAAGGAGGTGATCAATTGTCTAGTTCCAGTCCCATCGCCGGCTCGTCCTGGGCAAGCGGTCTCCTGCTGATCGCCTCCCGGTAAACGGGAACACCGGCCACGGGCTGATCGCCTCGAGCCGGCTTTGGACGATGGCCCGCAGCGCTTCGCGCGCTGCGGGCCATGTTCGTTTTGAAAGGCGGGTAAGCGGGACCCGTCCCGCTTACCGCTCGCCGCGCCGTCTCCGCCGTCCCGCGCTCCGGTCCGACGACCAGGGCGCCTCGGGAGCCATGACGAGGTCGGCGAGGCCGAGCAGTGCGGCGTCGTAGCGGCGGCGCCAGCTCGCGAAGCCGCGCCACGCCTCGTCGCGATTCTCGATCACCGGGACGCCGGATCGGTCGAGGTGGTCGTACGCGGCGTCGAACTCCTCGCGCGTCACGCTCAGCGGCAGGTTCGCCGCCGGATCGCTCGGCGCGTCCAGGTCGAAGAACTCGGCGACGCGCACGAGCGCGCGGTAGCCGCTGCGCAGACAGAGCGCGGCCTGGCCGTCGCGGCGCACCTTGAGCGTCGAGACGGTGAGCGCGGCCGCGTCGAGCACCGCGCCGGCGGCCGTCACCCAGTTGCGCTGCGGCTGCGGCGACCGGAAGTAGGTGATCGCCGCGAGCGAGGTGTGCGTCTCCTCGATGTCGGCGAACCAGACCTCCCACTGCGCCCAGACTTCGTTCAGGCTCTCCTGGAACTCCTCGGGCCGCGACACGCCGGCGCATCGCGACAGCAGCTCGACCCCCGTCGGCGGCACGCCCGCCCGCGCGTCGAGCGTGGCGACGAGCGTCTCGCGACGCGAGAAGACGGTGTACATTGTCGGCAGATACGAGATGAGCAGCGCGATCAGCACGAGCCCGATGGACGCGGCGACGAACGCCGCCACCACCTCGGCGCTCCCGCGCGGCCCGCGGAAGCCGAGCGTCGTCAGCGACGACACGGCCTCATGAAAGGCGTCGAGCACCGCGCCACCGCGGAGCGCCCAGAAGATGCCCGTGAACGACAGCGCCTCGAGCCAGAGCCACACCGTCTCGAGCAGGATGAGGCTCAGCGGCGCGTAGAGCGCCATGATCCGGTCGCGCTTCGCGAAGCCGCGGGCGAAGCGGACGCGCACGTCGAACAGCGCGCGCATCGTGCGAAAGGTCGCCCGCGGAATCCAGTTCGGCGCGGCGCGCGGCAGCACGAACGCGCGAATGGCCGAGCCGAGCGTGCCGAGCGCGAGTGCCGCGCTGGCGAGGAAGACGGCGATGCGGAGCGCGAGGAACGTCACGAGGTCGGCTGCGGTGCACGCACGCCGATGGCCGCGGCGACCTCGCGCGCCGCGCGCCACCCGCTCTCGATCGCGCCGTGCACGGTCCCCGAGTCGCCGCGCCCGTCGGTCGCCTCGCCGGCGAAGAAGAGCGTCGCGCCGAGCGGACGCCCGAGCTCCGCCGGCGCCTCCACGCCGCCGACCGCGACGTAGCTGTACGCGCCCCGCGCGAACGGGTCGCCGAGCCAGTCGTGCGCGTAGCTCGCCTCGAGACGCGCCGCGACGGCGTTCGGGTCGGCGCGCAGCAGCCGCGCGATCACCTGCACGCCGCCGCTCGCGAGCGCGTCGGCGGGCGCGCCGGCGAGCAACTCCGCGGCCGGACCGCCGGCCCAGCCGACCATCAGCGGCGCCATCACCGGATACATCGTCCACCAGACGGGGATGTGATCGTCGGGCTCGCCGGCCGCGTGGCGGTCGGAGAAGAGGAACGACATCGTCGAGAGATCCGTCTGCGCCGCCGCGCGGGCGACCGTCTCGTGCTCCCAGAAGCGGTCGCGGAAGCGCATCGTCACGTGCACCGCCGCGCCCACCTCCAGCAGCGACAGCGCCTTCGCCTTCGCGTCGAGCGGCGGGTCGAAGCGCACGGAGCCGGTTGCGCCCGGCGGCGCCTTGAGCACGCCGAGCGGCAGCGTGACGACCGCGCAGCGCGCGCGCAGCGTCTCGTCGCCCGACGGAGAGCGCACGTCCACCGCGACGCCGTCGTCGGACCAGCGCACCGCGTGCACCACGGTCGAGAGCCGCACGTCGGCGACGTCGCGGCGCAGCGCCTCGATCACCCGATCGTAGCCGTCGACGACGCGAAAGGCGCGAAAGCCCTCGATCTCCTCCTCGCGCGCGCCGTTGATCGCGAGCGCGCGCTCGCTGATGCGCTCCGGCCGCGCGGCGTGGAAGCCGCGCACGAAGCGCATCGCCATCTCGCGCCGATCGCGCCACTCGGCGCCGGGGCAGCAGTCGTCCATGTAGTCCACGAACGACCGGTCGGGATCACGCTCGGCGTCGAGCTTCCCCATCACCGAGTCGAGCTGCCCCTCGAAGTCCGGGTACTCGCGGATCGAGCGTCCGTCCGCGTGCAGCCATTCGCCCGAGACCTCGACGACGGCCAGCGCCGCGCGCTCGACGACGCGCCACGTCGAGGGGGGCCGGCCGTGGATGAACTCCGCGCCCAGCTCGATCGGCACCGGCGACGCCGGGTCGCGCACGGTCGCGACGCGTCCGCCGACGCGGTCGCGGGCCTCGAGCACGACGACGCGGAGCCCGGCCTCCGTGAGCGCGCCCGCCGCCGCCAGACCGGCCGCACCGGCGCCGATCACGATCACGTCCGTCCGCTGCTGCCCCGCCCCGCCCGTCCCGTTGCCGTCCGTCACGCCATCCTCTCCCCGCCGCGGTGTGCGCTTCGGCACGCCGTCCAGATGACGGCGCGCGGGCTCTCCGGGCTCGGCAGGGGGGCACGGTGCGTGCCCGCCCACGACGCTCCGGTGGCGGCCGCGAAGAAAATGGGCGGATGGGACCGTCTTGCGTTAGGTTAGGGGCTGCCGAGGTGCGTCCACGATGGGTGGGCGCGCCGCTACACGATTCCCGAGGACCGCGAGGGCCCCCCTACGATATGGCGAAGCAAGAGTCCGTTCAGCTGGAAGGCACCGTCGTCGAAGTGCTCCCGAACGCCACGTTCCGCGTCGCGCTCCCCAACGGGCACGACGTGCTCACGACGCTCGCGGGCAACATGCGCCGGTTCCGCATTCGCGTGCTCGCCGGCGACCGCGTGACAATCGAGGTCTCGCCGTACGACCTGAGCCGCGGCCGGATCACCTTCCGCCACAAGAACTGACCGGGCGAAGAGCGGCTCCCGGCGCTCCGCTTTCGGCTCTCGGCCATTGTTCGACAGGATGAACGGGATCAACCGGATGAAGAGCACACCCCCATCCGGTTCATCCTGTTCATCCTGTCCGACCGCCGAGAGCTGACGGCCGAGAGCCGCTCTCTCAGTACCGCGGGAACGTGCCGCTGGGCCAGCGCTGACCACCGCCGCCCGGCATCGGGATGATGACGCCGCCAACGCCGCCGCCGTGCCGGCCGCGGCCGTGGCGCTCGTCGCAGCGATCCACACCGCCCATCCCGCCACGGAGCACGGCGCCGATGATGCCGATGACTCCGCCGCCGCCACCGCCCTGGCCGCGTCCCGCGTCCGTGCCCCCACCAGCCGGATAGCTCACCGGCTCGGGGGTGATCGCCGGGCCCGGATCGGGTGTCTGCGCGGGCGCGGTCGCCATCGGCTCGGGACCGGCGGCCGGCTCGCTCGCCGCCGCGGCCACGGCCTCGTGCTCCGCCACCATCACCGTCGCCTCGGGCGCGTCGACTTTGGGCTTGGCGATCTTGTGGCGCCGGCGGCCCATGCTCTTCGGTGTGCGCGCCGCAGACAGATGCGGCGCGCTCCGCGGCGTCTCCTCGATCGCCGACACCACCTGCGTGCCCGCGCTGCCACGGTTGGCGAGCTCGATCCCGGTGGTGGACGCGAGGTCGAGGTCGTGCCCGAGGTCGGCGTCCACGGGCCGTGCCCGCTCGCGACCGCTGCACGCCGCGATGGCGGCCATCCCGAGCGCCGCCAGCGCGAGGTAGCGGCGACGGCGGCGTGACGCGGGCAGCGTCGCGCCCGCCCGCTCGTTCGACGTTGTGCGTATCGGCATCTCCGGCTCCGGTGATCACGGACGCGCCGGCGAATCGGTGCCGGCCCCGCGCCACGCTCAGGCCGTCGGCGAGCGACGACGTGCGTGGCACGAAGGAGAGGCACAAGGCATCGGCCGGGCCGCGCGTGCTCCCCCGGAAAACGCCCCTCGGCGCCATCGAGCGTCCTGCGCCGGGGACGGCCGCTGTCCCCCGCGGGCGACGAACGTGTCGTCGCGCGACACGCGCTCCCCATGACGCCACGCGGGCGCGGGGAATGCTTCGAGAGCCCGGCATGACAGCCTCGGCTCTGCGCCGCCTTCGTCGCCGGCTCTGCGTCGGCGCCACGCTCGCCGTGGCGCTGGGCGCCTGCGTCCGGGCCGACACGCGGCCGCTCTCGCGCGCCGCGCGTGCGGCCATCGCCGACACGATCGCGCGTCAGGTGATCGCCGCGTGCGACCTGCGCGCGCCGAACGTCGTCGCGCGCCT
>DATMHT010000154.1:0-11465 GCA_035554795.1 Gemmatimonadaceae bacterium | reverse complement strand
CGCCCCCCAAGATGAATCCTCCCTGGAGCCTCGAGCTCCCTGAAGGGCCGTGGAAGACCACCACGTCGATAGGCCGCCCGTGGAACGTCCGCAAGGACCTCCGAGCGCAGCGGTCCTAATCGCCCGTGCGGCTTGACTACTTCTTGGTATTTGGAAGACTCGACCGCAGAGCACGCATGATATGACGCCGCCGGAAGGCGGTGCATGTCCCACACTACCTCGATCATCGCTTTTCATCCTCTGCCGCCCGGCTCGCCGGGCGGACGAGACATTCCCGGGACGGACGAATGCCCCGGAGACCGCAGGAGAACTGCAGTTGCACGCAGTTGCACGGCAGCAAGAAAATCGCTGGCGACTAGAGCGTAGGGGCCACACTCGTTCCCATTCCGAACACGATCGTTAAGCCCTACAGCGCCGATGGTACTCCGCCCGAGAGGGCGCGGGAGAGTAGGCCGTCGCCGGCACCTCATTGAAAGGGCCCACCAGTACATCGGTGGGCCCTTTCGCGTTGTCGATTGCACCGTGCGCACAAGAGAGTTCCCCGAGCGCCGCCGCGAAGCGTGACGCGCCGTACACTTCTTGCGCTGCACCGCCCCGTGCCCAACAAACTCATCCCGCTGGCCTTCGCGACGACCGGCGCGATCTTCGCCCGCGAGCGAAACACCCGCAAGAACGCCGAGCGGCTTGCCGCCGCGCTCCTCGAGACGCTGCTGAACGCCATCGACGCGAACGACGCGCAGACCGGCTCGCACGTGCGACGCGTTGCGCGCTTCGCGCTGATCCTCGCGGACGCCGCGAATCTGGACGAGCACCAGCAGCACGAGGTGGAGCGCGTCGCGCTCTTCCACGACATTGGGAAGATCTCCGAAGCGCTGTTCGACATCATTCACGACGACAGCAAGCTCACCGACGCGCAGCGCGAGGCGATCGCCACGCATCCGCAGCGCGGCGCCGAAGTGCTCGCGCCCCTGAGCTCGTTCTACCCGGAGCTCGCCCAGGGAGTGCTCGCGCACCACGAGCGCTGGGACGGCACCGGCTATCCGAGGCGCCTCAAGGGCACGCGGATCCCGCTCGCGTCGCGCATCGTGACGATCGCCGACTCCTTCGACGCGATCACCCATCGCCGGCGCTACAGCCCTGGTCGAAGCGCCCAGCACGGTGCCCGGCTCATCGCCGAAGGCCGCGGTCGACAGTTCGATCCGGATCTCACCGATCTCTTCCTCTGCCCCCCGGTCTTCGAGTGCATCGAGGCGGAGATGAACGAAGCGGAGGTCGTCGAGCGTCAGGGCCGCGCACCGCGGCAGCACCCGCCACGCGCACCGCGCGCGCCGCAGAGCGACCGCCGCCGTGGCGAGAGCGAGGCCGAAGCGACGCCGGACGTCAAGTTTCGCTGGCGCGAATCAGCGCTCGAGCAGCCTCACTAGGGTCGGGGGCGGCGAAGACCGCGCGAATGACCGCGACGCCGCTCGCTCCGGCGTCGCGCAGCAGCCCGACGTTCTCGGGCGTGATGCCGCCGATCGCCACGGCTGGCCGCCCGGCGAGCCGGGCGAGCCGGGCGAACTCGCTGACCCCGATCGCGTCGCCCGCGTCGCTCTTCGAGGCCGTCGCGAAGACGGGGCCGATCCCGACGTAGTCCGCGCCGACGGCGTTCAGCAGCTCCGCGTCGGAGCCGACGGACGCGCCGACGATGAAGCCGACGGGCAGCGACGGACGCAAGGCGCTCGGCGGCACGTCCTCGGCGCCGAGGTGCACGCCGTCGGCGCCGGCCGCGAGCGCGACGTCGGCGCGATCGTTGACGATCACCGGTACGGGCAGCGCCGCGACGAGTGCGCGCGCCACCTCCACGAGCGTGCGCGGATCGGTGCTCTTGAGCCGCAGCTGCACCATCGTCGCGCCGCCGCGCACCGCGGCCGACGCACGGTCCACGAGCCCGCCGACGCCGTCGCGCAGGTCGTCGGTGATCGCGAGCAGCCGCAGCGTCGTCGGATCGAACACGTGGTGCGCTCCTACTCTGAATGGTGGACGGTGCGACGAACGGGACTCGTTACGCGCTACCGTCCGCTCTTCCTGGTCGCGCGGCTCTTCCTGCCCGGCGTCTTGCTCCGCGTTCCGCTCGGTGCCTTGGCGTCCGCGCTCTTCTGCTGCGGCTGCTGCTGCGCCGTCGCGACCGATTCGGCCGCCGCACCGCGGATCTCTCGGATCGCGGCCCGGTGCTCGGCGAACGAGGTGCGGAACTCGTGGTGCCCGTCCGGCGCAGCCACGAAGTAGAGGTAGGGGACGTTCGCCGGATACAGCGCCGCGACGATGCTCGGCAGACCCGGCGACGCGATCGGACCCGGCGGCAGTCCCGGGTGACGGTACGTGTTGTACGCCGAGACGACGTCGAGATCCTTGTAGAGCACGCGATCCACGTGACGACCGAGCGCGTACTGGACGGTCGGGTCGGCCTGTAGCGGCATGCGCGCCTTGAGCCGGTTGTGGTAGACGGCGGAGATCACCGGCCGCTCCTCCGGCTTCACCGCTTCCTTCTCGATGATGGAGGCGAGGGCGATGATGTCGTTGCGGCTCATCGCGAGCTCGCCGAGTCGCGCATCCCACTCCGGCTTCCAGCGGCGCTCGAAGCCGCGCACCATCTCGGCGACGGCCTGGCGCGGTGTGGTGCCGTCAGGGAAAGCGT
Organism: Gemmatimonadaceae bacterium; assembly: GCA_035554795.1. GTDB lineage: Bacteria > Gemmatimonadota > Gemmatimonadetes > Gemmatimonadales > Gemmatimonadaceae > DATMHT01. The sequence continues at coordinate 8,788 of DATMHT010000154.1, read as the reverse complement.
ACTTGTCGGGAAAGAGATAGCCCTCGAGCGTCGGCGTGGGGACGTCGAGCTGGTGGAGGAGGGTGGTGTCCCGCACCGCCACCTCGACCGATTCGGGCGGCGCGCCGAGCGTGCGGGCGAGGAGGGGAACGATGCTCGACAGCGCGAAGCCTTCGGGCACGGTCATCGTGTGCACGATTCCCTTGCCCTTGGTGAGCGCCTCCAGCGCGTCGCCCCACGAGATGCCGCGCTGGAGCAGGTAGGTGCCCGCCTTCAGCTCGCGGTCGCGGCGACGCACCTTCGCGTAGAGGCGGAAGAGCGACGGCGAGGAGATCACGCGGGCGCGCGCGAGCGAATCGGTGGCCGCGCGAAAGGTCGATCCAGCGGGGATGACGACGCGCACGGGCGCACCGTACGGCGCGCTGCAGGCCTGCGTCGAGGTGAGCGCGGCCACCACCAGCCCCACCAGTAGCGCGGCGCGAAAGCGGCGCGCTGTCCGGCGCGAACTAGACGTCATCGTGTGGATTGCCGCCGGCCGGTGCGCCAGCGTCACGGTCGGTGGTGTCGGGATCGTCGAACTGCAGCGCGTGCTGCAGCAGCATCGTCGCGGCGAGCGAGTCCACGTCGCCCTTGCGGCCGCGCGTCGAGCCACCCATCTCGCGCACGGCGCGGAGCGCGGCGGCGGTGGTGTAGCGCTCGTCCACGAGTCGCGTGGGCATGCCCGTCCGCTTTTCCAGCTCGGCGGCGACGGCGCGCACCTCGGTCGAGCGCGGCGTCTCCTCTCCCTGGTCGTCGAGCGGCAGCCCGAGCACGAAGCCGCGGGCCTCGAGCTCCGCGGCGCGACGCACGAGCTCCGCGACGGGCGGCCGCTTGCCGGCGCGTCGGACGATGAAGCCGGCGGGGCTGGCGATGATGCCTTCCGGATCGCTCAAGGCCAGCCCGACGCGGCGCTCCCCGTAGTCGATGGCGAGCAGGCGGCCGCGCCGCGAGGCGCGCGTGCTCACCCCTGCGCCATCGCCGCGAAGAACTCGCGGTTCGTCTTCGTCGTCTGCATCCGCTTGAGCAGGAACGTCAGCGCCTCGTCGCTCGGCATGTCACCGAGGAAGTTGCGGAGGAGGTAGACGCGGTTGAGCTCCTTCTGGTCGAGGAGCAGGTCTTCCTTGCGCGTGCCCGAGCGCGGGATGTCGATGGCCGGAAAGATGCGCCGGTCGGCGCTCTTGCGGTCGAGGACGAGCTCCATGTTGCCGGTGCCCTTGAACTCCTCGAAGATCACCTCGTCCATGCGCGAGCCCGTGTCCACGAGCGCGGTGGCGACGATGGTGAGCGAGCCGCCGCCGTCGATGTTGCGCGCCGAGCCGAAGAACTTCTTCGGCTTCTGCAACGCCTGCGCGTCCACGCCGCCGGAGAGGATCTTCCCCGAGTTGGGGATCACGGTGTTGTGCGCGCGGGCGAGGCGCGTGATCGAGTCGAGCAGGATGACGACGTCCTTCCCGTGCTCGACGAGGCGCTTGGCCTTCTCGATCACCATGTCCGCCACCTGCACGTGGCGCTCGGCGGGCTCGTCGAACGTCGAGCTGATGACCTCCGCCTTCGGCACCTGCGCGCGCATGTCGGTCACCTCCTCGGGGCGCTCGTCGATGAGGAGAATGATGAGCGCGACCTCGGGGTGATTCTCGACGATGGCGTTCGCCATCTTCTGGAGGAGGATCGTCTTGCCCGCGCGCGGCGGGGCGACGATGAGGCCGCGCTGTCCCTTGCCCAGCGGCGCGACCATGTCCACCACGCGCATGCTCAGATCGCCGTTCTCCGTCTCGAGACGGATGCGACGGTCGGGGTAGCGCGGGCGCAGGTTGTCGAAGGTGATCCGCTGCTTCGCCTTCTCCGGCTCGTCCCCGTTGATCGTCTCGACCTTGAGGAGGGCGAGGTAGCGCTCCCATTCCTTCGGCGGACGTACCTGGCCCTGCACCGTATCGCCCGTGCGCAGGTCGAAGCGCTTGATCTGCGACGGCGAGACGTAGATGTCGTCGGGGCCGTACAGGTAGTTCCAGTCCTGGCTGCGGAGAAAGCCGTACCCCTCGGGCAGCACTTCGAGCACGCCCTCGCCGCGGAGCAGCGTGTTGGCGTCGAGAAGCCGCTGCTCGATCTTGAAGATGAGCTCCTGCTTCCCCATCGCGGCGCCCTCGCCGGCGACCACGTGGAGGTCGTCCGCCAGCGCCTGCAGCTCGGGGACCGACTTGCGCTTGAGGACGGCGATGTCCATCAGCGGTGCGGCGGCGCCGGGTTTCGTGGCGGTCGCCGGCGGCGAGTCAGCGGCGGCCGAGGCGGAATCGGGCTCCCGCGATGCGGGCAGCTCCATCTCGACATCGGCTGGCGGCGTGGCCGCCGCGGCACCCGCGGCCGAGTCGCGGGCGCGCTCGCCTTCGCGCGTGTCGCGAGCGGCGGCGGAGGGCGGCGCGAGTGCGACGTCGGGCGGCGCGGCGTCGTCCGTGGACGGAAGGTCCGAGGACGGATACAAGTCGCTCACACAGCTAACGGGGGAGGGGAAGGGCAGCGCTCGGCGGCAGCGGCACCCGGGGCGTTCGCAGGAGGCGGGACGGCCGGAGAGATCGACGGCGGTCGCCAGGCGCGGGGCCCGGCCGTGGTCCTGGAAGCTCGCCGAAGCTAACGGCGCCTCGGAGAGGGGTCAAGAGTGACGCCGGCCCGCGCGCAGCGGCGTTCCGCCAACGGTCGCGATCGCGCAGTGACCCGTCCAGGGCTCTAGGGGTCGCAATCGGCGTGCCCGTCGTGGCGCTCAGAACGGCCAGTAGCGCAGCGGGTGGTACTTGATGTCGTTCACGATCGAGTCGAGCTGCCGCTGCGTGCGGGCGACCTCCCGTACGATCGCGCTGTCGCGCAGTACACGCCCGGCGGTGCCACGCGGCTCGTCGAGCAGCGCGCGAGCGATCGCGAGCTCGTCGCGCACATCCTCGACCGTGCGCAGCAGCGTCGAGTCGCCGCGAACCCGTCCGACGGTCGACGTTGGTGACGACAGGGCGGCCCGCACGGAGTCGGCGCGCACGAGCGCGTGCTGGAGACGGGCGGAAGCGTCACCGCCGCCGAGCGCCAGACCGAGCGTCCCCTGCCCGGACGTCACGCGCTGGCCGAGATTGGCGGCGCCGCGACGAAACGTCGCCACCTCTCCCTGATCGCCGCCGGCGAGGGTCATGAGCGCGCCGGCGGTGCTGTGCGCCGCGCGGAGCTGCGCGCCAAGCACGCGCACGTCGCCCATGATCGCCGGGAACTGCTTCGAGACCTGGGCGAAGTTGGAGGTGAGCCCCTCCGGGTCCTGCTGCGGAAGCGACCGGATCGTGTCCCCGTTCGCGAGCGCCGGAGCGAGGTTCGTCCCCGCGCTGACGAAGACCACCGGGGCGCCGAGCAGCGTCCCACCGGTCCGGATCTGCATGTGCGAGTCCCCGCGAATGTGCGGCAGGTACTTATCGAGCACCTCCAGCTCGAGGAGGAGGCGCCGGGACGTGTCGGCCGTCACGGGACGGAAGCGCACCCGCTTGACCAGACCGACCTTCATCCCGGCGAGCCAGACCTCGCTCCCCTTGGCGATGCCGCGCGCCTCACCGGTCGCCGCGTAGAGCGTGCTCGTGGCGCCATGCAGGGCGCCGACGCGCGCGAAGATCAGCACACCGAGCGCGGCGGCCACGACGGCGGTGAGACCGACGATGCCGACGACGAGCTGGGACCAGTTGGCGCGGCGGGGCACAGCGGCGGTGGCGGCGGGGCGGCGAAGAGAGGACGGGTGGGGCGAGCGAGCGGAGCAGGAGCAAGGGGTGGACCAGTCGCGGCGACTGCATTCTCTGGCAAGCCATCGGCCGGTCGCCACGAACGCCAACGCCCCGCGCCGTGAGGGGCGCGGGGCGTTGGGTGACGCGGTGTGACGCGATGCGCGCGGCGGGACTCGAACCCACGACCTTCGGCTCCGGAGGCCGACGCTCTATCCAACTGAGCTACGCGCGCAAACACAAATGGGCTCGCGGAGAGCCCATCTGTGGTGGAGGGAATGTAACCGGCGTGCCCGGGTGGGTCAACGTGGCGGCACGACGCGACGCCGACACGAGTCAGTCGCGAATCACCGTGCCGTTCACGGCGAGTCGAGCGCGCCGTCAGCCTGCCGCTGATTACGCGATCGCCGCTCAGTCGTACCTTACGGTAGTGCCAGGTCTGCTTCCTTCCCACTTCCTCCGCTGGACGTCCGATGCCCCCGACCACTGCCGCTCCGTCATCGCCCGACGTCGCTCGACGCCCCGCCGAGGCCGCGGGGCGGCCGAAGACGCCGCCGAAGCCGTCGTTCACGCGCGGCGTCTTCCTCGGCGAGCTGCGGGAGGATCTCGTGTTCCCGTATCCGACGCTCTCGGCGGCCGAATCGGAGTCGCTGCGGATGGTGCTCGACTCCTTCCGCGACTTCGCGGCCGCCACCGTGGACATGCACAAGCACGACCGCGACGGGCGCTTCGACCCCAAGGTGCTCGAGGGCATGCACCAGCTCGGCATGATGGGCGTCGTCATCCCCGAGGAATACGGCGGCTTCGGTGCGTCGGCCAAAGTGGCCAACCGCATCTTCGGCGAGATCGGCGCGACCGACCCCGCGCTGGCCGTGTACTTCGGCGCGCACCAGTCCATCGGCTGCAAGGGAATCGTCCTCTTCGGCAACGAGGCGCAGAAGCGGAAGTACCTGCCGCGCTGCGCGAGCGGCGAGACGATCGCCGCGTTCTGTCTGACCGAGCCCGGCTCCGGCTCCGACGCGCAGGCGATGCAGAGTCAGGCCGTGCCGAGCGCGGATGGCTCGCACTACGTGCTGAACGGCACGAAGATCTGGATCTCGAACGCCGGCTACGCCGGGCTCTTCACCGTGTTCGCGAAGGTGCCGACGACCGTGGACGGCGTCCGCAAGGACCGCGTGACGGCGTTCATCGTGGACGCGCACGCGGACGGCGTGCGACTCGGCAAGATCGAGGAGAAGATGGGGATCAAGGCGTCGGACACGCGCACGGTCTTCTTCGAGAACGTGCGCGTGCCCGTCGAGGACCGGCTCGGCGAGGTCGGGCAGGGATTCAAGATCGCGCTCGAGATCCTCAACTCCGGGCGGCTCGGGCTCGCCGCCGGATCGGCCCGCGGCGTGAGAGCGATCATGCGCGGCGCGCTCGCCCATGCGAAGGAACGCGAGCAGTTCGGCCGCCCGATCGGATCGTTCGAGATGATCCAGAAGAAGTTCGCTCTCGCCGCCGCGGAGTGCTACGCACTCGACTCCGCGGTGACGCTGACCGCGGGGTTGGTGGACCGGGGCGGGGTGGACTACTCGCTCGAGACGGCGGCGTGCAAGGTGTTCGGCTCCGAGCTCGCCTACCACGCCGCGCACGAGGCGATGCAGGTCGCGGGCGGCATCGGCTACTCGAAGGAGTACCCGTACGAGCAGGCGGTGCGCGACTCGCGCATCAATCTCATCTTCGAGGGGACGAACGAGGTGCTGCGCGCGCTCGTCGCGCTCACGGGCCTGCAGCAGCCCGGCGAGCGGCTCGCCGCGCTCGGCAAGGCGCTCGCGGCGCCGATCCGCTCGCTGGGCGCGATCGGCTCGTTCCTCAGCGGCCAGGCGCGAAAGACGCTGGCCAAGCCCGCGTTCACGCAGGTGCACCCCGCGCTCGTCGCCGAGGCGGCGCAGGTGTCGGAGCTCGTGCACGACCTGGCGGTCGGCGTCGACCGTGTCCTGCGGCGCCACGGCAAGAAGATCATCGAGCGCCAGTTCCTGCAGGAGCGGCTCGCCGACGCGGCGATCGACATCTACCTCGCGACGGCCGTGCTCTCGCGTACGACGTGGGAGCTGGAGCGCGTCCAGGGCGACGAGGCAAAGGTTCGCGCCGAGCTCGACTGCGCGCGCCTGTTCGTGGACATCGCCTACCGGCGCGCGCGCCGCAACATCCGCGCGCTGCGCGGCGGTCAGGATGGGCGCATGAAGGCGCTCGCCGAGCGTGCACTCGAGACCCTCGAGCTCGCGCCCGAAGCACCCACCGACCGCTAGCGATCGCCGCGCACGACGAAGCCGCCGCTGCCCGATCACATGTGGGCGGCGGCGGCTTCGTCACACCGGCGGCGCGCGTGCGCGCGCTACCGGTTCACCGATCGAGGAACGTCAACAGCGTCTGCGCGTCGCCGCTCACTACGCAGAGCGCGCGGTCGCGGCCGTCGGGGTCGGTGAGCACGGCGATCGAGCCGACGCGAGTCACGCTGCGCGTCAGGTGCGGCGCGTCGGCGCGCTCGGTGCCGAACATCAGCTCGACGGCGCCGGACTGCACGTCGTACGCGGCGCCGCGCAGCACGTACCCCGCCTCCTGCACCTGCGCGCCGATGCTCGGGTCGTCGATCTCCAGCGCGGTGCGGCGGCCGGCATTGCGCTTGGTGAAATCCGCGAGCATCCCCGCCCACTCACCCGGTGAGACGCTTTCGACCGTTCCGAGGAGGAGACGACGCAGGCGCATCGCCTCGGTCGGCGGCGGCTCGGGAACGCCGAGCACCGAGCAGGGTGCCCCACGCAGGACGGCCGTCGAGACGCTGCCGAGGAAGATGCGCTCGAAGAGTCCCGGCCCGTGCGTGCCGACGGCGACGAGGTCCGCGCCGACGGTGTCGGCGTAGCTGAGGATGACGCGCGACGGGTCGCCAACCAGCTCGATCGTCTCCACCATCACGCCGGTCGGGATGGAGAGCACGGAGCGCAGCCGCTCGAAGAGCTGCGTGACGCCGGCGTCGTACTGGGCCGCCCAGGAGTCGAGCGCGGCGAGCGCGACCTGACTGCGCTCGAGTCGCGTCTTCACGTGCACGAGCGACAGCGTGCCGTCGTCCCGGAGGACGCGCAGCGCGGCCTCGGCCGCCTTCACGCTCGCCGGCCCGAAGTCCACGGCGACGACGGCGTGTCCGGGGAGACCCGCAAAGTTGGGCGACACGGCCAGCACCGGGCGGTCGGCGACACGCAGCGTGGCGAGCGCCGTCTCGCCGCTGAACATCCGGTCGAGCCGCGTGTGGCGGCCGACGCCCATCACGATCAGGTCGGCGCCGAACTCGCGCGCCGTGTGCGCGATGACGCGCGCCGGCGCGCCGTAGCGCACCTCGATGTCCCACGTTCCCGCGCTCTGCCCGTCGTGGCGCACGAGGTCGCGCAGTCCGCCGAGCATGAAGTCCTGGCGCTCGGCCTCGAGGAGTACCGGCGGCGGTGCGACGCCGCCGAAGCCCATCGCGAAGGCGTACAACGGCTCGACGACGCCGAGGACGTGTACGCGCGCCGACGCGCCGGCACGCTCGGCGAGCAGTCGTGCGGCCAGCAGGAGCGGAGGACTCGTGTCATCGTCGCGCGCGGCGACGAGGAACGACGCCGGCCGTGCAGCGCTCGGTGCCGTCGCGGCGGCGGCTGGTACAGCTGCTGGCGCAGCCGGCGCCGCAGCCGGCGCCGCAGCTGGCGTCGGCGCGGTGAGCGGCGTGGGTGTGGTGACGTGCGTCGGGGCTGACATGGCGCTTTCTCCCCTCCGCGCGCCATCGCGAGCGCGGCGGAGCACCGGGTCAACGGGCGCCTCGCGTGGGACCGGGGTTGCGCGATCGCCGGCCAGCCAGGCGGCGCGACCCGAGTCGCGCCCGAACGCACCGCGCCCGAACGCAGGATGTCGCCGCCGGCGGCGGCAGTCAGTCAGGCATTGGTGGACGCTCTGTGCGGAATTCGCCCACCGCGCCGCGAGCCGTCGCCGCCGACCCCGGCTAGCGCAGCACGCGCCGCCCCAGATCGGGGCCCGCGGAGTCCACGCGGAAGATCGCCTCGGACGGCGCGTAGCCACGGCCCGTGCGCGCCGGCGCGAAATCACCGCGCCGCCGCGGATGCGCGGCCGCCGCGAGTACCTGCCGCTCGGCCACGAAGACGAGCAGGCTCACGGTGTCCGGTGTGGCACGACCGTAACGCGCCAGGCCAGGCCACGGGGCGCCCACCGAGTCGCGAACGGTCTCGATCGGCGTGCCCGGCCCGAACACGTACATCCGATCCCAGCGGAAGGGCGCGAGGTCGGCGAGGTTCACCGACGTCCCGACGCCGCGCTCGACCTGTTCGGCCAGCACGTAGCTCATCGCCTCGCCGCGGACCCGGATGGCGCTCTCCGCGTCGCGCGCGCAGGCGCCGGTCGCGAGCGCGACGAGCGTGGTGGCGGCGGCGGCGACGAGCGAGCGCAGGGCGCGCGGAGGGAGGAGCCGAGGAGGCATGAGTGTGACCGTAGACGTTGCGCGGCGAATGGGCGGAAAGCAAAAACCCCCCGCGGCGAGGCGGAGGGTGTTGCTCAGTCGGGGCGACTGGATTTGAACCAGCGACCTCCTGCTCCCGAAGCAGGCGCGCTACCGGGCTACGCTACGCCCCGTTGAACCACACTGTCATGCGCCCGAAGGGACTCGAACCCCTAACCTTCTGATCCGTAGACCGATGTTTGTCTATGGGCATGATCTGGCTGGCCAGCCGTCCGCCCCAGTCCCGCACGGTCCGCACGGATCCCCACAGGTACCAGCAGGTCCAGGCTATACATCAGGTTCCGTCGATCGTTGCTCGCCGTCAGAAACGGCCCCGGAATCCGAACCAGTCCCCGCACCTTCGGATCAGTTCCCCGATGTCCGAGCAGCCACGGAGCAGCCATGGATCGGCCCGTTCACGACGCTGGGCCTGAACTACCGAGACTTGCGGCAATGCTGGAACCGCTGAGTTCGTGCTGGATGTTGGACGGCGGACGTCCGCGCGCCGTTGGAG
>DATMHT010000153.1:0-6759 GCA_035554795.1 Gemmatimonadaceae bacterium | reverse complement strand
GCCTCGAGGCAGCGCGCCGTCTCCTCGGGCGGGAAGCCGAACGCCGCCTCCGCCGCGCCGGGATTGCAGAAGCAGCCGCCGCGTACCGAGACGCGCGCCGCGCGGGCGCGCTCCTCCACCACCGCGAAGGGCACCGGCGCGCCGCGCGCGTCGAGCACGTTGAAGGCGACCGTCGCGCCGCGATCGCGGTCGCCCGCCGGACCGTACACGCGGATCATGGGGCGTCCGTCGCGGTGACGCAGCCGCCGCAGCTCGCGCTCGAGCAGCGCGGCGAGCGCGCCGGTGTGGTGGCCGATGCGCGAGACGCCGATCGCGTCGAGCCAGTCGAGCCCCGCGGGGACGGCGCCGATCGCGAGGAAGTTCGCCGTGCCGTCCTCGAACCCCTCGGCGCCCTCGCGCAGCAGATGCGTGCCGTGCTGCACAGAGACGTAGTCCACCGTCCCGCCGGAGAAGGTCGGACGCACGAGCCGCGCGAGCGCGTCGCGCCGGGCGACGAGCGCGCCGACCCCGGTCGGGTACCCGAACATCTTGTAAAACGATACGGCGACGAAGTCGGCCGGCACGAGGCGCAGGCTGAGCGCGCTCGTCGGCACGAACGCGGCCGCGTCGAGCAGCACGGTGTAGCCGAGCGATCGCGCCGTCCGCACGAGCGAAAGTGGGTGCCGCACGCCGGAGAAGTTCGACTGCGCCGGCAGGGCGAACAGCCCGCCGCCGTCGTGCGCATCGGCGAGCGCGCGCAGCCGCGCATCGGGGTCGTCGAGTCGCAGCTCGGGGTCGAGCGGCAGGTAGTGGATGGCGGCACCGGTACGGCGCGCGTACTCGCGCGCGCCGTTCACGGAGTTGTGGTTGTCGGCCGAGAGGACGAGCGGCGCGCGAGGCCCGAACGGGTAGCTCTCGGCGACGAGCCGCAGCGCCGCGGTGGCGTTGGCGGTGAAGCAGACGACGTACTCCTCGGGATCCGCACCGAAGTGGCGGAGCACGTGGGCGCGCGCCTCGGCGACGAGCGCGGCACTCGCGAGCGACGCGGGGCTGTCGGAGTGCGGGTTGCCGAGCACGGAGTCGCGCAGCATCGCGGCGTGGCCGACGACGAGCGACTCCGGATAGAGCGCGCTGCCGGTGAAATCGAGGTAGGCGTGCGCGTCGGCGTCGAGGCGCGCGAACTCGCGGGCCCGCAGCTCGGCGAAGCCGTCGCTCGGCGCCTCGAAGGTCGGCGCGTGGTAGAGGGTGTCGGTCAGCATCCGCGCCTCCGCGTGGGCGCGATCGCGTTGGCAGTAGGCGACGTTGGTGTCGCGCGGGCCGACGCCGGCGATGCGTCCCTCGCGCGGTCCCGCCACCTCGACGCCATCGTAGCAGACGGCGGCGCGCCCGTCCATCAGGTGAAAGCCATGCGTGGCGAGCCGGCTCTCGGCTCTCGGCCTTTGTTCGACAGGATGGACAGGATGAACGGGATGAAGAGCACACCCAAGGCCCGTTCATCCTGTTCATCCTGTCGAATAGCCGAGAGCCGAGAGCCGCTCCTCGGCGACCCCGTTCCGTCGAGGCCACCGCGAACCGCCGCGCTTGTCTCCCTAACCGGGCCGCACGAACTTGCGAGCACGCCCGCCGCGACGTTCGCCGCGGGCGACGTCGCTGAGCCTCGGAGGTCCCATGAGCCAGGAGACCGTGCGCCGCGAGATCGCGGCGAAGCGCGATTACGCCGCCCAGCTCGAGCAGCGCGCGCGCGACCAGTCCCACCCCGTGGGCGAACAGTGGCACGCCGAGCATCTGCTCGCCGAAGCCGAGCGGCTGCGGGCGGAGGCGGACCGGGAGGAGCGGCAGCTCGCGACGCAGACCCGCCACTTCAAGTAGACGCGGTGATGCGGGAGGCGGTGGCGGCGCCCTCCTAGCCGGCAGGGTGGCGGGGCGCCTAGTATCCCGGACGCCGTGCGACCGCGCGGCCCCCGACTCCCGCCCAATCGCCGCCATGCCCGACGCGCCCCGCCGCCGAGTCGCCCGCCGCCGCTCCTTCCCGACCGTCGCGCTCGTCCTCGGCGCGGCCAGCGCCGCGGCGGCGGCGACGCCATCACCGGCCGGCGCGCAGCGGCAGGCGCCCACGGTCCGTCGCGCCGGGACGGTGACGCGGGCGGCGGCGACGCGCACGACGTCGTTCCGCGTCGAGGAGACGACGATCGCGGACGTGCACGCCGCGATGCGCGCCGGCACGCTCAGCTGCCACCAGCTCGTCGCGAGCTACCTCCGCCGCATCGCGGCGTACGACAAGCGCGGGCCCGCGATCAACGCGATCGTCGTCGTCAACCCCGACGCGCTGCGCGTCGCCGACTCGCTCGACACGCGCTTCCGGCGCGAGGGGCTCGTCGGGCCGCTGCACTGCGTGCCGATGATCGTGAAGGACAACTTCCAGACGACCGACCTGCCGACGACCGCGGGGTCGCTGTCGCTGAAGGGGTTCGTCCCGACGCGCGACGCGTTCATGGTGCGGCGGCTGCGCGAGGCGGGCGCGGTGGTGCTCGCGAAGTCGAACATGGCGGAGTTCGCGTTCACGCCGTACGAGACGGTGAGCTCGATCCTGCCCGGCTACACGAAGAACCCGTACGCGCTCGACCGCGTCACCGCCGGCTCGAGCGGCGGCTCCGCGGCCGCCGTCGCCGCTGACATGGGCGAGGCCGCGCTCGGCACCGACACCGGCAACTCGATCCGCGGCCCATCGTCGCACCTCGCGCTCGTCGGCATCCGCTCGACGATGGGCCTCACGAGCCGCGCCGGCGTCGTCCCGCTCAACCTCGGCTACGACATCGCCGGCCCGATGGCGCGCACCGTCGCCGACGCCGTCGCGATCTTCCAGGTCGTGGCCGGCTACGACCCCGACGACTCGGCGACGATGGTCTCGCGCACGCGCCCGATGCCCAACTACGCGGCGTCGCTCGTGAAGGACGGCCTGCGCGGCGCGCGCATCGGCGTGCTCCACCAGGCGTACGACCGCCCGACCGCCGACTCCGAGGTGCTGGCCGTGTTCGGCCGCGCCGTGCGCGACCTGCGCCGCGCCGGCGCGGTCGTCGTGGACAGCGTGCCGATCCCCGAGCTCGACTCGCTGTTCAAGGTGGAGACGGGCGAGTGCAACCGCTTCAAGTACGACCTCGAGCGGTGGATCGCGTCGAACGACAACCGCACGCCGGTGAAGACGCTCGACGAGATCGTGAAATCTCGCCGCTTCCATCCGTCCATCGAGCCGCGGCTGACGTACGCGCAGAAGGCGACCGTGCCGCCCGAGCAGAACCCCGCCTGCGCCGCGTTCGAGAAGGTGCGCGACAGCGTCCGCGCCGCCGTCGGTCGCGCGATGGACCGTCTCCAGCTCGACGCGATGGTCTACCCGACGTGGAGCAACGTGCCGCGCCTCATCGGCGACCTCAACACGCCGGCGGGCGACAACAGCCAGGTCTTCTCGCCCGTCACCGGCTGGCCCGCCGTGCAGGTGCCGATGGGCTACACGCGCGGCGGCACGCTGCCCGCGGGCCTGACGATCTTCGGCCGAGCGTGGAGCGAGCCGACGCTGTTCCGCCTCGCGTACGGCTACGAGCAGGCGACGCACCACCGCAAGCCGCCGGCGTCGGCGCCTGTTCTGCGATGATGAATCGACAGGATGAACGGGATGCGTGAACTGCTTCTTCCGCTCATCGTGTCCATCCTGTTCATCCTGTCCACACCACAGCCAACGAGATGCTCGTGAGACTTCTTCGTGCCACCCTCCCGGCGCTGGCATTCGCCGCCGCCCCGCTGCGCGCGCAGACGCCGGACACGGCGAGGGTCGTCACCGCCGTCCGCTTCGGCCGCCTCGCGGACGGCACCGGCGCGGTGACGCGCGACGCGGTCGTCGTCGTGGAAGGCGAGAAGATCGCGCGCGTCGGCACGGGCGACACGGCCGTCCCCGCCGGCGCGAAGGTGATCGACCTCCGGCGCTACACCGGGATCCCGGGGCTCATCGACGTCCACACGCACATGACGTTCTGGTGGGACCGCAACGCCGGCACGCGGCCGTGGGCGCAGCTCGGCTCGCTGGGCGCGCCGGCGACCGTCTTCCTCGCGCAGGAGAACGCCCGCCACACACTCGAGACGGGCGTCACGACCGTGCGCGACCTCGGCTCGTGGGAGTACACCGACCTCGCCATGCGCGCGCTCATCAACCGCGGCGCGATGGTCGGCCCGCGGATGTTCGTCGCCGGCTGCGGGCTCCAGATCACGAGCTCCCCGTGGCGACCCGGCCCGCCGCAGAACGGCTGCGGCCAGGCGGACGGCGTCGCCGAGGTCGAGCGCGCCGCGCGGCAGCAGATCGGGGCCGGCGTAGACTGGATCAAGATGTACGGCTCGACCGGCAGCGATCAGGACGTCAGCGGCTTCGAGACCTTCAGCTACGAGGAGATGAAGGCGGCCGCCGACATCGCCCACCGCGCCGGCAAGCGCATCGCCATCCACTCGTACGGCCCCGACGGCGCGCGCGACGCCGTGCGCGCCGGCGCCGAGAGCGTGGAGCACGCGACCGACATGGACGACGCGACGATCGCCGAGATGGCGCGGCGCGGCACCTACTACGTGCCGACGGTGGACCACAACCGCTACTACGCCGCCCACGCCGCCGAGTACGGCTACGGCCCGGAGGTCGTCGCACGGCTCAATGACTACACGGCGCGCAACCTCGAGACGCTGCGCCGCGCCGTCCGCGCCCGCGTGAAGATCGCGATGGGCTCCGACGCGGTGTTCACCGGCTTCGGCGAGAACACGCGCGAGCTCGAGCAGTTCGTGAAGGCGGGGATGACGCCGGCGCAGGCGCTCTTCGCTGCCACCCGCGGCGGCGCCGAGCTGCTCGGCATGCCGAAGCAGCTCGGCGCCGTGGCGCCCGGCTACTACGCCGACATGGTCGCCGTCGAGGGCGACCCGCTCGCCGACGTGGAGGCGGTCGTCCACGGCGTGCGGTGGGTGATGAAGGGAGGCCGCGTGGTCGTGGACTCGACGGCGGCGCCAGCGCGGGCGTCGTCGCGCTAGGCGATCTCGACGCGCATGGGTGCGACCCCGCTCGACCGTCTGCGCCGGCTCTGCCTCGCCTTTCCCGAGGCCCGGGAGGTGGAGACGTGGGACGAGCCGACGTTTCGCGTCCGCAACAAGATCTTCGCCATGCACGCCACCGACGATCGCGACGGCACGGCGCGCCCGGCCGTCTGGCTCAAGGCGAAGCCGGGCAACCAGGATCTGCTCGTGCGCGCCGAGCCGGAGCGCTACTTCGCGCCGCCGTACGTCGGACCGCGCGGCTGGATCGGTGTCCGGCTCGGGCGCGGCACGGACTGGCGCGCGCTCGAGGAGCTGCTGCGCGACGCGTACCGGCTGACGGCGCCGAAGCGGCTGGCGGTGCTGGTCGCGGAGTGAGCGGGCGCTGGCGATGCGTCTCCCGGTCCTCCGACACCGCGGGTGGCGCGCGATGGGACCAGAAAGCGGAAAGCGGATCACCGTCGCCGGTGACCCGCTCTCGCTGCTCGCGTCGTCGCCGACGCTATGGCTTCTGAAGCCGGAAGTTCACGGCGCCGCTGGTCTGCGCGAAGTGAACGCGTATCGTCCAGTTCCCGGCCACGCCGGTGGTCGTCGCGAACGAGCCGTTGTCGGCGAGGGAGCGCGAGTACACCTGCGTGCCCGCGGCGTCGCGGACGACGAGCGTCGCCGTGCCGGAGAGATTGCTCGGCGACTGGTTGACGTTCGCAGTCGTGCCGTCGTTCTGCCAGGTGTACTGCAGGTCGTCGGAGACGTTGTCGAGGGCGGTGACCTGGAACGCGAAGTCGTTCTGGAGGTTCACCACCTGCGGCTGATAGCGCGGCGCGGTCGCGCTCTTGTTGCCACCGCCGCAAGCGGCGAGCAGCGCGAGGGCGGCGAGCGCGGAGAGACGACTAGGGTGCGTGCGGTGCATGGAGTATCCATTGACTGGAGGGGCGCGCCAGGGCGCGCCGTCGCGACGCGCCATCGCCAGCGCGCCGTGCGAGCGATGCATCATTCAATCATAGAGTAATTTACGACGCGGGCCGGGATGGTGACCCCTCGCACACGCGGAGGACGCGGCCGGTCACCGTCTTCTCGTCCGCCGATGGACAGCGCTCACGATCGGCAGCATCGTTGCGTTCGCGGCGAGCGGACCGCCGCCCGACGCGTGCCGACGCTCGGTCGACGTCGGCGGCGGACGAACGGACCCATGACCAGGAGAGCGTGACATGGTACTCACCGTTCTCGAGGCGACGGTCGCTCCGGAGCGCGTCGCCGACCTTCGGGCCGCCTTCGAGGCCGCCGGTGCGGGGCGACGTCCGCCGGGTCTCGTGCGGAGCGAGCTGCTCTGCGACGCGAACGTCCCCACGCGCTGGCGCGTCCAGACGCACTGGGAGAGCCGCGCCGCTCTCGACGCGATGCGTCGCCAGCCGGGCACGCCGGCGGGCGTGCTCATGTTCCGCGCGGCCGGCGCCGAGCCCGCGCTCACGGTGTTCGAGGTGACCGCGAGCCTTTCCGGGGAGGCACCGGCGGACGGCGAGCTCCGGCGTTAGGCGGGTCGAGTCGTGGTACTCGCGGCGCGGCTACCGCGCGCCGGCCGCGGCAGCGGTGATCGTGCGCGCCTCGACAGCCGCTACGTCGCCGCGGCTCGGCGCGCGCCGCGAAGAAGGCGGCTCGGCGGCACCCTGGCTCTGGAGCCACTGCTCGAACTGCGCGACGTTGAAGAGGAGGTCGGAGCAGTCGTGC
>DATMHT010000152.1:0-1776 GCA_035554795.1 Gemmatimonadaceae bacterium | reverse complement strand
GGCGCGATCGGCGGGGTGCCGGGCTCGCCGACGCCGCCGGGGTGCTCGGTGCTCGGGACGATGTATACCTCGATCGCCGGCGCTTCGTTCAGGCGCACGACGCGGTAGTCGTGGAAGTTGCTCTGGGTGACGCGGCCGGCGTCGAGCGTGATCTCGCCGTGAAGCGCGGCGCTGAGGCCGTAGATGATGCCGCTCTCCATCTGCATCTCGACGATCGCCGGGTTCACGACCTGGCCGCAGTCCACGGCGCATACGACGCGGTGCACGCGGACGCGGCCGCCGTCCTCCACGCTCACCTCGGCCACCTGCGCGACATGGCTGCCGAACGCGGTCACCGACGCGACGCCGCGTGCGCGGCCCGCCGGCAGCCGCGTCCCCCAGCCGGCCTTCTCGGCGGCGAGGTTCAGCGCCGCGAGCAGGCGCGGGTTCTTGTCGAGCATGGGGCGGCGGAACGCGACCGGGTCCTGGCCCGCGGCCGCGGCCAGCTCGTCCACGAAGCTCTCGACGACGAACGCCGTCCCCGAGTGGCCCACCGACCGCCAGAACCCGGTCGGCACCGGCGTCGCGACCTCGGCGTACTCGACGCGGTGGCTGGGCACCGAGTACGGCAGCTCCTCGCCGATCCCGGAGAGGTGATCCGGATCCACGCCGTCCTTCAGCGCCTGCGGGAACATGCGCCCGAGCGCCGAGCGGTGGCCGACGACGCGCTGCGTCCAGGCGACCGGCCGGCCGGCGCCGTCGAGCGCGCCGCGCAGCGCGTGCAGCGACGCCGGCCGGTAGAAGTCGAAGCGCACGTCGTCCTCGCGTGAGTAGACGACCTTCACCGGCGCCTTCACGGCCTTCGAGAGCCGCACCGCCGCGATCACGAAGTCGTTCTCGGCGCGACGGCCGAAGCCGCCGCCGAGCAGCGTCGTGTGCAGCACGACCTTCTCGACCGGCACGCCGCTCTCCTCGGCCGCGACCTTCACCGCCGCCGTCTGGTACTGCGTCGGCGCCCAGAGCTCCACGCGATCCGCGGTGACGTGCGCGGTGCAGTTCATCGGCTCCATCGTCGCGTGGGCGAGGAAGGGAAGCTCGTAGGTCGCCTCGATCTCCTTCCCCGACGCGGCGGCGTACGATCCCCGCTCGTACGCCGTCTTCGCCGCGCCGGTCGCGCCCGCGGCGAGCATGCGCGACACGTCGGCCGACGCCGTGCGCCCGGCGGGCTCGTCCCACTCGATCACGAGCGCGTCGCGCCCCTTCTTCGCCGGCCAGTATCCGTCGGCGACGACCGCGACGCCGTCGGCAAGGCGCACGACGTGGCGGACGCCGGGAATCGCGCGCGCCTTCCGGTCGTCCACGTGCTTCGGCGTGCCGCCGCACGCGCCGCAGCGGGCGATGACGGCGGTGAGCATGCCCGGCACGTGCGTGTCCATGCCGAACGCCGCGCTGCCGTTCACCTTCGACGGCGTGTCGAGCCGCTTCGCACGCTGGCCGATGATGCGGAACTTCGACGGATCCTTGAGCGTGACCACGGCCGGCACCGGCTGCCGCCCGGCGGCCTCGGCGAGCTCGCCGTACGAGAGCCGGCGTCCGCTCGCGCGGTGCACGACGACGCCCGCCTCCGTCTCGCACTCGGCCGGCGGCACGTTCCAGCGCTCGGCCGCCGCGGCGACGAGCATCGCGCGGGCGGCGGCGCCGGCCTCGCGCGCCGGCTTCCAGCTCCCGCGCACGCTCGAGCTGCCGCCCGTGATGCGCATGCGCTGCGCCGCGAACGGGTGCGCCGCGTCCACCGGC
>DATMHT010000151.1:0-2639 GCA_035554795.1 Gemmatimonadaceae bacterium | reverse complement strand
CGCGTCTGGAGCAGGTAGAGCTTCCCGCGCTCGACGGTGAACTCGATGTCCTGCATGTCGCGGTAGTGCCGCTCGAGGCGCTCCTGCGTCTCGAGCAGCTCCGCGTACGCGCCGGGCAGCTGGCGCGCCATCTCGTCGATGTGCAGCGGCGTGCGGATGCCGGCAACGACGTCCTCGCCCTGCGCGTTGACGAGGAACTCGCCGTAGAACGTGCGCTCTCCGGTGGACGGGTCGCGCGTGAACGCGACGCCGGTGCCCGAATCGTCGCCGAGATTACCGAAGACCATGGACACGACGTTCACCGCCGTGCCGAGCGTCTCGGAGATGCCGGCGTGCTTCCGGTAGTCCACCGCCTTCTTCAGCGTCCACGACTTCCACACCGCCTCGACCGCGCCCCAGAGCTGGACGACGGGATCCATCGGGAACTCGGCGCCGGTGTAGTTGCGGACGACGGCCTTGTACTCCTCGACGAGATTGCGCAGCGCTTCCTCACCGAGCTCCGCGTCGGTCGCGACGCCGGCGGTCAGGCGCTTCGACTTGAGGAGGTGCTCGAACTGCTGCATCGGGACGCCGAGGACGACGTCGCCGTACATCTGGATGAAGCGGCGGTACGAGTCGTAGGCGAAGCGCGCGTTGCCGCTCGCGCTCGCGAGCCCGAGGACGGTGCGGTCGTTGAGCCCGAGGTTGAGGATCGTCTCCATCATCCCCGGCATCGAGACCGGCGCGCCGGAGCGCACCGACACGAGCAGCGGGTTCGACGGGTCGCCGAGGCGCTTGCCGGTGGACTCCTCGAGCTGGCGCAGATTGCGCTCGACCTCGGGGCGCAGCGAGGCCGGCACGGTACCGTCGTGCAGGTATGCGACGCACACCTCGCAGGCGATCGTGAAGCCGGGCGGCACGGGAACGCCCAGGTTCGTCATCTCGGCGAGGTTCGCCCCCTTGCCGCCGAGGACGAGCTTCATGTCGCGCGTGCCGTCCGCGCGGCCGTCGCCGAAGAAGTAGACGAGACGGCGCGCGGTCGCGTCCGCTGGCGCGACCGCGCCGTCGGGCGACGCGGCCGGCGCCATCACCCCCGGGTCAGCACCCACAGCCGAATCTGAGCTTGTCGGGGTCGGCCGGGGGGGGCGTGGGGTAGTCGCCTGAGAAGCAGGCATGACAGAAGCCTTCGGGTCCGGACGGCATGGAGGCGAGCATGCCGTCGAGTGAGAGGTAGCCCAGCGAATCCACTCCGAGGTTCGCGGCGATCTCCTCGACCGTGAGGTTCGCGGCGATCAGCTCCTCGCGATTCGGCGTGTCGATGCCGTAGTAGCAGGGGCCCGTGATCGGCGACGAGCTGACGCGCATGTGGACCTCGCGCGCGCCGGCCGCGCGGACCATTGCGACGAGACCGCGCGTCGTCGTGCCCCGCACGATCGAGTCGTCCACCATGACGACCGATCGCCCCTCTAGCACTTCCCGTACCGCGTTGTACTTGACCTTGACCTTCGCGTCGCGCCCGGCCTGGGTCGGCTGGATGAAGGTCCGGCCGACGTAGTGATTGCGGATCAGCGCCAGCTCGAGCGGCAGCCCGGACTCCTCGGCGAAGCCTAACGCGGCGGAGTTCGACGAGTCGGGAACGGAGAAGACGAGCTCCGCGCCCGGCGCCGGGCATTCGCGCGCGAGCTGGCGGCCGAGCGCGCGGCGCGAGCGGTCCACCGAGCCGCCGAAGATGCGGCTGTCGGGGCGCGCGAAGTAGACGTGCTCGAAGACGCACCGCTTGAGCGGCATCTCGGGCAGCGGGCGCATGGACCGTACGCCGTCGCCGTCCACGGCGACGACCTCGCCGGGCTCGACCTCGCGCAGCAGCGTCGCGCCGATGATGTCGAGCGCGCAGCTCTCCGACGCGAACACCGTGGCGTCGCCGAGCCGGCCCATGACGAGAGGGCGCCAGCCGCGCGGATCTCGCGCGGCGACGAGCGTGCCGCCGATGGACACGAGCAGACAGTAGGCGCCCTCGACGCCCTGCAGCGCCTCGGCGAGCTTGCCCTCCGGCGACTCGGCCGACGCTTTCGCCAGGCGATGGACGACGACCTCGCTGTCCATCGTCGAGCTGAAGATCGAGCCCTGCTCCTCGAGCTCGATGCGCATCTCGGTCGCGTTCGTGAGGTTGCCGTTGTGAGCCAGCGCGATGTGGCCGCCGCGGAATCGCGCCAGCACCGGCTGCGCGTTCTCGATGGACGACGAGCCGGCCGTGCTGTAGCGCGTATGACCGATCGCGGTGACGCCGCGCAGCGATTCCATGATCGTCGGGGAGAACCCTTCGGACACGAGGCCCATGCCTCGCGCCACGCGCGCCTCGCCCGAATCGTCCACCGATACGATGCCGGCCGACTCCTGCCCCCGGTGCTGGAGCGAGTAGAGGCCGAGGTGCGTCAGCGCGGCCGCGTCAGCGTGGCCGTGGACGCCGAATATCCCACACATGGCTATGGCACCGGAGTGAAGGTCTCTTCCGCGACGGCGACCGCGGCGACCGACGCGTTCATCACGCGTGGGATGGCACCGTGGTAGGCGTCGGCGAGCCGGTCGAGCGGGGCGGCGATCGCGCGCCCGCCGACGGTGAGGCGCAGCGCCGGCGAGGCGGCACGCACCGCGCCGACCTG
>DATMHT010000150.1:0-7380 GCA_035554795.1 Gemmatimonadaceae bacterium | reverse complement strand
GCACAGGTTGCAGCCCTTGCACGCCTCGGGGTTGACCGTCACCGAGAGCAGCCCGCCGGTGCCCTTCTGCTTCCGCTCGGCCGCGTCCCAGTAGGCCTTCGTCTTCGCGAACGCGAAGCCGGCGACGGCGTCGCGCACGATCGCCAGCTCCGCCTCGACGGCGGCGCGCTTCTCGGCGTCGGGCACGAGCTTCGGCAGGGCGGACGCGGCGGCGGCGCCGAGCGCGTCGGCGTAGGTCGTGAACGGGCCGGCGGCGACGACCCGGCGGACCTCCTTGCCTAACGGCTTGACGAGCGGCTTCACCCGGTCGACCGGACCCCGCGACGCCGCGCGCGCCACCGCGGCCGAGAGCACGTCCTCGGGGTCGGTCACGAGGCCGGGGATCGCCGCGTCCGGGCACTGCGTCCAGCACTGCGCGCAGCCGGTGCACTTCTCGGCGACGAACTTCGGCACCTCCATCCGGACGTCGGTCATGTCGCGGACGGCGCTCGTCGCCGCCGGGATCGCGCTGATCGCGGCGAACGGATCGGCGAGCCCGTCCTGCCCGAGCTTGCAGAGCGCGCACACCTGCTCCCAGAAGCGGCCGGGGTTGGCGACGCCGTCGGCCGCGCCCGGCACGTCGAGGAGCGTGGGCATCGCCGGCACCGCGCCGGCCCGCGGCGCGTCGTCCTGTGTCTCCGACACCGGCACCGCCCGCAGCTCGGCGGCGCCGCGGCGGATGACGCGCAGGTTGTCCTCGACCACGCGCTCGCCCTTCGCGCCGAACTTCTTCGCGAGCTGGGCGCGGATTCCGTCGTACAGCGCCGTCTCGTCGAGCCCTTCCTGCTGCAGCAGCGGCGACGTCGCGAAGAACGCGCCCATGAACGCCGCGCCCTGCATGCGGTAGCGCAGCTCGACGTCGCTCGCCTCGCTCGCCGCGATCTTGAACGCGTCGAGCGTGTGGACGCGGATCTTGCGGTCGACGATCTCCTGCCGCGCCGCGGCGGGGAGCGTCATCCAGAAGTCGGCCGGATCGAGGTCGCTCTGGATCACGAACACGCCGCCCTCGCGCAGCCCGGCCAGCGGGTTGGAGTGGCGGAACACGTTCGGGTCGGGCGAGAGCACGACGTCGACGTGCCGCAGCTCGCAGTTGAGCCGGATCGGCTCGTGCGCGAACGTCGCGTAGAACGTCGTCGGCTGCCCCTTCTTCTCCGAGCCGTACTTCGGGTTCGCCTTGACGTGCATGCCGAGCAGCTCGAAGACGGTCAGCGACAGGTTCTTTCCCATCGTGATCGCGCCCCACCCGCCCACCGAGTGGATGCGCAGCGAGACCGCGCCCTTCGGCATCAGGTCGAGGTCACCGGCCGTCGGCAGCGCGAGCTCGGCGAGCCGCGGGTAGCTCTCGAGCAGCTTCTCCTGCCAGATCTGGATCTTCGGCAGCTTCGTGCCCGGCCGGACGAAGTCGATGCCGAGATAGAACTGCCGGCGCGCCTTGCCGCCAGGCAGCATGTTCTCCACCGCGGCGACAATGTCGCCCGGCTGCAGGTCGCGGCTGCCGAGCCCGAAGCAGCCGGAGTAGAAGTCCGGTACCTGCTCGGCCGCGAGCGTCGCGAGCTTCGGGAAGGGGAGCGCGGGCGGCGGCGCGCCAACGTCGTGGCGCGCGTCGCGGCGCGCGTCGCGCCGGCGCCCGTTGCCGCGCGCCTTGCTCCACGGCAGGAGCGCGGAGCCGTCGCTGCCCGGCTCGCGCAGCTCGAGGGGCGGGTACGTGGCGGTGGCGCGCCAGTTCTCGACACCCTGGCCCATCGCCGCACGGATCTCGCGCAGCAGCGGCGGGTCCACCGCCAGCGGCTGGTCGGTGCGCTCGAGCACCACGACGCCGCGCTTGTCCGCGAGCAGCCGCGTCACGAGATCGGCCGGGAAGGGGCGGAACATCGTCAGGTTCAGGACGCCGACCTTCAGCCCGCGCGTCTCGCGCAGGTGGTCGGCGACCGCCTCGGCGTTGGCGACGACGCTCCCCTGCCCCACGATCGCCCAGTCGGCGTCGTCGAGCCGGTAGCCGGAGCAGCGCGCGTAGCGCCGCCCGGTGAGCGCGGCGAGCTCCTCGAACGCGCGGTCGGTCAGCTCGGCCACATGGTCGAAGTAGAACGGCCGCTGCGCCGCGACGCCCTGCGCGTAGCTGTCCTGGTTCTGCACGACGCCGAGCATCGCCGGGTTGTCCACGTCCATCATCTCGGGGATGCGGCGGCGGCGCTCGCCGAAGACGAGCCGCTGCGCCGGCGTCGGCGCGTCGATCGTGTCGCGCGGGTCGCCGAGGAACTCCTTGATGAGCGCGCGCTCGGGGAGCCGCAGCGACTCGAGGACATGGCTCGTCAGGAAGCCGTCCTGCGCGACGATCCCCGGGTTGAGCGACAGCTCGGCGACGCGGTGCGCGATCAGGTTGAGGTCGGCCGCCTCCTGGACATCCTTCGCGAAGAGCTGGAAGAAGCCGGCGTCGTCCACGGCGTGGTAGTCGTCGTGGCCGGCGTGCACGTTGAGCGCGTGCTTGGTGATCGCGCGCGCGGCGATGTTGAGCACGTAGGTGAGCCGCTTCCCGACCGCCGGGTAGAGCGACTCGTGCATGTAGACGACGCCCTGCCCGCTCGAGAAGTTCGCGGCGCGGAGCCCGGTCATGCTCATGCCGGCGGTGACCGCCGCCGCGGCGTGCTCGCCCTCGGGCTCGAAGAAGAGGAGCTTCCGTCCGTTGACGTTGCGCTTCCCTTCGGCGACCGCCGCCGCCCAGCCCTCGCCCATCTGCGTCGAGGGGGTGATCGGGTAGGCGCCGGCCGCCTCGCCGGCGGCGGTCTCCATCAACACGACGGCGGTGCTGCCGTCCATCGCCTCGAGCGTGCCCGGATAGCGGGGCGCGGCGCCACTCGGCGCGTCCGGCGTGTCGGGCCCGGCGTCGGGCGTCTTCCTGAACGTGATCACGTTGCGCTCCCGATGAGTCGTGGCGCCGTGCGGGCGCCGCGCTGAAGGTCGGTCACTGGCGCGCGCACGGCGGCGAACTGCGCGCCCTCGAGCCACACGATCGCGCCCGTCGGGCAGCGCGCGGTGGCGCGCGCGTCGGCGAGCGCGTTCAGGTCGTAGTCGATCACGGCCACGCCGCTGGCGACGCTGATGAGCCCAGGCGCCGCGTCCATCACGCACTTGCCGCACGCCGTGCAGGCGACCTTGCACTCCTCGAGCACGGCGTCACCGGCGATCAGGTTGCGGCACTGCACGAGCAGCTTGCGGTCGAGCGGCATGAGCGAGAGCAGATCCTTCGGGCACGCCTCGACGCAGTCGCCGCAGGCGGTGCACTTCTCGACGTCCACGACGGGGATGCCGTCGGCGCTCATCGTCATCGCGCCGAACGTGCACGAGCGCACGCAGTCGGCGAGGCCGAGGCAGCCCCACGCGCACCCCTTCCCGCCGCCAGCCACCGCGGCCGCGGCGGCGCACGTCGCGAGGCCGCGGTACTCGGCCTGCTGCGCGGCCACGTGCGTGCCGCCGGCGCACCGCATCCGGGCGACGACCTTCACCGCCTCGCCCGCGTCCACGCCGAGGTAGGCCGCGATCGCCGCGCGCGTGCCGGCATCGGCCACGTTGCAGCCGGCCGGCTGTGCCTCGCCGGCGACGAGCTTCTCGGCGAAGGCGCGGCAGCCGGGCATGCCGCACGCGCCGCAGTTCGCGCTGGGGAGCATCGCCGCCACGGCGTCGATGCGCGGATCTTCCCACACCCTGAGCTTGCGGTTCGCCAGCGCGATGAAGATCGCGAAGACGAGCCCGACGCCGCCCAGGATCGCGACCGCGGCGAGGATCATGGCCGCGCCTCCGCGGTGGTGGTGCCGGTCGGGGCGGCGGCGGTGGTGCTCGACGACGCGAACCCCGCCTGCGCCAGCAGCCAGCTCGTGAGCGCGCTCACCGCGACGCTCGAGTCGCCGGCCGCGGAGACGCTCTCGGCTCTCGGCTCTCGGCTCTCGGCGGTTCGACAGGATGCACAGGATGAACTGGACGTGGCCGTGCTGTCATCCCGTTCATCCCGTTCATCCTGTCCAATATCGGCCGAGCGCCGAGCGCCGAGCGCCGAGAGCTCGACGAGCTGCGCCAGCTCCTCCCGCTGCTGCGCGACGCTGTGGCCGCCGACCGCGCTCCGCGGCGCGTCCTTCGGCATCGCGATGACGGTGAGCCGCTTCGCCAGTGCCGCGCCGGCGCCCGGATCGTGGACGAAGCGCGCCGCCGACTCGGGCACGAGCGCGACGACCGCCGGTCCGTCGAACGCGACCGCGCGCGCGAGCGCGCCGGCCGCCGGCGCGTCGGCGGCCGCCTGCACGTCCACGTCCGCCAGCTGCGCGACGAAGGTGCGCGGCGCGATCAGCCGCGCGAGCGGCGCCGGCGTCGTGGTGCCACGGACGATCACGACGAACTTCTGCTGCCCGTCGAGGAACTCGGCGAGCGCGCCGGCGTGCAGGTCGGCGCCGTCCACGCTCACGATGAGCGGCGGCGCCAGCAGCCGCTCGCCGCGGCTCCACCGGCGGTGCGGGAAGGCGCGCAGCGCCGGCGCGTGCTGGTCGGCGTGGTAGCTCCCCGCGCACACCGCCTGGAAGACCATCGCGGCGCCGAACGCGCGGCCGGCCTCGGCGAGATCTTCCTGCACCGCCGCGTGGAGATCCCCGCCCGGCGGCACGGCGCAGGCGTAGAGGCCGTCGCCGTGCGCGAGCACCTCGTCCATCACCTCGGCGCACCGGCGGACGACCGTCTCCTCGTCCGGGCTCAGCACGCGCGACGCCGTGACGAGCGCGGCGAAGCGCGACGCATCCACCCGTCCGCCGGCGAACGCCCCGAGCTCGAGCGCCGTCTCGCGCGCCCGGTCGTCGGAGCGCGGACCGTGCGCGGCGAGGAAGCCGCGCGCCTGCGCGTACGCCGTCTCCACCGTCGCGCGGAACCCCGCGCGCCGTTCCGCGAGCGCGTCGAACGCTCGCTGCACCCGCGACACCATCTCGTCGTCAGACGGCATGTTTGTCGAGCTCCGTGTCGAGCAGCGCGGCCCGCTCCGCCACCGTCTTCGGCGCGACGCGCCGGATCAGGTCGTAGCGTGCGCGGGTCTCGTTGCGGTAGAAGACGCCGAGCCGCAGACGCTCGCCCGGCGTCGCGAGCGAGCGCGCGCGGTCGAGGTCGCGCGGATCGTGCGCGAGCCGGTTCCGATACGTTTTCTCCAGCTCCGGCACCGTCACGCCGTCGTCGTGCACGAGCAGCTCGATGTTGTCGGGCTTCTGCACCGCGCGCTGGTAGACGTCGGGCGTGTAGACCGGGCAGCGCTGGAGGATGCGCACGAAGGCGAGCCCGTCGTGGTGGTAGGCCGCGCGCAGCGTCGCCGCGAGGTGCGCCGGCACCCACTCCGCCGTTTGCGCGACGAACGACGCGTTCGTGACGCCGAGCGCGACCGCGATCGGATCGAGCGCGGGGAGCCAGCTCCCGCGCGGCTGCGTGTTGCTCGGGTGCCCCTGCGGCGTCGTCGGCGACGTCTGGTTCTTCGTCAGCCCGTAGATCGCGTTGTCGAGCAGCAGCGCGACCATCTTCACGTTGTAGCGGATCGCGTGCACCCAGTGGCCGGCGCCGATGGACGTGCAGTCGCCGTCGCCCATCACGACGAACACGGTGAGGTCGGGGCGGTGGAGCTTGATCCCCGTCGCCACCGGCAGCGCGCGGCCGTGGATGCCGTGGAAGCCGTACGTCTTGAGGTAGTGCGGGAAGCGGCTCGAGCAGCCGATGCCGGAGACGAACACGGTCTGCTCGGGGCGCAGCTGCTCGGCGACGAGCAGCCGCTCGACCGCGGTGAGAATCGAGTGGTCGCCGCAGCCGGGGCACCACCGCGCGGTCGCGCCCTCGTAGTCGGAGAGCGCGAAGTCGCGCTCGTCGTCGTCGTCCGCGGCGGCGGCGAACAGCGGGCAGGTGAGCTCGCCGGAGCAGGTCATGCGACACCTCGCGGAGTGGAGTCGGCGGTGGTGGCGTCCGTGTGCGTGGCGGTACTGCGGTCGAGCCGCGCGCGGATCGCCTCGAGCACGGCGCCGGGGCGGAGCGGCTCGCCCGGCACGCGCGTCCAGCAGTCCACGTCGGTGAGCGTCGCGGCGCGCAGCAGCCAGGCGAGCTGGCCGAGCCGGCGGTTCTCGGTGGTGATGAAGGGCGCGTCGGGCTCGTCGCTGTAGTTCAGCTCCACCGTGCAGACGCGGCGGAAGCGGGCGAAGATCTCGCGCAGCCCCGGCTGGAGCGGCGACAGGAAGGTGAGATGGAGCGACGACACCGCGAGCCCCTCGGCCCGCGCGCGCTCGACCGCCTCCTCGATGGATCCCCGCGTGCTCCCCCAGCCGACCACGAGCAGGTCGCCATTATCGTCGCCGTTCACGGTCGGCGGGACGAGCGCGCGCTGGAGCACGGCGAGCTTGCGGCTCCGCATAGCCGAGGCGCGCTGGTGGATGCCGGCGCTGTACGCGACCTTGCTCCGCGCGTCGTGCTCGAGCCCCGTGAGCGTGAACATCCCGTTCGGCTGCCCGGGGATGATGCGCCGCGACAGCCCGGTCGCCTCGTCCCAGTCGTACGGCTTCGTGCCCTCGGGCACCGGAGCCTGGTCGAAGCCGGCGCGCATCCAGTGCTCGTCGAGCACCGGGCGCGGGAAGGGCTGCACGCCGGTGGCGAGATTGGCGTCGGAGAGGACGAACACGACGCAGCGGAACGCCTCGGCGATGCGCCGCGCGGTGACCATGACGTGGAAGCACTCCTCGATCGTGGACGGCGCGAGCACCACCTTCGGCGCGTCGCCCGGCTGACCGTAGAGCACGGCGAGGAGGTCGGACTGCTCGACCTTCGTCGGCAGCCCGGTGCTCGGCCCGCCGCGCTGCACGTCCACGACGACGAGCGGCGTCTCGGTCATCGTCGCGAGGCCGATGAACTCGGTCTTGAGCGCGAGCCCGGGGCCGCTCGTGATCGTGAGCGCGACCTTGCCCGCGTACGACGCGCCGATCGCCACGCCGGCGGCGGCGATCTCGTCTTCCGCCTGATGGAGGATCCCGCCGAAGCGCTCGAACACCTCGCCGAGGTAGTGCGACGCCGACGTCGCCGGCGTGATCGGATACATCGCGCACATCTCGAAGCCGGCGGCGAGCGCGCCCATCGCGAGCGCCTCATTCCCGTTCATCACCACCATCGGCTGCGTCGCCGGCGTCGCTGGCACCTCGATGCGGAAGCCGAGGTTCGCTTCGGCCCACGCCGCGCCGAGCTCGAGGAGCGCGACGTTCTGCGTGTACACCGCCTCCGACTTCTTGCGGAAGGCGTAGGCGATCTGCTCGCGGATGCGCTCCATGTCGCGCCCGTAGATCCAGGCGAGGA
>DATMHT010000149.1:0-2145 GCA_035554795.1 Gemmatimonadaceae bacterium | reverse complement strand
GACGACAGCAGCACCCCCGGTCCCGAGTCGGCCGCCGGCCCGCTGCGCTGCTCGGGCGTCATCGCGCGCTCGGCGAGCCAGCGGACGACACCGCCCATGAACATCGTCGCCGAGGTCGAGATCGGCAGGTAGACACCGACCGCGACGGGGAGCGACGGGACGCCGAGGATCTCGAGCGCGATCGTGAGGAAGGCGCCGATCATGATCAGGCCCCACGACAGCTTCTGCGTCAGGATGCCGTCCACGACGAGGCGCATGATCTGCGCTTTCGGGCTGTCGAGCTTGCGCACCGTCTTGCCGGTGTAGCTCGTGGCCGCGGTGCCGCCGATGCCGGGGTCGACGCGGAAGCGGATCTGGCCGGCGTTGTCCACGAGGTAGCGGCCGGCGGGCGCGGTGCCCGTCTGCTCGAACAGGTGGCCGACGCGGTACGGGCCGGCCGCGTTCTCCTCGAGCCGGTCGCCGGTGAGCGTGTAGTGCTCGGCGTCGACCGTGTTCAGGGCGATGCCGGCGAAGTTTTCCTGTACGTACGTGGTGGACCCACGGTCGAGGGCCTGGATCGTGAAGCCGATGAGCAGCGCGCTCGTGACGACGCCGACGACGAGGCTCACCTGCTGCCGCGCCGGCGTCGCGCCCACGAGATAGCCCGTCTTGAGGTCCTGCGACGTCGCGCCCGCGACCGCCGCCGCGACGCACACCACGCCGCCGATCGAGAGCGCGAGGACGCGGTGCTCGACGCCCGTCCAGCCGACGGCGAGGAAGATGAGCGCCGTCAGCAGCACGGTGGCGACGGTCATCCCCGAGATCGGGTTTGCCGAGGCGCCGATCTGCCCGGTGATGCGGCTCGACACGACCACGAACAGGAACGCGAAGAAGAGCGCGAGGATGGCGCCGAAGACGTTGATGCCGATCTGCGGCAGGAGCACCATCGCGGCGACGAGCAGCAGCGAGCCGATGCCGACGACCGACATCGGCAGGTCGCGCTGCCGGCGGCTGACGCCGCCCTCGGCCGCGAGGCGGGCGGCGTTCCCGCGACGGCGGAAGCCGCCGACGAGCGCGCCGACGATCGTCGGCAGGGCGCGGCCGAGCGAGACGAGGCCCGCCATCGTGACCGCGCCAGCGCCGATGTAGTAGACGTAGTTGGCGCGGATCTCCATCGCCGACATGTCGCCGATCAGCTGCGACGCCGACGGCGCAATCGGCGCGGTCAGGCCGGCGCCGAAGAACTTGATCGCGGGGATCAGCACGAAGAACGACAGCATGCCGCCGGCGAACAGCAGACCGGCGATCTTCGGCCCGATGATGAAGCCGACGCCGGCGAGCTCGGGGCTGACCTCCGCCTGGATCTCGCCGAACAGCTCGGTGCGTCCGGTGGGCAGCAGGCGCTGGAACGTCTTCTTCGGCACCTCGGCCCAGACGTGCATGCCGGCGTTGATGAACTTGTAGATCGCGCCGATCGCGAATCCGGCGAACACGGTCTTCGCCTGCGTCCCGCCCTCCTCGCCGGCGATGAGCACCTCGGCGCAGGCGGTGCCCTCGGGGTACTTGAGGTTGCGGTGCTCGGCGACGATGAGGCTGCGCCGCAGGGGGATCATGAGCAGCACGCCGAGCAACCCGCCGACGAGCGCGATCGCGGCGACCTGCGTCCAGGGCAGCGAGTAGCCGAGGAGGAGCAGCGCCGGCAGCGTGAACACCGTGCCGGCGGCGATGGACTCGCCCGCCGAGCCGGTGGTCTGGACGATGTTGTTGCGGAGGATGGACTGCCGCCCGCGCGTGAGCTGCGTGATCCAGCGGAAGATCGTGATCGAGAGGACGGCGATCGGGATGGAGGCGCTCACCGTGAGCCCGATCTTGAGCGCGAGGTAGACGCTCGACGCGGCGAAGACGAGACCGAGGACGACGCCGAGGAGGAGCGCCGGGATCGTCAGCTCGGGCAGGTCGGTGTCGTCGGGGACGTAGGGCGTGAACTCGGCGACGTCGCCGGCGAGCGGCACGCGGTCCATGAGCTCGGCGTCGATCCGCGGTTGGGGCGGAATCGGCGTGTGCGTGGTGGCCATCAGGGCTCGGGGTGGAGGGTGATGCGCGGCAATATGGGAGCGGGGCGTGGAAGGGCGCCAGAATGCGGACGGCGGGTCGGCGGTGGGCGGT
>DATMHT010000148.1:0-3142 GCA_035554795.1 Gemmatimonadaceae bacterium | reverse complement strand
CACGGTCGGCGTGGTTCCGGAGCCGAGCACGGTGGTGTTGATGGCCAGCGGCCTCCTCGGCGTCCTTGGCGTGACGATCCGTCGTCGGCGCGCCGTCGTCGCCGCCTGACGAGTCGGACGCTCGATGGCGAAGGGCCCGCGCTCCACGGGAGCGCGGGCCCTTCGCTTTTTCCGGTCCCACCGTCGCCGCCGCGTCAGGCCGCGGTCTCGTCGGGGCGGATCGCCAGGTCGGGGTGACGCTCGATGCGCTGCACGCCGATCGCGTCGGTCGGGCAGTGGCGGACGAAGTCCCCGTCCGCGGGCGACCACTCGAGCCCGTGCGTCAGCGCGTACGCCTTGCGTCGCGCGTCGAGCCCCATGATCTGCGGCGCGAGCGCGACGCAGAGCCCGCAACCAGTGCAGCGCTCCTCGTCCACCGTCAGCCGCACGGTACGGCGCGGGAAGACGCCGCCCGGTACGGCCAGCGCCTCACTGAGGTGATCGAGGGCCTCGTGGGCCGCGCGATACCCTTCGGCGATCAGCTGCGGCGTGTCGTCGAAGCTGAACCAGGAGATGTGGCTGATGCGCGGACGCACGAGCAGCATCGGCGGGCCGGACCAGCGGGCGAGCGGCGACTCCTGCAAGGCGTGCATCATCGTCGTCGCGGCGCGCATGTAGATGGACGCGAATCCCTGCGTCGCGACGTCGGTGTCGTGTCCGAGATCGCCGCTGCCGACGTCCACCGCGATGAGCGCGTCCACCGGCGCCGAATTGCCGTCGCCGCCCGAACGGGCGGTCGCGGCCACCGACACCGGCAGGTTGTCCACCGTGCCGCCGTCGATGCAGAGCCGGTCGCCGACGCGGCCCGGCGGGAAGAAGCCGGGCAGCGCGCAGGAGGCGTAGACGGCGTCGGTGACCGAGACGTCGCGCAGCCCCGGCAGCCCCCAGACGAGCATCGTGCCGCGCTCCAGGTCCACGGTGTTGACCAGCACCGGTACCGGCAGCTGCTCGAACGTGCCGCGCGGGCACACGTTCTCGCAGAGCGCGCGGAGCGTCTCCTCGAGGTAGAGCGAGGGGCAGCGCACCCGCGCCAGCAGCATGCCGACGTGGTTGATGCGGAAGAGGTCGCGCCGGCGCAGCGAGCTGGCGCGCCGCGTCATCTCCTCCACGCTCATGCCGCCGGCGTAGGCCGTGGCGATGAGCGCGCCGATGCTGGTCCCGGCGTAGAGCACCGGGCGAATGCCCCGCTCCTCGAGCGCGCGGAGCACACCGATGTGGGCGAACCCCTTGAGGCCACCCCCACCCAGTACCAATCCGATCCGCGGGCGCGCGTCAGTCATGAGCTGCGAACGACATGAGACATGAGGTGCGACGACGCCCGCCAAGAGCGAGAGCAGTCGGGAAGGGGAAGGCCGTCCGCCTTACCGCTCCTCTCGCTCTTCGCGGTGCCGACCGCATTGGTTTCGTCTACTGCAGGTACAGGTACAGTCCGTACAGGCCGACGCCGGCGCCACCGATCATGATGGCCGTGCCGGCGGTGTCGCCGATCAGCGCGCCGGCGAGGAACGCGGCCCCGCCGACGATCATGAGCGCCTTCGGCTGCCCCTGGCTGCCCCGCGCCGCCGGGAGGGCATTGCTCGGCGTGGCCGTGGCGGCGAGGCGCTGCGGCTCGACGCTCGCGGCGCGCACGGCGACGCTGGCGCTGGCGAGCGTCGGACCGGCGACCGTCGGTGCCTGCGGCTCGGCGGCCGGCGTCGGGACGGCGCTGACCGACGATACGGTGCTGTCGGTGGCGGCGATCTGGGCGTGGGCGACGCGCTGCGGCATGACGGCGGCAGCCGTGCAGAGCGCGGCCGCGGCGGCCCAGGCGCGGGGACGTGCATTCATGGTGCGACCTCTTTCCTGGTGGGTGTACGCTGCCGCCCGCGTCGTTAGGAGAACGACGCGACCGCAGCCCGAGTCGGTGCAACGGAAATGTCGTGCCTCGCCACGTCGGCGCGCCACGGCCCCACATGATGGGAGACGTGATTCGTCACGCAAGCGAGCGCGGCACGGCCTAGGGGCGCTTCTCGGAAGGTGGTCGCCCACTGCCCTCGCGACGGTGACCTATGGCACACCGCGCGTCGGCATCCGGGCGCTCCTCCCAGGCCAACGACGAGCGACGATTGCGGGGCGTTGCGCCGACGGGCAATGTTCGAGGACGCGCACCGCTCCTCGCAGTCGTCTCCGCGCGCGGCGGAGGCGGCCCTCGCGCGTCGCCGACCACCGAGCGCTCCCGGTCGGACGCCCGTCGTCATTCCCTCACGACACGCTGATGCAGCCATTCCACACACTCCGCACGGCGGCGCGCGGCACGGTCGCCGCTCTCGTGGCTGGTGCGACGCTCGCGCCCGCCACGCTCCACGCGCAGGACGGGGCCGCCGCCGCGCGGCCCGCCCGCATCTCCGCCGCGGAAATCGACGGCGACCTGCGCTTCCTTTCGTCGGACCTGCTCGAGGGCCGGGCGCCCGCGACGCGCGGCGGCAGGCTCGCCGCCGAGTACATCGCGAGCCAGCTTCGCGGCGCGGGGGTCGAGCCCGGCGTCAAGGGCTCCTACTTCCAGCCGGTGCCGATCGACGTCGTCAAGGCCGATCCGGCGACGATCAAGGTCACGGCGTCGGGCAAGGCGACCGCGAACCTCCGCTTCACCGACGACGTCGTCGTCTGGGCAGGCTCGGCGACGGACGCCAGCGCCGCGAACGGAGAGCTGGTCTTCGTTGGCTACGGTGCGACGGCGCCCGAGTACAAGTGGGATGACTTCAAGGGCGTGGACGTGAAGGGGAAGATCCTGCTCGTCCTCGTGAACGACCCGCCGGCGACGCCGGCCGAGCCGAAGCTCTTCGGCGGGAAGGCGATGACGTACTACGGCCGATGGACGTACAAGTACGAGGAGGCCGAGCGCCGCGGCGCGGCCGGCATGCTGATCGTGCACACGACCGAGCGCGCCGGCTACCCGTGGCAGGTCGTCGTGGGGTCCAACTCTGTGGAGCACCGGCTGCTTCCGCGCGACCCCAAGGCGCCGGCGCCGATCGGCGTGCGCGGCTGGATCAAGGATACCGTCGCCGCGGCGCTGCTCAAGCAGGCAGGGCTCGACTTCGACGCGCTGCGCAAGCAGGCCGAGTCG
>DATMHT010000147.1:0-8394 GCA_035554795.1 Gemmatimonadaceae bacterium | reverse complement strand
CTTCGTCGCCCGCTCGACGGGGCTGACGAGCGCCTCCGTGCTGGCCACGCTCGCGCTCGAGCGGATGTTCGACGCGGTCGGCTACGTGATGCTCCTCGTCGGCGCGGCCGTGTTCCTGCCGCTCCCGCACGACCTCGAGCGCTACCGCGTGCCCGCGGAGGTCGTGCTGGTGGCGATGGTGATCGGGCTCGTGCTGCTCGCCAGAAGCTCCGGCGGGTCCGAGTCCGCGGCCGCCGCGACGGCGGAGCTCGCCGTGCCGACCTCGATCGTCGGTCGGGCCGGTCGGTACCTGCGGCGCTTCGCCCGCAGCGTCAGCATCCTCTCGACGGGCCCGCGCTTCGGGGGCGCGCTGGCGCTCTCGCTGATCGCTTGGGCCTGCCAGGTCGCTGTGTTCGCGCTCACCGCCCGCGCCGCCGGCGCGCCGATGCCGATCGCCGGCAACGTCGCGGCGCTGCTGGCGGTGAACGCCGGGCTGCTCGTGCGCGCCACCCCCGGCAACGTCGGCGTCTTCCAGCTCGCCTACGCCCTCGTGGCGACGCAGTTCGGCGTCGCGCAGGAGACGGCGATCGGCGTCGCCCTGCTCATCCAGACGCTGCAGATCCTGCCGACGACGCTGCTCGGCGTCGTCCTCGCGCCAGAGTTCGTCTTCCGGCGGAAGCCGTCGGCGGGGCCGGTCGCTTAAACGAACACGCCGGAGCGGGGGAGCTCCGGCGTGCCGTCGTCATGGAGGCGCGGGGAATCGAACCCCGGTCCGAGACTAGATCGGCCACAGCGTCTACGTGTGTAGTCCACTGATTGATGTTTCCGCCGGCTGGCCAGTGGGCAGCCCACCGTCGGATGATCCTCCTAGAGTTTCACCCGCCGACGGAAGGCGCGTCGGAAGGCTAGCCCAGATTTGCGATACCCGCGAAGCCGCCCCGGGCGGGCTTCCTCGCGGGCACTGCCGGGGTAACCCGAAGGTTACGCGGCGAGCGCCAGGTTGTTGTTGGCGATTGTAATTTCCCGAGTGTTTTACCAGGTGCTCGAGGACCTGGACACGCAGCCACGGCTTCACCAACCCCGTCGAAGCCAGTCGCCCCCGTGGTCGAAAGGTAGCGGACCCCGCCTCTCAAGTCAACGCGAGCGGTGCTTGCGGCGACACGCGAAGTCGGCCGCTCAAAGCCTTGGCTGAATGTCTCTTGGCGACGCCGACCTGACGCAGTTTCTCCCGTCCGCCTTCGCCTTGTAGAGCGCCCGATCCGCGGCCGTGAACACGGACTCGCGCGACGAGGCGCTCCCCGGATAGCTCGCGACGCCGAACGAGAGCGTCACCGGTACGGCCGATCCGCCGATCCGCACCGGCCGCGATTCGACGGCGCGCCGCAGTCGCTCGGCGGTATCCATCGCGCCGGCCGAGTCGGTGTGCGGCAGGAGGATGACGAACTCCTCGCCACCGTAGCGGGCAGGGACGTCGAAATCGCGGACGCTGTCGCGGAGGGTGGCCGCGATCGCCTGGAGCACGGCGTCCCCCACCTGGTGACCGTGCGTGTCGTTGATCCGCTTGAAGTGGTCCACGTCGGCCACGATCAGCGCGACGCTGCCGCCCACCCGGTCCACCTCGCTCAGTCGCTGCGCGAGGTGCTCCTCGAAGGCGCGGCGGTTGGGCAGGCTGGTGAGCTCGTCGGTCGTTGCCTTGACCTTCGAGATCTCGAGCTCGAGCAGGCTGGCGAGCGAGATCGCGGCGAAGTCCGCCAGATAGCGCAGCGTACGCCGGTCGTCGGCTCGCACGTCGCGGGGGACGTCGCCTTCGAGGACCAGCGCCCCGAGCACCTGCCCGGCGCGGTGCAGCGGCACGATGCCAAGCGCGCCAAGCGCCCTCACCGGCTCTCCGTCTCCATAGATGCGGGCGCTCGGGTCGAGCAGTCGCGCGTCGTCCCAGACGTAGGTGGTGCCGCCCGCACAGACGGCGCCGGTGTACGAGCCCCCGGTCACCGGGATCCCCAGCGGCACCGGATGGTCGGGCGTGGCCCAGACCACGGCCCCCCGTCCCTCCTCCGGGAACCAGCGCACGAGCGCCGCGCGCTGCGCCGACGTGATGACCATCGCTTCGCGAAAGAGCAACGTCGCGAACTCGGGGATCGTCCGGCTGGCCGGGAACTCGCGCGACGCCGAGAGGAGCGCCTGGACGTGGCGCGTCTGGCGCGTCGCCGCGTCGCGCTCCTCGAACAGGTCAGACAGCGTGGCGACGTGGCTGGTGAAGCGCGGCAGCCATTCTCGCAGCTCGTCGCGACTCACCCGCATCCCATCACCGCCGCGGGCGAGGCTCAGTGCGCCCAGGGATGTTACTCCCCACTCTACGGGACCGACTCCGAGGCGTGGAGACGCGGCTTCCCGGTCCACGTGCACCAGCCTCTCCTGGGTCACCCACGAGACGACGGGTAGCCAGTCCTCGCTGACGAAGCGAGGCGCGTCGGCCTCCGGCGTGGACCACGACGTCGCGACGAGGGCGCGCTGCGTCGTGTCCCATCGCCAGAAGACCACTTCGTCGGCGCCCGCCCAGTCGCGAACGTCGCGGAGATAGCGAGGCAGCGCATCGGCCGACGCGCGCGGACCGGGCGACGCCTCCGCGGCGGCGCCGCCGAAGCGTCCCGCCGGCCCCGAAAGCGGTCGCGCGACGACGCCCGATCGCTGGATGGAGATCAGCTGCGCGGGCGTCAGCGCGCGCTCGCCGAAGAGGCCGCCCAGCCGCTCCGACCGGCGCCGCTCCTGCAGCAGGCGCTCGCCGAGGATGAGGCCGATCCACTTGGGGGCGATGACGATAGCCGCGACGAGCGTCGCGCCGGTGGCGACTTCGGCGAGCGTCGGGACGGTGCCGGCGATGATGCCGAGGAGGGCGACGACGACCATCGTGACGGCCGCGGCGATGGCCACCGACCAGAGCGGGCGCCGGCGCAGACACCACAAGACGCAGAGCGCGACGACCGCGAGCGCCGGCGAGCCGAGCGCGCCCGTGGTGACGGCGAGAGCGAGCGACGGTCCGAGGAGGAGCCGCGCCGGCCGGTCGCCGGCGCGCGGCACCGAGGAGAGCGGCTCCGTCATCCGGCGGCCGGCGACGGCGAGCGCGGTCCCGACGCCGATCGTGAGCGCGGCGGCGAGCGAGACGGCCAGCGTGCCCGGCGTCCACCACCCGCCCGCGGCCGCGCCGATGGCCGCGGCGGATGCGAGCCACGCGGCGGCCAGAGGGGCGAGCTGTCGAGCGCGCGGGCGGGTCACGGGAAGGCGCCGGGGTAGGTCGTCGTGCTCTAGCTGTGATTGATGCGCGACGCGGCCACGGCGGCGCCAAATCCGTTGTCAATGTTGACGACGGTCACGCCGGCGGCGCAACTGTTCAACATCGTCAGCAGCGCGGCGACCCCACCGAAGCTCGCCCCGTATCCGACGCTCGTCGGCACCGCGATTACCGGGGTGCGAACCAGGCCGCCCACCACCGACGGCAGCGCGCCGTCCATGCCGGCGACCACGATGATCACCGACGCGTCGAGCAGCTCGTGCCGGCGATCGAGGAGACGGTGAATCCCGGCGACGCCGACGTCGGTGACACGCGCGACCGGATCGCCGAAGGCGCGCAGTGTCTCGGCAGCCTCCTCGGCGACGGGCAGGTCGCCCGTCCCGGCCGTCACGACGAGCACCGTTCCCTTCCCCGCCTTGGGTGGCGCGCCGTCCGGCGCGAGGTAGACGGTCCGGGCCAGCTCGTTCGCCTGACAGCCCGCGAAGCGCGCCGCCAGCGCCGCGCGCGCGGCCGCGTCGGCGCGCGTCGCGAGGAAGCCGTCACCACGCTCGGCGATGCGCTCGGCGATGGCGACCACCTGCGCCGTCGTCTTGCCCTGCGCGAGGATGACCTCGGGCTGACCCTGTCGGAGCGCGCGGTGGTGGTCGATGGTCGCGAACGGCAGCGACTCGACCGGCTCGAGCGCGAGGTGGTCCAGCGCGGCAGCGATCGCCAGCGAGCCGTCCGCGACCTGCTCGAGCAGCGCGAGGACCCGCTCCCGCCTCACGCGGCCGCCGGCTCGGTGCGGTCGGGCGTCTCCTCGCCCGCGTCGCCGGCCACGCCCTCGTCGCTCGACGCAGCGTTGCTACGGAGGTGGTCGCCGCTGGCGAGGTAGTCCGCGAAGATCCCCTCGACCTCGCCCAGCGAGGTGACGGCGTACAGCCGGCGCTTCAGCTCGGCCGCGTTGAAGAGCCCCTTCACGTACCAGCCGAGGTGCTTGCGGAACTCGAGGGCGGCACCGCGCGGGTCGGGCTCGTAGTCGGCGGCCATGCGCGCGTGCTCGAGCGCCACCCGGAACCGCTCCTCGACCGGCGGCGTGGCCGGCACGGGGCGCCCGTCGAGGAGCGCGCGCGCCTGCTCGAAGATCCACGGCTGGCCGAAGGAGCCGCGCGCGATCATCACGCCGGCGCACCCCGTGCGCTGGCGCATGCGCAGCGCGTCCTCCGCCGTCTTGATGTCGCCGTTCCCCACCACCGGGATCTCGAGCGCCTCGACGACCGACGCGATCTCGTCCCAGCGCGCGTTGCCCGAGTACATCTGCGCGCGGGTGCGCGGGTGCAGCGTGAGGACGCGGGCCCCGGCGTCCTGGCAGCGCAGCGCGATCTTCACCGGGTCGCGCATCTCCTCGCTCCAGCCGCTGCGGATCTTGACCGTCACCGGAAGGTGCGTGCCGCGCGAGACGGCGCGGATCACCTCCTCGACGAGACCGAGGTCCTTGAGGCACCCCGAGCCGCCGTTGCGCTTCACGACCTTCTTGACCGGGCAGCCGAAGTTGATGTCGACGAAGTCCGGCTGAAAGACGTCGGTGACGAAGCCGGCGGCCTCGCCCATCGCCCGTGGATCGGCGCCGAAGATCTGCACGCCGATGGGGTGCTCGTCGGGCGTGAAGCGCAGCTTCGAGATCGTCGCCTCGTTCTCGCGGCGAATCCCTTCGGCCGACAGGAACTCGGTGACGACGACGTCCGCGCCCCACCGGCGGCAGAGCCGGCGGAAGGGCGATTCGGAGACGCCCGCCATCGGAGCGAGATAGAGCGGGACGTCGGCGGCGACGGGAAAGGGGAAGCGCATCGCGGGAAAGTTACCGTCGCCGGCAACACCATGCAACGACGCGGTTTGACACTCGTCTGGCGGGTGGCTAGCTTCGGAAGCTGACGTCGCCGGCGCTGGTCGCCGGCGTTCGCGCGTTGGCGCGCCGCACACCGCACCACCTCAGAGGCCCTAGATGGAATTGCGCGAGTTTTTCTCGGAAGACGCGGTCAAGCTCGACCTCGAGGGAACCAGCAAGGACGAGATCCTGAAGGAGCTCATCGGACTGCTGAAGCTCGACGAGAAGTCCGAGGGGATGCTGTTCAAGATGCTGAAGCGGCGCGAGAACCTGGGGTCCACCGGCATCGGGCGGGGCATCGCCATCCCGCACTGCCGCTCGCTCGTCGTCAACAAGCTCCGCGTCGCCTTCGGCCGGAAGCCCGACGGCGTGGACTTCAAGGCGATCGACGAGAAGCCGGTGAACTTCTTCTTCCTCATCGTCGCGCCGCCGCTCGAGGTCTCGAACCAGTACCTCCCCGTCCTCGGCAAGATCGCCCAGTTCAGCAAGGAGCCCGACGTGCCGCAGCGGCTGCTGCAGATCAGCGAGCCGGCGCAGTTCATGAAGCTGCTGGAGGAGAAGGGGGTGTGAACGGGTGGGGCGCGTAGCGCGTAGCGCGTAAAGGTCGCGGGGCCGGATCTCCTTCGGGAGGCCGGCCCCGCGTCGTTTCAATGCTACGCGCGACGCGCGACGCGCGACGCGCCCTCACTCCCACTCGATCGTCGCCGGCGGCTTCGAGCTGACGTCGTAGACGACGCGGTTGACGCCGTCCACCTCGTTGATGATCCGGTTCGAGATCCGACCGAGGACGTCGTAGGGAAACGGGAACCAGTCCGCGGTCATGCCGTCGGTGCTGGTCACGGCGCGCAGGCCGAGCACGTTGTCGTAGGTCCGCTCGTCGCCCATGACGCCGACGGAGCGCACCGGGAGCAGCACGGCGAACGCCTGCCAGATGTCGTCGTACAGATCGGCGTCGCGAATCCCCTCGAGGTAGATCGCGTCGGCCTTGCGGAGCACGTCGAGCTTCGCGCGCGTGACGTCGCTCAGGATGCGGATCGCCAGGCCCGGTCCCGGGAACGGGTGACGCCCGACCATCTCCTCCGGGAGCCCGAGCTCGCGGCCGACGTTTCGCACCTCGTCCTTGAACAGCTCGCGCAGCGGCTCGATGAGCTTGAACTTCATGTCCTGCTTCAGGCCGCCGACGTTGTGGTGCGTCTTGATCGTCACCGACGGGCCGCCGGTGGGCGACGCGCTCTCGATGACGTCCGGGTAGAGCGTGCCTTGCACGAGGAAGGCGACGTCGTCGCCGACGCCGGCCGCGGCCTCCTCGAAGACGTCGATGAAGGTGTGGCCGATGATCTTCCGCTTGCGCTCCGGGTCCTCGACGCCGGCGAGCTGCGACAGGAAGCGCTCCGAGGCATCCACCGTGACGAGGTTGATGCCGAGGTGGGCGCGGAACGTCCGCTCGACCTGCTCGCGCTCGTGCAGCCGGAGCAGCCCGGTGTCCACGAAGATGCAGGTGAGCTGGTCGCCGATGGCGCGGTGCACGAGCGCCGCCGCGACGGCCGAGTCCACGCCACCGGACAAGCCGCAGATGACGCGTGCGTCGCCGACGAGCGTGCGGATCTTCGTCACCTCCTCCTCGATGAACGCGCCCGGCGTCCACGTCGGCTCGGCGTGGCAGACGTTGAAGAGGAAGTTGCTGACGATCTCGGCGCCGCGCGGCGTGTGCGCCACCTCGGGGTGGAACTGCACGCAGTGGATCGGGCGGGTTGCGTGGCGCATGGCCGCGATCGGGTTGCCGGCGCTGCGCGCGGTCACGACGTAGCCCTCCGGCACCTTGTCCACGTGGTCGCCGTGGCTCATCCACACCGTCAGCTCCTCACCGGGGGAGAACCCGTCGAAGAGGCCCCGCGGCTCCGCGACCTCCATCTCGGCTCGGCCGTACTCGCGCCGGCCGCCACGCGTCACCGCGCCGCCGGAGAGGTGCGCGACGAGCTGCATGCCGTAGCAGATGGCGAGCACCGGCGCGAGGTCGAGCAAGGCAGGATCGGCGGTCGGCACGTTCTCGCCGTAGACCGAGTTCGGTCCGCCGCTGAGGATGATCCCGGTGGGCTTCCACTGGCGCACCCACTCGATCGAGCGCGTCGGCGGGTGGATCTCCGAGTACACGCGCGCTTCGCGCACGCGCCGCGCGATGAGCTGCGTGTACTGCGAGCCGTAGTCGATGATCAGGATGCGGGACGACATGACTCAGTATGCGGTGCGGGACGACGAGCGCGCGACGCCGGCGGCGGTCACGTCCGCCACTCGTCGCCCTCGAGGCGAATCATCTCGACGTCGAGGTTGTCGAGGTCCACGATCGCGGCCGACGGAACGCCGTATAGCCAGCCGCACCCTTCGCCCGGATTGACGAGCACCGCGCCACTGCGCTCGCTGCGGTCCTGGCGGTGCGAGCAGCCGTGGACGACCAGCTGGTGCGACTCGATCGAGCGTACGTTGACCTCGCCGAGGTCGTGGACGACGAGGATGCGCCGGCCGCCGATCTCGAAGCTGTGCGGCGACTCGTACAGCTCGAGGCCCATGCCCTGCTGCGCCTTCGCCTTGATCCCCTCGGGGTCGCCGTCGTTGCGGCCGAACACGCCCGCGAGCGCCATCTGCGTGTCGATGAACGGGATCAGCGAGAAGGGCGAGCAGTAGTCGCCGGCGTGCAGCACGAGGCCGACGCCCCCTTCCGCCATGCGCGCCAGCAGCGCGGAGATGGCCGGCAGACGATCGTGGGTATCGGCGAGTAGGCCTACGCGCATCAGTCGGCGCTCCAGGTCGGGGTCGCGTGCTCTCGGCGCACGAGGTCTTCGTAGCTCTCGCGCTCGGTGACGACGGCGAAGCGCGCGCCGTCCACGAGCACTTCGGCCGCGCGGGGGCGCGAGTTGTAGTTCGAGGCCATCACGTAGCCGTAGGCGCCGGCCGAGCGCACGGCGACGAGGTCACCCGGCTCGACGTCGTCCGTCTCGCGGTCGAGGGCGAAGAAGTCGCCGCTCTCGCACACCGGGCCGACGACGTCGGCGACGACGCGGCGCCCGTTCGGCGTCACGGCCTCGACGCGGTGGAACGCCTTGTAGTGCGACGGGCGCACCAGATCGTTCATCCCCGCGTCGGTGATGATGTAGTCCTTGCCGCCGCTGCGCTTGCGATAGAGCACGCGCGTCAGCAGCACTCCGGCGTTCGCGACGAGGTAGCGGCCCGGCTCGAGGACGATCTCGAGTCCCGTGCCCTCGACCAG
>DATMHT010000146.1:0-19757 GCA_035554795.1 Gemmatimonadaceae bacterium | reverse complement strand
GACTGCCGCCGGTCGTCTCCACGTCCACGACGGCGTACGAGAGAGCGTGGAGGGGCGTGTCCGGATCGGGGCCGGCGAGCGTCGGAGCGGTGCCGCCGCTGCCCGGCGCGCGTCGGGCGCGCCGCCGCGGCTCCGTCACGGCGGGCTCGGCGACGCGCTGCGGCGCCGGTGCCGGCGCGGGGGAGGCCTTCCGGCGCGCGAGCCACTCGTCGAACGTGGGCACAGGCCGCTGGTCGGGGCGCGGCTCCGTACGCTCCGCGCCGAGCGCGAGCTCCGGCGCGGCGGTAGATGCATCGCCCTGCGCCGCCGCGCGCGTAGCCGCCGGCGCGTCTGCCTGCACGGTGAGGCGCCAGCGCCCGTCGGGGGTGCGCGCGAACTCGGGCCGGCCACCCAGCATCGCCTCGGCCATGCGCTCCGCGGTGCCGATCGGCGTCCCCGGCTGCTGGCAGATCTGGCGCACGAGCGTCACGGCGTCGGCCGGGCCGGCGGCGAGAAAGTCGCGCGCTCGCTCGGCGAGGAGCGTGTCGGCGGGAAAGATCTGGATTCCGCGGTGCGGGGTCAACGTTGCTGCTCCACTACGAAGGCTCGGCGAATGGCGACGATAGCGGCGTCGGACGGAGGGCCGTGGCGTACGAAGACACCAAACAGGCGCGGAAAGTTCGAAGCTAATCCCATGGGTCGTCCCGCACGACCGGGCAGGTCATGCAGCGAGGCCCGCCGCCGCCACGCACCAGCTCGCTCCCCTCGAAGGTGATCACCGCCCGCTCCCCGTCGCCGATGGGGCGCTCGCCGGTCAGGAAGGCTACCGACGGCACGACCTGGAAGCCCATCCGTTCCATCTCGCGCAGCGTCGCTTCGTTGCGCGAGTACGAGGTCAGCACCCCGGGGCGCATCGCCGCGAAGTTGCAGCCCGACGCCCACTGCTCGCGCTCCTGGACGATGCGGCGTTCACCGCCGCAGAAGATCGGCTCCATCGGCAGGTCGCAGGCGCGCAACGCGGCGAACACGTTCGGCATCGACCGCATCTGCGATTGCCCCTTCCGCCAGTGGAGGATGGGCAGCCGCTCGGGGCCGACGAAGTGGGGTGGATAGACGACGCACAGCTCCCGGTCCACCTGCGTGAAGATCATGTCGAGATGGATCGCCGTCTTCTCCTTCGGCATCACGACGATGATGACGTTCGTGATCGTCGTGTTGGCGAAGAGGAGCGACGCGAGCTGGTCGATGGCGGCCGAGCTCGAGCGCTCGCTGAAGCCGATCATGATCGTGTCGCGGCGGAGCGGGTGGACGTCGCCCCCCTCGAGCGTGTGATTCAGCCGCCGCTCGGCAGACCCGTCGT
This sequence comes from Gemmatimonadaceae bacterium, assembly GCA_035554795.1. Taxonomy (GTDB): domain Bacteria; phylum Gemmatimonadota; class Gemmatimonadetes; order Gemmatimonadales; family Gemmatimonadaceae; genus DATMHT01. The sequence goes on along the minus strand of DATMHT010000146.1, from coordinate 18,418 downwards.
AGAGGATGCCGGCGTTCGCCAGCTTCGGGTGGTGGAGGAAGAGCGACTTCATGATCAGCTCCTCGCTCCACCGGGTCCCGTGCCGCATCGAGCCGATGAGCACGTGGTCCACGATCCCCATCGCCACGTCGCGCGTGAAGAACAGGTTCGGGAGCGGCGGCAGCATGTAGCCGGTCTCGTTGAGCGTGCGCGCGAGCGGCCCGGGCTCCTCCTCCCGTCCCTCGATCAGCAGCCGCACGAGCGCCTGCGGCGAGAGCTCGCTCAGCTCGCGCGCGAGCGCATCCGACGGGACGATGTCGGTCGCCTCGCGGCACAACAGGTCGCGCACGTCCTTCGACTCGGCGACCTCGGCCAGCAGATCGGCGACGTAGTGCACCGTGGCGAAGCGCTCGAGGATGGCGACGAAGCGCTGGTGCTCGCGTCGGGCCCGCTCGACGTCGATGATGTCGTCGTAGAGGTAGTCCTCGCGCGTGCTCGGGGTGACCGCCAGCAGCTCGGGACCGGGCGAGTGCACGAGGACCTCTCGCAGCGGACCGATCTCGGAGCTGACGTGGACGGGCATGCGCCAAGATAACGCCGGCCGGCGGGCCCGGTCAGAGGACGCCGGGCGGTCTCCGGATGCCGCTGCACCTGTTCCGGTCGGGGCGCGGACAGTAACTTGTGAACAAATTCACAAGCCCCCATCTCCCTCGTGAAACGCATCTCCGAATCGGCCGTCCGCCGGCTGTCCATCTACCTGCGCTTTCTGGAAGAGTTCGAGAGCCGCGGCCTGACGACGGTCTCCAGCGACGAGCTGGCCAAGCGCGGCGGGACGACCTCGGCGCAGGTGCGGAAGGACCTCTCCTTCTTCGGCTCGTTCGGCAAGCGCGGCCTCGGCTACTCGGTGCCCGAGCTCCTGAGCCGCCTGCGCGAGATCATGGGCCTGGGACGCGAGTGGCGCGTCTACATCATCGGCGCCGGAAAGATCGGCGCCGCGCTCGCGCACTATCGCGGCTTCCGTCAGCGCGGCTTCACCGTCGCCGGCGTCTACGACAAGGATCCGCGCGTCATCGGCACGCGATGGGAAGGGCTCGTCGTCCGCGACATCGCCGACCTCGAGCGCGACGCGCGCGACGAGAAGCCGGACATCGCCGTGCTGACGATCCCGCCCGAGGAGGCGCAGAAAGTCGTGGACGACGTCGTCCGTGCGGGGGTGCGCGCGATCCTGAACTTCGCCCCGGCGCAGATCCACGTGCCGCCCGAGGTCACCCTCAAGAACGTGAACATGGCGATGGAGCTCGAGGGGCTGTCGTACTCGCTGACCAACAGCGAGAGCTAGCGCGCCGGCGGCTCGTCCTTCTCTCGCAGCGCGCGCACCACTCTCGCGAAATCCGCGGGCGTCAGCGTCTCCGGCCGCGCGTCGGGATCCACGGCCGCGGTCGCGAGCACCCGCTCGGCGGTCTCGGCGTCGAGCGCGCCGAGCGTCCGCAGCACACGCCGGAGCTGCTTGCGGCGCAGCCCGAACGCGGCCTGGACGAACCCGCGGTAGTGCGCCTCGTCCTCGGGCACGACGTCGGGGTTCGCGCGCGGCGTGATGCGAACCACGGCCGACTCCACCTTCGGCGGCGGCGCGAACGCGCCCGGTGGCACGCGAAAGAGCAGCTCCGCCGTGGCCACCGCCTGCACGTTCACCGACAGCGCTCCGTAGGTCTTGGAGCCGGGACGGGCGCCGAGCCGTTCCGCGACCTCGAGCTGCACGAGGTAGACGGCACGTGACGGCCGCGGATGCTGCAGCGCGTGGAAGAGGATCGGCGTCGTGATGTAATAGGGCACGTTGCCGACGAGCGCGAAGTCGTCGGTGCCGGCGATGGTGCGCAGGTCGGTCGCGAGCACGTCGGCCTCGACGATCTCTACGTTCGGCCGCGACGCGTAGCGCTCGCGCAGCATGGCGGCGAGCGCGCGATCGATCTCGACCGCGACGAGACGGCCCGCGCGCACGGCGAGGAGGTCGGTGAGTGCGCCGCGGCCCGGCCCGATCTCGACCACGGTCTCGCCCTCGCGTGGCGCGAGCGCGTCGGCGATGCGCGACAGGATCTGCCGGTCGCGCAGGAAGTGCTGGCCGAAGCGCTTGAGCGTGGGCGGGTAGTCGCCGCCGCCGGCTCCTCCGCGACGCCGGCCCCGCGGGCGCGGTGCGGTCACCGCTAGCTGCGCAGGACGACGAGCGTCAGGTCGTCGCGGAGCGGCGCGTCGCCGGTGTGGAGCGCGAGCATCTGGAAGACGCGATCCACGATCTGCGTCGGCGTCTCGCCGCGGTACTCGCGCACGATGTCGAGCACGGGCTGCTCGCCAAGGCGGGCGCCGAGCCGGTTGCGGGCGTCGCTGATGCCGTCGGTGAAGAGCAGCAGCAGGTCGCGTCCCGCCGCCCACGGCCGCGACACTGCGCTGGGCGCGCTCTCCACCATGCCGATCGGCGGATCGAGCGCGGGCAGCCGCTCCATGTGCCCGTCCTCCTGCACGAGGAAGGCGTGCGGGTGGCCCGTGTTCGCGTAGCGTAGCTCGCCCCTGTCACGGTCGATCACGCCGTAGAACGCCGTGATGAACATCTCGGTCGTGTTCAGCTCCTCGCGCATGGAGCCGATGATGGCGTTCAGCGTCTCCGCCGGATCGGTGGTGGTCTGCGCGTGGATCGCCGACGCGCTCATCGCCAGCGCCATGATGAGCGCCGCCCGGTAGCCGTGGCTCGAGACGTCGCCGATCATCGCGCCCGTGCGGTGGCCGCCGAGCTTGAAGAGGTGGTAGAAGTCGCCACCGACGCTCTCGGCGGGCACGACGCGCGCGGCCACGTCGGCGTCGGGCGCGACGACCTTGGTGCTTGGCAGGAGCTTCATCTGCAGGTCGTGCGCGAGCTGCATCTCCTGCACGAGCCGCTGCTGCGCGAGCGAGGTGCGGACGAGGCGCGTGTTCTGAATCGCGGTACCGATCTGCGTCGCGATGGCGGCGACGAGCTTCTGGTCGCCGGCCGTGAACGCCTGCCCGGAGCGCCGGTCCGACAGGTTGACGACGCCGAGCGGCTCACCGCCTTCGGGCGTCGTCCACATGATCGGGACGGACATCATAGCGCCGCGGCGGTAGAGCTTCTCCGCGTCGCAGGCCATGTCGTCGCGCTCGACGATCATCGGGTGCTGCGTCCGGAAGACACGCGCCGAAACGCTGCACGGGTCGTTCGTGCCGATCGGCGGCGCGTCCTCGGGACGGACGCCGAGGGCGGCGACGACCTGCAGCGTGTCGGTGACGCGGTCGTGGACGAGGATGGATGCCTTGCGCGCGCCGACGGTCTCGGAGATCTCGGTGAGGATCGTCGCCGCCGCCTCCTCGAGCGTGACGGTGCGCCCGAGGATCTCGCTGATGGTGTAGAGGAGGTTGATCTCCTCGTAGCGCTCGGCGAGCTCGCTCGCCGCGTGCTCGACCTCGAGCGACGACTGCGTGTACTGCGCGACCACCGGCAGCAGGAAGGTGGCGTAGGCGTCGAGGTCGTGCCGCTCGCCGGTGCCGCACGGGCCGACGGTCAGCCAGGCGCGCCGCGGCCCGGGCAGCGGCGCGACGAGGACGCGCTCGCCGTTCTCGCCCAGCAGCTCGCGCAGCTGCGAGGAGGCGGGCGGAAGCTCGTCGAGGGGAGGCGGGCGCAGCGAGTCGGAGGACGATGCCTCCGCGACGAGTGGCTCGTCGGGGCGTGGCTGCAGCCAGAGGGCGGCCTCGCAATGCGTGGCCGCCAGAAAACCCTGCAGGACCACGCTCAGCTCCTTCATCCGCGCTTGAGCGTCAGCCGCACGACGTTGCCGTGGTCGGAGAAGCGCTCGACCCGGTCCATCAACCGCTGCATCAGGTACAGCCCTCGGCCGTCCTCGCGCGACAGATTCTCGGGCGCGGTCGGATCGCGCATGCAGGTGCTGTAGTCGAATCCGTTGCCCTCGTCGGCGACCTCCATGACGAGGGCGCGGTCGTCCACGTGGGCGCGGACGCGCACCTGCTTGCTGCGGTCGTCGCCGTTGCCGCGTAGGATCGCATTCGACAGCGCCTCGGTGAGCGCGACCGGCACGTTGAGGGCGCACTGCCGCGGCGGGAAGCTGAACTCCTCGCACTGGCGGATGACCACCGAGACGACGCGCTCGATGTAGCTCACGTCGCTCGGGAAATCGAACTCGAGATGGACGCGCAGTCCGTCGCCGCCATCGGAGGGACTGGCGCCGGCTGGCTCCTTGTACCCGGCGCTCGTCCCGGAGCGTGCCGTGCCGGCGTCACCGCGTCGAGCGGGCGGCGACGCCGGGCCCGACGCGTCGGCGTCGCCGGCGGGGGCGGTGCCCGGTTGGGCGACGACGGCGCTGCCGAGGGCGGGCGTGGCCGGGCGGCCGGTGCCGTTGGCGGCGACGTGGCCGGCGCCGTTGCTTGCCGGCGTGGCGCTCGTCGGTGCGGCGGTCGCCGACTCGGCAGCGCGCTCGCGTCCGGCATCGCGCAGCTTCGCGCGGGTGATGTCTTGGCTCATGGAAGTGTCGTCAAACGATGAGGCGCAGCGCGGCGTTGGGCCGCCGCGCTGCGCCACGCGCCGCCGATCGCGGGAAGGACCCGCCTCGCGGCCGCGGGGGCGCGGCGCGTGGTCGGGCGCAGCGGGCTAGAAGCTCTCGAGCCCGCGCTCGCGCGTGTCGGCGATCTGGAAGAGCGTGTCGAGCTTGGTGAGCTCGAACAACGTCTTCAGGTCGTCGTTCAGGTTCGCCAGGCGCAGCTCCCCGCCCTGCTCGCGAATCTTCTTCGAGAGCGAGACGAGGACGCCGAGCCCCGAGCTGTCGATGTAGCCGGTCTGGCTGAAGTCGATCAGGAACTTCTTCTCGCCGCGCTCCAGCTCGTCGAGAACCTTCTGCTTCAGCTCCTGTCGGTTGCCGACGATGAGCTGACCCTCCACGTCCACCACGACGATCTCTCCCTGCTTCTTGATCGAGAAGCTCATTGCTCTTTCTCCCAGCGGGACGTGCCCGTCTTACGAGTTCGAGGGACCATGCGCCTGGAGCGCGGTGATGGCCGCCACGTTGATAATGTCCTCCGATACGGCCCCGCGCGAGAGATCGCTGCACGGCCGGGCCAGCCCCTGGACGATGGGGCCGACCGCGCTCGCACCCGCCAAGCGCTGCACCAGCTTGTACGCGAGGTTCCCTGCGTCGAGCGAGGGGAATACTAGCACGTTCGCGCGTCCGGCGACGGGCCCCCCGGGCGCCTTCCGCGCGGCGACAGCGGCCACGAGCGCGGCGTCACCTTGCAATTCTCCGTCCACCGTGAGGTCGGGCCGGCGCTCGCGCACCAGCTCGACCGCCCGGCGGGTCTCGTCCACGGTCGGCCCCGCTCCGCTGCCGCGGGTGCTGAACGACAGCAGCGCCACCCGGGGCTCGTCGCCAACGATCCGGCTCCGGTCGTCGGCGGCCGCGATGGCGATGTCGGCGAGCTGCTCGGCGGTCGGATACGGGACGACGGCGCAGTCGGTGAAGGTGAGCACCGGGGCGACCCCGGCGCGCACCGCGGGACCGTCGCCCGGCAGCACCATGTAGAACGCGCTCGATACGGTCCGCACGCCGGCCGCCGGCCCGACGAGGAAGAGGGCGGCGCGGAGGACGTCGGCGGTGGTGTGCACGGCGCCGGCGACGCATCCGTCCGCCTCGCCGCTCGCGACCATCCCGTCCGCCACGTACAGGGGCAGCCGGGCGAGCTCCGCGGCCTCGCGCTCGGTCATCCCCTTGGCACGGCGCCGCGCGAGGAGCCGCTCGACGGTCCGCTCGAAGCGTGCGCCCTCCCGTGCCGCCACCACCGACTCCACGCCGGCCGCCGCCAGCTCCGCGAGCACACGATCGTCCGGCGCGCCGTCGTTCGACCACACGAGCACCGGCCGGACGATGCGCTCCGCGGCGAGGGCGCGCACGGCGTCGAGGGTCCGCCGATCGTCGCTCTCGGGGAAGACGATGCGCCGAGGCACCGCGGCCGCGCGGCGGCGAACGGCGAGCGGGAAGGAGATCGCGGGCTCGCCGGCGAGCGTCCCGAATGTGGCGCCGCCGGCCGGTGTGGCTTCGCTCACCGCCGCCCGGCCGCGGCCACGGCCGCCGCGCCACTCGGCGGGGTCGGCGCGGCGAACCGGTCGCTGAGCGCGGCCGCGACCGCGGGGTGCACCAGACCCTCGACGTTGCCGCGGAAGCGCGCTACCTCGCGCACGAGGCTCGAGCTGATGTACGTCGTCTCGACGGACGGCACCATGAACACTGTCTCCAGCTCGGGCGAGAGGTGGCGGTTCATGAGGGCCATCTGATACTCGTACTCGAAGTCGGCGACGGCGCGCAGCCCGCGGATGAGGAGCCGCGCGCCGACCTGCCGAGCGAAGTCCACGAGCAGCCCGTGAAACTGCCGCACCTCGATGCGTGGGTCGTTGTCGGTCGCCAGGTGGATGAACTCGACCCGCTCCTCGACCGTGAACAGCGGCTGCTTCGAGACGTTGGTCGCCACCGCCACGACGAGCCGGTCCACGAACTCGAGGCTGCGACGGATCAGGTCCTCGTGCCCGCGCGTGATCGGGTCGAAGCTGCCGGCGTAGATCGCGATCTTCGTCATGCGGGTGGGCGGTAAGCGGTAGGCGGAAAGCGGTAAGCGCGGCGGGGTACGGTCGGCGGGATTCCGGTGACGCGTCGGGGCGAGCGCTCGATAGACTTTCGGGTGGGGGCAGCGCGTTGATCGGCGCGTCAGGCGCTTGCCGCTTACCGCTCCTCCGCGCGATAGAACGTTATCGACGTCGACCCGTACTTCCGCGTCTCCCCTCCGGGAGGCATGCGGTCGTACGTGAAGTGCTCGACGCCAAGCAGCGTCGCGAACGGTGACTCGAGCCACCGCGTCGCCACCTGCTCGGCCAGCCCGAGCTTGTAGGGCGGGTCTGCGAACGCCACATCGTAAGCGTGCGCACCGAGCGGGGCAATGAAGCGGAGCGCGTCGGCGCGGTGGACGACGGCCGCGTCGCCCGCCCCGAGCGTCTCGAGGTTCGCCTTCAGGACGGCCAGGCTCGGCGCCGCGGACTCGACGAAGTCCACGCTCTCGGCGCCGCGCGACAGGGCCTCGAGACCGAGCGCGCCGGACCCCGCGAACAGATCGAGGACGCGGGCCCCCGGCAGGTCCGCGGTGATGATGCTCATCCAGGCCTCGCGGACGCGGTCCGACGTGGGGCGAACCTTGTCGCCGACGGGGGCCTTGATGTTGCGCCCGCGCCAGCGCCCGGCGACGATCCGCACCGGTCGGCCGCGCCTAACGCCCGCCGGCGGCGCGCACGTCCGCCAGCTTCGCGACGAGCCGGCTCGTGCCGTTCCACTCGTCGCGCTCGAGGCGGAAGGCGACGTCCACGGCCGCGCCCTCGTGGAACTCGCCGGCCCGGGCGCCCATCCCCCAGCCGAGCGCTTCCATCTCGCCGAGGGCGGTGCGGAAGCGCAGCTTGAGCCCGTCCTGCCCGACCGTGCGCGGCGCGCCCGCGAGCACGACTCCTCGCGAGGCGATCACGGGCGACGGGTTCCCCATGCCGAACGGCTCGAAGTGGCGGAGCAGCGCCTCGAGCTCCTCGCTCACGGCGTCGATCGGCAGCTCGAGGTCCACGCGCATCTCCGGCACCAGGTCGGCCGCCGAGAGCCGCGACCGCGCGACGTCGTTGAACCGTGCCGCGAACTCGTCGAGCCGTGTCGCGTCCACCGTGACGCCGGCGGCGGAGCGGTGGCCGCCGAAGCGCTTGAGCAGGTCGCGGCACTCGCCGAGCCCGGCGTGGAGGTCGAAGGCCGGGATCGAGCGCCCCGAGCCCTTCCCCTCGCCCGCCGCGTCCACGGCCACCAGCACCGCCGGCCGTGCCGTCTCCTCGACGACGCGTGACGCGACGATGCCGATGACACCCGGGTGCCAGCGGTCGCTCGCGAGCACGAGGCCATACGTGCGGTCGAGGTCGAGCCGCTCGACCATCGTGCGGGCCTCGCTCAGCGTGCGGCGGTCCATGTCCTGCCGCTCGCGATTCAACTCCTCGAGCTCGCGCGCGATGCGATTGGCGTCGGCGTCCGAGTCGGTGGTGAGCAGCTCGACGCCGCGCAGCGCGTGGCCGAGTCGCCCGACCGCATTGAGGCGCGGCGCGAGGATGAAGCCGACGCGGCCCGCGGTGAGCGGCTTGCCGTCGAGCCCCGCGGCGCGAATGAGCGCCCGGAGCCCGGGGTTCGACGTCTCCTGCAGCAGCTTGAGACCGTAGCGCGCGAAGACGCGGTTCTCACCGCGCAGCGGAGCGATGTCGGCGATCGTCGCCAGCGCGACGAGGTCGAGCATGTGCAGGACGACGTTCTCGTTCTGTCCGAGCTCGCGGGCGAGCGCGAGCGCAAGCTTGAACGCGACACCGACGGCGGCGAGGTCGTCGTCGGCGTAGTCGCAGCCGGGCTGCTTCGGGTTCAGGACGGCGAGGCAGCGCGGCACCGGCCCACCGGGAAGGTGGTGGTCGCTGATGATGACGTCGATCCCGGCCTCGCACAGCGCCTGCACCGGCGCGAGCGCGCTCGTGCCGCAGTCGCAGGTGACGACGACCTTCGCGTCGGCGGCGATCGCCGCGCGCACGCCGGCCATGGAGAGGTCGTAGCCGTCGGTGACGCGGTGCGGGATGAACGGCACGACGCGGCCGCCGAAGGCCCGGATGGCGCGCGTCAGCAGCGTCGTCGAGCAGATGCCGTCCACGTCGTAGTCGCCGTGCACGAACACCGTCTCGCCCGAGCGCACGGCGCGCGCGAGCCGCTCGACCGCGCGGTCGAGACCGAGCAGGCCGGCGGGCTGGTGCAGCTGCTCCAGCCGCGGGCGCAGGAAGCGCTTCGCCGCGTCGGGCTCGCGGTGGCCGCGGGCGACGAGGAGCCGGCAGACGGTCTCGGGGAGCCGGAGCTCCGCGGCCAGCGCCGCGACGGCGGCGGCGTCCGGAGCGGTGGGAAGCACCCAGCGCGGCTGCGGGCGCGGGCGGGCGGCGGCGGGAGCGGTCACGATTGAAGCTTAGCCCGCTCCGCCGGCCGGCTCAAGCATCATTCCGCCGCGTACAGGAGCACCCCGCACGCCTCGCACACCTCGATGGATCCAGTGCGGGTCATGACGCTTCGCCGCTGGAGCGGCAGCGCGGTGTCGCAGTTCCCGCACGACGGACCGCGCAGGGGGAAGACGGCGCGGTCGCGGCGGCGAGCGGCGATGCGCTCGTACTTGGCGAGCAGCGGCCGACTGACGGCTTCGCCGGCCGCGCGGCGCTTGGCGTGCGCGTCGCCGATCGCCTGATCGAGCTCCGCGGCCTCGCGGTCGAGGGTGGCGCGCGCCTCTTCCTGCTCGCGCTCGACGTCGGCGAGCGCCTGCTCCTGCAGGGCGACCGCCTGCGAGAGATCCTGCACGCGGCGAGCGGCGGCCTGCAAGTCGCTCTCCTCGTCGGCGAGGATGCGGCGCGCCTGCTCGACCTGCGAGACGGCGGCCTGCGCGTCGCGCGACTTTCTCACGGCGTCCAGGTGCGCGACGTTCCGCTCGTGGAGCTGCCGGTGTTCGGCGACGCGGATGCGCAGCTCGTGCTCCCGGTGCGTCTCCGATTCCACCGCGTGCCGCGCCCGGTCGAGGGCGTCGGCGGCGATCTGCCGACGCCGCTCGAGGTTCAGCCGTCGCGGCTCGAGCGCCGCCCGCTTCCGCTCCAGCTCGCGGATCTCCGCGTCATCCTTCTGCAGCGCCAGCAGCGATTCGAGCTCGGGACTCACGTCGTTTCCTCTCCAGGTATACGTGATTGCGAATCTAATGGGCGGGCGCGCTCACGAGCGCGACTTCCCGAACTTCTTGTAGCCGACGCCACCGAGCTCGCGGATCTCCTTCATGTTCCGCTGCTTCTCGAGCGTCAACGCGTCCTTCTCCGCCTCGCTCGCCGTAGCGAGCTCGCCGTCGATCGCTTCGTTCCGCTCGGCGAGCTCGCGCACGCGCAGCTGCGCGAAGCAGCCCTGAACGCTGCGCGCCGGGTCGCCGAGCGCCGCGCCCTCGTCCATCAGCTGCTGCATCGCGGCGCCGGTCTGCTCGTCGAGCTCCTCGGCCACCTGCGCCAGCGTCGCGTCGGCGCCCTGCTCGAGCAACGCCGCGAAGATCGCGCGATAGGTCGCGTCGCGAAAGCTCCCGGGCCCGTACCGCTCGGCCACGACCTCGACCTGGGCACGGTCGCGCAGCATCGCGCGCGTCAGCTCGCGCTCCGGCCCCACGGGCATGCGCGACGACGGGCGCGGCCTGGCCTGATTGCTCGCCCACCCGTCGGCCTCGCGGCGCCCCTTGAAGCCACGCCGGCGCTCGCCGGGCCCGCCGCGCCGCTTGAACCCCTGCCCCGAGCCGCCAAAGTCGCCGCCATCGTACGGCGGCATCTCCGGCGGCGGACCTTCGTCGAAGCCGGGCGGCGGCCCGTCGTCGTGGTGTTCGACGCCGGCGGTGCGGCTCCGCGTCGAGCGACCCGGCGGCCCGCCGGCCGCCGCCGAGTTACGAGCCGCCCCCGGCCGCTCGTCCGGCAGCGCCGCCGCCTCGCGCAGCAGCAGCTCCTTGGCGACGCCGGCGACCTCGCTCAGACGCGCGACGTAGATGTCGCGCGTCAGCGGGTCCACCGTCGCGCGGATCGTCGGCAGCAGCTTGTCGATCGCGCGCCGACGGCGGTGCAGCTCGGCGAACCACCCCTTGCGCTCGAGGATCTGCACCTGCCGGTCGAAGACGTCCATCGCGTCGTCCAGCTGTGCCTCGAGCTTCGCGCGCCCGTACTTGTCCACGAAGGTGTCGGGGTCCTCGCCTTCGGGAAGCGAGACGACGCGCACGGCCACGCCGAGCCGGAGCAGCTCGAGGCCCGAGCGGAACGTCGCCTTCTGTCCGGCGTCGTCGCTGTCGTAGAGCAGGAAGACGTTCTTCGTGTAGCGCGCGAGGAGCGCCGCCTGATCGGCGGTGAGCGCGGTGCCGAGCGGTGCGACGACTTCCTCGAGCCCGGCGGTCGCGAGTCGCAGCGCGTCGAAGTAGCCCTCGACGAGCAGCGCGCGGTCCACTCGGCGAATGGCGTTCCGCGCCCAGTTCAGCCCGTAGAGCAGCTTCCCCTTCGAGAAGACCCGCGACTCGGCGGAGTTGAGATACTTGGGCTCCCCCGGACCGATCAACCGTCCGCCGAAGCCGGCCGTGCGCCCCGACGGGTCGTAGATCGGGAAGAGCAGCCGGTTGCGGAAGCGCGGCCTCGGCTCGACCTGCTCCTCGCGCTGGACGAGCAGGCCGGCGTCGAGCAGCCGCGCGTCGTCGAAGCCGAGGGTGTTGAGATGCAGCCGCATCAGACCGATCTCGCGCGGCGCGAAGCCCATGCCGAAGCGGTCCGCGGTCTCGCGCGACACGCGGCGCGACGCGAGGTAATCACGCGCCGGCTGCGCCGCCGGCTCCTCCCAGAGGAAGCGCGTGAAGTACTCGGCTGCCGCGGCGTTGACCTCCCAGTACGGCTCGCGCGGATCGGGGCCCTCGCGCTTGCCGTCCGCCTCCGGGATCTCGATGCCTGACTTCGCGGCGACGAGCTTCACGGCCTCGACGAAGTCCACGCCGAGCCGCTTCTGCAGGAACGTGAAGACGCTCCCCTTCTCGCCGCAGACGAAGCAGCGATAGCCGCCGTTGGGCGTGACGGAGAAGTTGTCGTGCGTGCCCTGATGGAACGGGCAGGGTCCGCGGAAGCGCGAGCCGACGCGCTTAAGCTTCACGTACTCCCCGATCACGCCGACGATGTCGGCGGATGCCTGCACGCGCTCGACGATCTCCTCGGGAATCATCGTCGGGCTCTCATGGCGCGCGTCACGCCAGCTCGGCGACGGTGACGCCGGCGCCACCCTCGTTCCACGCGCCGAGGCGGAACGTCTTCACGCGCGTGTCCTTGCGCAGCATCTCGGTGACGCGCTCGCGGAGCGCGCCGGTGCCCTTGCCGTGGATGATGCGGATCGCCTTAAGGTCCGCGCGGACGGCAGCGTCGAGCGACTGGAGGACGAAGTCGTCCACCTCGCCGACGCGCATGCCACGCAGGTCGATGTCGCTCGGCGCGTACGCTTCCGGCATGTCGCCGAGGATCGGCACGTTGATCTCCGGCTTCGCCGCCTGCTGCGAGGAGCGCCGGAGCGTCGCGAGCGGCACCGTCATCTTCACGGCGCCGACGGCGACGACGGCGCTGCTGTCGCGCACGTCCACGAGTCGCCCGACGCGGCCGCCGAAGGTGCTCAGCTCCACCATGTCGCCCACCGACGGACGCGCTTCGTCGGCGACGCCGGCGGCGGTGGCGGGCCCACCGCGGCGACCGTTCCCGACGCGCTCGCGGCGCTCACGCTCCTCGCGCCGGTCGATCGCGTCGAGCGCGCTCCCCTGCTCGGCCGCCATGCGCTCGGCGGTCTGCCGCGCCGCGCGCGCCATCTCCTCCGCGCTCTGTGCCCCGGCCGCCTTGAGCTCCTTGATCGTGCGCTCGATCTCGGCGCGCGCGTCGAGCAGGTAGCGACGGGCCTCCTGGCGGGACGTGCGCTCGATCTCTCGCTCGCGCTCCCGCACGTTGCGCATCCGGTCGGCGACGCGGCGCGCGTCGGTCTTCACTCGCTCGTCGGCGTCGGCGACCTCGCGCTCGCGGTCGGAGAGCGTGGCTTCGCGCCGCTCGAGGTCCGCGAGCAACGCGTCCACGTCGCGCTCGCCCTTGGGCAGCCGCTCGGTTGCGCGCTGGAGGATCGCTTCGGGTAATTGGAGCCGGCGCGCGATGCTGATGCCGTACGAGCGCCCCGGGATGCCCTTGATGAGCCGGTACGTGGGCGCGAGCGCAACGCTGTCGAACTGCAGCGAGGCGTTCACGACACCGCGGACCTCGGTCGCGAGCTCCTTGAGCGCGCCGAGGTGTGTCGTCGCGATGGTCGTGGTGCCGCGGCGCGTCAGCTCCTCGAGGATCGCGCCGCCGAGCGCGGCCCCCTCGAGCGGGTCGGTGCCGGAGCCCAGCTCGTCGATGAGCACGAGCGACTCGTGCGTCGCCGACCGGAGGATCTCGGAGAGGTTCTTCAGGTGCGCGCTGAACGTGGACAGGCTCGCCTGGATGCTCTGCTCGTCGCCGACGTCGGCGAAGTAGTCGTCGAACACCGGCACGCGGCTCTCCGCGCCGACCGGCGCCGGCACGCCCGCCTGCGTCAGCGCCGAGACGAGCGCCAGCGCCTTGAGCAGGACCGTCTTGCCGCCGGTGTTCGGACCCGAGACGAGCAGCGTGTGCTCACCGGGGAGCATCTCGAGGTCGAACGGCACCACGGAGCCGTGCTGCGCGAGCAGGAGCGGGTGCCGGCCGTCGCGGATCGCGAAGCCGCCCGCCGGGTCGGCCAGCTCGGCGGGCGTGCAGCGCAGGTCGTCGGCGAAGCGCGCGCGGGCGTACAGCGTGTCGAGCTCGACGAGCGCATCGAGCGCGTCGAGCATGCCTTCGCGGTGCGGGCGGATCGTCTCGGTGACCTCGCGGAGGATGCGGTCCACCTCGCGCAGCTCCTCGGCCTCGAGCTCGCGGATGCGGTTGCCGAATTCCACCGCCGCCGGCGGCTCGACGAACAGCGTGCCACCCGTGGACGATGCGTCGTGCACGATGCCGCCGACCGCCGAGCGCGCGCCGGCGCGGATCGGGATCACGTAGCGCCCGTTCCGCACCGTCACCGACATGTCGGGCACCTGCTGGTGCGCCTCGAGCCGGGCCATGACGCGCTCGAGCAGCTTCACCAGCTCGCCCTGCGCACCCCGCAGGTCGCGCCGGACGCGACGCAGCAGCGGCGACGCGTCGTCGCGCACGGAGCCGTCGTCGGCGATCGCGCGCTCGACGGCCGCCTCGGCGTCCTTCGCCACGACCATGCGCTCGGCGAACGGCGCCAGCACCGCCAGCGCGACCGATACCCGGCGGGCATCGGTGAGCTGCTCGCGCGTCCGCCGCGACGACCGCAGCAGCGTGCCGCCGCCAAGCAGCTCCGGACCGCTCCACGCCGTGCCCTCGATGCGCAGGCGAGCCAGCGGCTGCGTCAGATCGGGGATCGGCTCCGGTGCCCAGCCGCCCTCGCCGCCAACCAGGGCGCGCATCGCCGCGACGCGCCGGTGCTCGGCCTCGATCCACTCCCGATCGGTGCGCGGAACCAGCGTCCGCGCGCGGGCGGCGCCGAGCGCGGAGCTGGCGCGGTCGGCGACGAGGGCGAGAGCCCGTGGGAACTCGAGGACGGAGAGGGCGTGGGCGTTCATCGGGAAGGACGGAGCAGCGAGGCCGGGCGACGATCCGCCGGGGCGCCGCCTCTGAATGATGCACGCGTGGCGGCGCGCGTGACAGTCGGCGACGCTCCCGAATACACGAAACCCGGCCGCGCGAGCCATCTCGCGCGGCCGGGTCCGAGCGCCACCCACGCGCCGGTCAGGACTGACGGGCGGCGAGCTCCTCGCGGGCGATGGCGTTGATCGCGCTGCCGTCCGCGCGCCCCTTGAACTGGGGCATCACCTTCCCCATCACCGAGCCGACGTTCGCGGCGCCGCCGGCGATCGCCGCGCGGACGGCCGCCCGGAGCTCGTCGGCGCTCACCTGAGGGGGCAGGTACGTCTCGAGCATCTCCGCCTCGCTGCGCTCCTTGGCGACGAGGTCCTCGCGCTTGGCGCCGAGGAACATCTCGATGGATTCGCGGCGGCGCTTGATGGCCTTGCGGACGACGTCCACGAGGTCGTCGTCGGTGAGCTCGCGCTGGAGCTCGATCTTCTTGTTCTTGACCTCGGAGAGCAGCGTGGACAGCAACAGCGTGCGCGGCTTGTCCTGCGCCTTGCGCGCGGTGACGAGGTCGGACTGGAGTCGGTCGAGCAGGGCGGCCATGGGTGGGCGGTGCGGGCGGCGGGTGCGCGCCGCGTCGTGGATGGGGCATGCGTGCGATGGCCGAGCTTCTCCTCGCACCGACGTTCGCGCAGATTGCTCGGTGATCCCGCGCGCTCGTGCCTCGTCAGAATTGGCGCGAGCGCGCGCTCCGAGCCCTCCTGACCGCGGACGATGACCGTCGACAGTGCTGTCTGCTCACCGCCCGACGGATCCCTGCTCGGCGCGGTCCAAGCTACGGGTGCGGCGAGAGGCGGGCAAGCCGGCTCCGCGGCGCGGGCGACGTGAGCGCGCCGCGCTCGCCGAGCCGCCGCCGTCTGCTGCGCGGGGCGGTGGCCGGCGCCGTCGCGTCGCTCGCCGGCGGCGCGGCCGTCGTTCGCTCGAACCGGCTCGACGTGCGCGCGGTCGCGGAGCCGGGGAGCGCGCCGGGCGCCGGCGAACCGCTGCGCGTCGCCCTCGTCACGGACATGCACGCGCCGCACGACTGGTTCGCGTTCTCCGAGCTCGCGGCGGCCACGCGCGCCTTCGATCCACACCTCGTGCTGATCGCCGGCGACGCCATCAACCGCCGCGGCGACGAAGGGCTGGTGCGCGCGTACGACGCGCTCCCCGCGCGGCTCGGCAAGTTCGCCGCGCTCGGCAACTGGGAGTATCAGGGGCTCTGCGACATCGTGCGGCTGCGGGCCGAGTACGAAGCCGCCGGCGTCCGGCTGCTGATCAACGAGGAGGCAACGGTCGACCATGGCGGCGAGCGGCTCCGCGTCGTCGGGCTCGACGACTTCCTGCACGGACGACCGTTCATGGACGTCGTCGCGAGCTCGTCGCGGACGGCGGCCGCGGCGGACGCGCCACGCACGCTGCTGATGGCGCACTGCCCCGAGCTCTTCGATCACGCCGCGCGACACACGACCGCGCCGTTCACCGCCTTCGCGGGTCACACCCACGGCGGGCAGATCGCGCCGTTCGGCGTCGCGCTGGTCACGCCGCCCGGGAGCGGGCGCTACGTGAAGGGGTGGTACGGCGCCGGCCGGCAGCGCCTCTACGTGAGCCGCGGTCTCGGGAACTCCGACATCCCATTCCGCATCGGGTCGCCGCCGGAGCTGGCGCTGCTGACGCTCGAGTAGCGATCGCGCCTTTCAGCCCGGCGGCCACCCCATGCGCCGGCCGCCGAGGACGTGCGCGTGGACGTGGAAGACGGTCTGCCCCGCGCCCGCGTTCGTGTTGACCACCGTGCGGTAGCCCGAGTTGGCGATGTTCTCGTCGCGCGCGACCTGCGCGGCGAGCAGCGAGATGCGGCCGAGCAGCTCGGCGTCGCTCTCGGTCGCGGAGTCGAGCGACGCGACGTGCCGCTTCGGAACCACCAGCACGTGGACGGGCGCCTGCGGGTTCACGTCGCGGAAGGCGAGGCACTCGCCGGTCTCGGCGACGATCTTCGCCGGGATCTCGCGGCGGACGATGCGGCAGAAGAGGCAGTTGTCACTCATGCGCGGACGACCTCGGGCGGACGGGATGGGGCCGCGGCGTGCAGCGCCGTGCGAACGACGGCGAGCGCGCCGACCGCCGCCGTCTCGAAGCGCAGAATGTGCCCGCCGAGCGAGGCCGGGGCAAATCCCGCCGCCACGAGCAGGTCGCGCTCGTCCCGCTCCACGCCGCCCTCCGGGCCGACGGCGATCGTCACCGGCACGGTGAGCGGGAGCGCGAGCAGCGGCGGCCCGTCCGGATCGAGCAGGATCCGCGTACCGGCCGGCGCGGCGGCCGCGGCGCGCTCGGGCGTCGCGTCGGGATAGATCACCGGCAGCCAGGCGCCCTCGCTCTGCGTCAGCGCGGCGGCCATGCGCGCGCGCACCTTCTGCGTGAACGTCACGCCCTCGCCGCGCGGCGAGACCGAGCGCGAGCGGCGCCAGAGCACGGGCCGCCAGCTCGTCGCGCCGAGCTCGACGCACTTCTCCGCGAGCCAGAGCATCCGGTCGCGGTCGGCGACCGGCACGGCGACGTGAACTTCGGGCAGGGGCTCCCGGCGCTCGACGCGGTCGACGTCCACGACGGCATGCTGGCGGGCGAGCTTCACGAGCGTGCCGCACGCGACCGCGCCCTCGCCGTCCACGAGCGCGAGGCGCTCCCCGACCTCGATGCGGCGGACGCGCATGTGGTGCGCGGCGTCCTCGCCGAGCGTGACGCCGGCGCCCGGGGCGAGCGGCGCCGGCGCGAGGAACGTCGCTACCGTCGGGCGATCGACGCGCTCCACCAGATGTCCTCGCGGTCTTCCTCGAGCACGCGCCACCCAGTCGCGTCGAGCACGGCGACGAGGGCGTCGCGCTCCTCCTGGAGCACGCCACTCAGGATCGCGCGCCCGTGCGGCGCCAGGGCGTCGCCGATCGCCGGCAGCAGCGACACGAGCACGGACGAGATGATGTTCGCCAGCACGACGTCCACCGGCGCCAGCAGCGGCAGGAGCACGAGTGCGTCGCCGTGGATCACGCGGACCCGATCGGCGATGCCGTTGCGGGCGACGTTCTCCTCCGCGTTGGCGATCGCCTCCTCGTCCATCTCGACCGCGGCGACGCGGGCCGCGCCCAGCTTGGCGGCGGCGATGGCCAGCACCGCACTCCCCGCGCCGAGATCGGCGACCGTCTGGCCGGGCGCTACGATGCGCTGCATCAGCCGGACGACGCCGCGCGTCGTCGCGTGCTCGCCGGTGCCGAACGCCATCCCCGGATCGATCACGATGCTGGTGCCCGGATCGTAGCGATCGGCGAGCCAGGGCGGCGTCACCGTCAGGCCGGCCAGCTCGTGGGCGCTCACCCGATCCTTCCACGCCTCGGTCCAGTCCACGTCGGCGACGGGCGCGAACTCGACGCTCGCCGCCGCGTCGGCGGCGAGGACGACGCGACGCACCGCCTCGACGTCGGTACCGGGCGGAAAGTGCGTGAGCAGCGACGCACCCTCGTCCTGCACGCCCTGGGACCCGGCGTCGAACAGCGCCGCTGCAACCGCGTCGCGATCGGCGCCCGGCCGCACGCGTACGGATACCCAGCCGGTCGTGGCTCCCTCGGCGGCGTCGCTCACGCGCCGAGCGCTTCCTTCATCTTCGACCAGATGCCCTTGGCGCGTGGCTGCGGCACCGCCTTCTGCAGCTCGGCGAGCTGACGGACGAGCGCTTCCTCCTCGGGCGAGAGCGAGTCCGGCGTCCACATCTGGACGCGCACGTGGAGATCGCCGACCCCGCTCGCGTTCACGCGCGGCAGACCTCGGCCGCGCAGGTGAAAGACCTGTCCGCTCTGCGTCCCCGCCGGCACGCGCAGCGAGACGCTGCCGGAGACCGCCGGGACCTCGACGTCGGCGCCGAGCACGAGCTGCGGATACGAGACGAGCACTTCGCAGTAGAGATCCTCGCCGTCGCGCTCGAAGCGCGGATCGTCGGCGACGTCGAACACGACCAGGATGTCGCCGCGTGGGCCGCCGCGCGGGCCGACGTTCCCCATGCCGCGCAGCGTCATGTACTGGCCGGTGGCGACG
>DATMHT010000145.1:0-2060 GCA_035554795.1 Gemmatimonadaceae bacterium | reverse complement strand
GAGTGCGCCCAGGCGTTACCTGGCAACCCGCCCTGTGGAGCCCGGACTTTCCTCGACCGGCCGCTCCTCGCGGAGCCCGTGTCGCGACCGTCCGGCCGACGCCGTCGAACAGAGGAAATATAAGAGGGCGAGGGCCCTACTGCCCTCGCACCACCACCTCGTACACCGCCGCCCGCCGCGCGTAGTAGAACGAGCGCCCGTCGGCGCCACCCCAGGCGCCGGTGCGCGCCGGCATCTCGTCGACCGGGCCGACGACGCTGTCCACCGAGGCGACGGCGCCGCTCGGCAGGGCGAGGGTGTACCAGGCGGGGTTCACGCGGCGGCGGCCGCTGCTGTCCGACGCGATCACGTGGAGCGCGACCAGGCGTCCGCCCGGCGCGGTGATCAGGGAGTCCACCAGGTAGCGGAGCGCCGAGCGTGGCGCGGCGCGGCCGGCGGGCTGCTGGTGAGCCGAGTCCACGAAGGCGGTCGCCCGCGCGATGGCGGCGGCGGGTGGGCGTGGGGGCGTGGGCGCGCTCGCGGGCGTCGCCGCCGTCGCGGTGCGACCGCTGTCGAGGGCGACGGCGAGCGTGTCGGCGTTCATGTCCACCTTCGCCGTCAGGCCGCGCCCCGTGGTGGTCGCGAACGACAGCATGTGCGGCCCGCTCCACCAGACGGCGCCCACCGAGTCCGGCCACGCGAGGTGCGCCTCGCGCTCGCCGCCGGAGGAGCGCAGGTCGAGCACGCCGAGCCCGGCGCTGACGCCGCGCGTCGAGTCGGCGAAGGTGAACGCGATCAGCGCCGAGTCGGGGCCGGAGCCGGGATAGAGCGCGAGGATGTGCGCGTCGCGCGAGAGCGTTTCGGCGGGGAAGCCCACGACCGTCGCGCGCCGCGCCGACGCGACCGTGAGCGCGCCGCCTTCGCCTCTCGCGCCGCGACGCGAGGCGTCGCCGCCGCACGCGGCCACGGCGCCGAGGAGCGCCGCGCCGATCGCCGTGGCGACGACGATGCCCCGTGTGCGCGCCGACCTCGCCCGCCCGCCGTCGCGAGCGCTCGTCCCGTCTCGCCTCTCGCGCATCCCGCCGCCCGTCGTCTTCGCGATGATGTCGGCGCTCGTCGTCATCACGCTGCCTCCTCGTGCTGGGGAAATCGCGGCGCGCCGGTACCGTTCACGAACGACGGCGCCCACCGCGCATCGCCTACCGTGTCCCACGTCCCGTGTCCCCCATCGCGTGATTCCGCGCGCCGCGGCGACGTGACGCGACGGTGACCGGTGGCGCTATCGTCGCCGCCCGCTTTCGCGATGGCGACGTCCGTCGCCGCGAGCGAGCGGCGGCCACGACGGAGGCGACGCTATGCAGCACACCCCGAGCCCGCAAGACGCCGCACCACGCTACCACCCGGCGAGCGACGCCAGCAGCGGCGCCGGCTCCTCGAGCCTCGCACCGTCGTCGCGTCCCGTCACCGCGCCGCGTCACGCGCTCTATCGTCCGCCGCGGCAGATGCTCGCGGCGCCGCGGCTGCCCGCACCCGGCGCGACGGCCGTGACGACGATGCTGACGATCGCCGAGCGGGCGCGCGTGGACGCGGCCGGCGAGGGACTGTACTACGCGATGCACCGCGACAGCATCGACGACGTCGTGCGCGACCTCAAGGAGCGCGGCGCGCAGGCGGTGATCGTCTCGGTGGCGCGCTGCGGGCAGCAGGAGGCGCAGCGCGTCGCCGCGGTCGTGCGCGAGTTCCCGCGCGTCGCGGCGGTCGCGCTCCTCACGCAGGTCGAGGCGGGTACGCCGCACGCCGTGCTCTCGCTCGGCCGCAGCGGCGTGAGAACGCTCGTGGACGTCCGCCAGCCCGCCGGCTGGCGCGAGCTGCGCAACGTCCTCGCCCCCGACCGCACCGGCGCGCTGCAGCGCGCGGCGATCGCGCAGCTCTCGGCCGACCTCTCGGGCGCGCCCGAGGACTGCTGGCGCTTCTTCGAGTCGCTGTTCACGTGCGGGAACCGCGTCTCCACCGTGCGCCAGCTCGCGCGGCAGCTCGCCGTGCTTCCGAGCACGCTCATGAGCCGCTTCTTCCGCGCCCGG
>DATMHT010000144.1:0-4401 GCA_035554795.1 Gemmatimonadaceae bacterium | reverse complement strand
CGCGTACTCGAGCATCCCCTTGAAGTCGAGCCCCGCGCTCGACGCCTCGGCGATCTGCTCGCCGGTGACGGCGTGATACAGCGCGGTCGCCTTGCCCGACCCCTCGACCCACTCGCCCATCGCGTAGTTCTTCAACCGCATGGTGTCGTCTCCGTCACGCCGTTGCCTTGTAAGAGCGTTCACCGCGGATCAGCGCGGATGAACGCGGATTCCCTCTTGCTGTCATCCTGAGGAGCCCGTTCGCTGCGCTCAGGGCAGGCTCGGCGACGAAGGATCGCCCTCCCGTACAGCGATCCTTCGCTGCGCTCAGGATGACGCCAAACGGGCCGTATCCGCGTTCATCCGCGTCAATCCGCGGCGCCACTCTTCGTCTCTTGCCACGTCCGATATCCGGCGCCCTGCACGCGTCGGTCCGCCGGTACTTCGCGCAGCGGCTCGCAGGCGCGCAGCGTCGCGTGCAGCCGCGCCGGCAGCCCCTGGTAGAGCCGCGTCCCTTCCGTCTTCCACGCGAGCATCTCGTCGCTCACGTCCTTCACCACCTTCGCCGGATTGCCGACGACGACCTTGCGTTCGGGGATCCGCATGTCCGCCGGCACGAAGCAGAGGGCTCCGACGACGCAGCCCGCGCCCACGAAAGCGTTGTCCATGACGACGGCGTTCATCCCGACGAGCGCGTTCCGCCCGATGCGCGCGCCATGGATGATCGCGCCGTGGCCGATGTGCGCCGCCTCCTCGAGTACGACGGTCACCCCCGGGAACATGTGCACGGTGCAGTTCTCCTGCACGTTGCAGCCGTCCTCGATCACCACCGCCCCGAAGTCCCCGCGGATCGCCGCCCCCGGCCCGACGTACACGTCGCGCCCGATGATGACGTTGCCGGTGACGGCGGCGTCGGGGTGCACGAAGGCGCTCGGATGGACGACGGGGACGAGTCCCTCGAATTCGTAGATGGGCATGAGGGGAGGGCCTACGCCCTCTCGATCACAGTGGCCATCCCCTGCCCCACACCCACGCACATCGTCGCGAGCGCGTAGCGGCCCCCGCTCTGCTGCAGCTCGCGGGCGGCGGTGAGGAGCAGGCGGGCGCCGGACATGCCTAACGGGTGACCGAGCGCGATCGCGCCGCCGTTCGGGTTGACGCGCGGGTCGTCGGTGGCGACGCCCATCTCGCGCAGGCAGGCGATCGCCTGCGCGGCGAACGCCTCGTTAAGCTCGATCACGTCCATGTCGCTCATCGAGAGCCCGGCCTGGGCCAGTGCCTTGCGCGACGACGGCACCGGGCCCATCCCCATCGTCCGCGGCTCGACGCCGGCGGCGGCGCTCGAGACGACGCGCGCGATCGGCTCGAGGGAGAACTCCTTCACAGCCGCCTCCGAGGCGACGAGCACCGCGCACGCGCCGTCGTTGATCCCGGACGAGTTCCCGGCGGTCACCGAGCCGCCGCTCCGGAACGCGGGCTTGAGCTTGGCGAGCGCCTCGATCGTCGTGCCGGGCCGGATGAACTCGTCGCGAGAGAACTGCTCCGTGGTGCCGCGCTTCGCCCCCGGAATCTCGACCGGCGTGGTCTCGACGTCGAAGCGGCCGCGCTCGCGCGCCGCGGCGGCGCGCTGCTGCGTGCTGCACGCGAACGCGTCCTGCTCGGCGCGCGTGACGCCGTACTGCTCGGCGACGTTCTCGGCGGTCTCGCCCATCGCGTCCACGCCGTACTGCGCTTCCATCTTCGGGTTCACGAAGCGCCACCCGATGCTCGTGTCGAAGAGCTGGGCGTCGCGGCCGAACGCCTTTCCCGTCTTCGAGAGGACGTACGGCGCCCGCGTCATGCTCTCGACGCCGCCGGCGACGTAGAGATCGCCCTCGCCGAGCTTGACCGCGCGTGCCGCCTGCGCGACAGCGCTCATGCCCGAGGCGCAGAGGCGGTTGACCGTCTCGCCCGGCACCGACGTCGGAAGCCCCGACAGCAGCGCCGCCATGCGCGCGACGTTGCGGTTGTCCTCGCCCGCCTGGTTCGCGCAGCCGAGGATGACGTCGGCGATGCGGGTACGGTCGAGCGATGGATGCCGCTCGAGCAGCCGGCGGATGACGAGCGCCGCCATGTCGTCGGGCCGCACGTCGCTGAGACTGCCGCCGAAGGAGCCGATCGGCGTGCGAACGCCGTCGATGATGTACGCGTCAGGCATCATTGAGAATTACTCGACTTGTGGCCGACTCTCGGTCTTCGACGATTGGACAGGATGCACAGGATCGACAGCATGAGGCGTGTTCCGAGCATCCTGCCCATCCTGTGCATCCTGTGCATCCCGTCCAGCAACAACCGAGCGCCGAGCGCCGAGCGCCGAGAGCTGCTTGTCCGTTCGGTATACCGTGCCGCGAAACAGCCCGACCGTCTCGCCGCGCTGGTTCGTGACCGTCACGCGATAGAACGCGAGGCGCCGGCTCGCGCTCTCCTCCGTGGCCGCCGCGACGAGCGTGTCGCCGGCGCGCACCGCGGCCGGGTACGAGATCGCGTTGTCCACGCTCACCGTCACGCGGCCGTGCGTGTTCGACGCGAACGCCAGCGCGCTGTCGGCGAGCGCGTAGGTGACGCCGCCGTGGCAGACGCCAAAGCCGTTGAGCATCTCGTCGCGCACCGTCATGCGCACCGTGCACGCGCCCGGCGCGAGCGCGGTGACCTCGACCCCGAGCCAGCGGCTGAACGCGTCGCCCTCGAGCATCGTCGCGACGAGCCCTTCGGCGAGCGCCTGCGCGTCCACCCTCTCCCCTCCCCCCTCGCCCCTCAGAAGAACCGCCTCCCCTCGCGCGCCATTCTCTTGAGCAGCGGGCTCGCGCGATAGCGGTCCTCGCCATACTCCGCCTGGAGCGCGCCGAGCAGGTCCACGACGCGCGCCGCGCCCATCTCGTCGGACCAGGCGAGCAGACCCTTGGGGTAATTTACCCCCTTCGTCATCGCCAGATCTATGTCGGCCGGCGTCGCGACGCGGAGAAAGACCGCGTCGGCGGCCTCGTTGATCAGCATGCAGACGATGCGCTCGACGATCGTCGCGCCGCGCGCGCGATCGGTGTCTGGCGCGGGCTTCGTCGCGCCGTCGCGGTAGTCGTAGAAGCCGCGCCCCGATTTCTTTCCGAGGAAGCCGGCTTCGACGAGCCGCTGCTGCGTGAACGAGGGCTTGTAGCGTGGGTCGTAGAAGAACGCCTCGAAGACGGAGCGCGTGACGGAGAAGTTCACGTCGTGGCCGATGAAGTCCATCAGCTCGAACGGTCCCATGCGAAAGCCGCCGATCTCCCGCATCGCCCAGTCCATCGTCGCGGCGTCGGCCACGCCCTCCTCGAGCATGCGGATGGACTCGCCGTAGAACGGCCGCGCGATGCGGTTGACGATGAAGCCGGGAGTGTCGGCGGCGACGACGGTGGTCTTGCCCCACGCGTCCACGAGCGCGCGCACGCTCGCCAGCGTCGCCGGCGCCGTCGTCACGCCGGGGATGATCTCGACGAGCGGCATGACGGGCGCGGGATTGAAGAAGTGCACGCCGAGCACGCGCTCGGGGCGCTTGCACGCCGACGCGATGGACGACACCGACAGCGACGACGTGTTCGTCGCGAGCACGCAGTCGGGCGGGACCGACCGCTCGAGCCGGGTGAACGCATCGCGCTTGGCGTCGAGCCGCTCGACGATCGCCTCGACGACGAGCCCGCAGTCCCGGAACGCCTCCATCCCGCTCGCGCCCGACTCGCCGGCGTAGCCGACGCGATCGAGGAGCGCCCCCGCCGCGGCCGCCCCGATCTTCCCGCGCTCGACGTCGCGCGAGAGCGCGCGCTCCATGTCGGCGCGGGCACGGTCCATCTGGTCGGCGTTCGCGTCGAGCACCACCACCGGGTGCCCGTACGCCGCGGCCACGCGCGCGATCCCACTCCCCATCGCGCCCGCCCCCAGCACGCCGACGGGGATGGTACGGTCTAGCGGCATTTCGGACACTCGTGCAGTGAGATCATGCGCGTTGATGCGGGGGCGGCGGTAGCGTGACCAGTCTTGATGACTTCGAAGCCGACCGCACGGTCCCCTCTCCAGGTCATCCCGAGCGAAGCGAGGGACCTTGCATGCCGGTCGATGGCATTCCGGAGCGGGCTACGCTCCGTCGAGCGAAGCACTTCTTCGTCTACATTCTAGCGAGCGACTCGGGCTGCCTCTACACCGGCCTGACCACGAACCTGGAAAGGCGGCTGTGCCAGCATCGCGCCGGCACGTTCGCCAACGCGTTCACGCGGCGATATCGCATCACGAAGCTCGTCTACTACGAAGTCACTTCCGACGGCCGAGTGGCGACGATCCGTGAAAGGCAGCTCAAGGCCTGGAGCCGCGCCAAGAGGGTGGCCTTGATCGAGTCGATGAACCGAGACTGGCGTGACT
>DATMHT010000143.1:0-18330 GCA_035554795.1 Gemmatimonadaceae bacterium | reverse complement strand
GGGAGGCTTTGCGGCGCGTGCCGGCGGTGGGCGAGCCGGACGTGCTGCGCGCGGCGCAGCTCCAGCCGGGCGTGCTGGCGCGCAACGACTACACCGCCGGCTACAACGTGCGCGGCGGCGAGGCCGATCAGAACCTGATCCTCCTCGACGGCATCCCCGTCTACAATCCGTTCCACCTCGCCGGCCTGTTCGGGACCTTCATCGACGCGGCGGTGGGCGAGGTGAACCTGCTCACCGGCGGCTTCCCCGCCCCGTACGGCGGCCGGCTCTCGAGCGTGCTCGACGTGACGCCGGCGGCCGAGGCGCGGAGCGGCGTGCACGGGACGGCGGGCGTCTCGGTGCTCGCATCGAGCCTCGCCCTCGGCGGCGCGTTCAACGACGGGCGCACGAGCTGGAACGTCGCCGGCCGGCGCACCTACGCGGACAAGATCGTGCCGGCGTTCAGCGACCAGACGCTCCCCTACCACTTCCAGGACGCGCAGCTCCACCTGCGTCACATGGCGAAGAACGGCGGCACGCTGACGCTCACCGGCTACGCGGGCGGCGACTACCTCAACGGCTCGTTCGCCGACTTCGGCGGCGACTCCACGCGCAGCGGCGCGGGCGAGTTCGGCTTCGACTGGGGGAACCAGCTCGTCGGCCTCGCCTGGCGGCAGCCGTTCGTGAACGAGCCGCGCATCGACTTCGGCAGCGGCAAGGTCATCTCGCTCGGCGACAGCGCGGTGCTCGTGCAGCGCGCCTCGTTCACGCGCTTCGGCACCTCGCTCGACCTCGGCAACGGTTCCTTCTCGCTCGACAACAGGATCCGCGAATTTCGTGTCGCCGGCTCGCTCTCGGGCTTCCACGCGAGCCACGCGCGCACGCTCGGCTACGAGGTGGCGCAGTACTTCGCCGACTACGGCGCGAAGTCCACGCAGACCGGCATCCAGGCGCTCGCCATCCGCCAGCGGCCGTCGGCGGGCGCGCTCTACTATGAGGACCTGTGGAAGGTGAACGAGCGCGTGATCGTGCGCGCCGGGCTGCGTGGCGAGTACGTGCCGGCGGCGAAGCGGTGGTGGGGCATCTCGCCGCGCGCGTCGGTCAAGTACTTCGCGACGAAGGACCTCGCCTTCACGCTCGCCGGCGGGCAGTACGCGCAGTGGGTGCACGCACTGCGCAACGAGGACGTGCCGGTGCAGTTCTTCGACTTCTGGCTCGGCAGCGACAAGAACCTTCCGGTGTCGGTCGGCCGCCAGCTCGTCGCCGGCACCGAGCGCTGGTTCGGGGACGCGCGGTTCGTGCGCGTGGAGGCGTACGGCAAGACGTACAGCGCGCTCGCCGAGCAGAACCCGGCCGACGACCCGCTCGTCGAGGGCGACGAGTTCCGCCCGCTCAAGGGGACGTCGTACGGCGTGGACGTGCTGCTCCGTCAGCTCGAGACGGCGCGCGCGCTGGGCGGGTGGGTCGCCTACAGCTACGGGTCGAGCCGCCGCGAGCAGACGCAGGACACGCCGGGGAGCGTGCGCGAGTTCGCGCCGGCGCAGGACCGTCGGCACAACCTCAACGCGGTGGCGAGCTGGCGGCCGGGCACCGGCAAGTACACCTTCGGCGCCCGCCTCGGCTTCGGCACGGGGACGCCGTACACGACGATCGTCGGCCAGATCGTCCGCCGCTTCCCCGACGCGAACGGCCAGGGGTGGGACCGCGGCGCGAGCGGCGACAACCGCGAGCCGGTGGGCGGCGCGCGCAACGGCGCCCGCTATCCGCCGTTCTCGCGGCTCGACCTGTCCGTATCACGCCGCTTCGAGACGCGGCGCGTGCGATGGGAGCCGTACCTGCAGCTCGTCAACGCCTACAACGCCCGCAACGTGTTCACCTACGTCTGGGACTACACCGGCAATCCGCCGACGCGGACCGGCTACTCGCAGTTCCCCATCCTCCCTTCCGTCGGGGTGACGGCGTCGTGGTGAGCGCGAGCGTGCGTCGCGCGATGACGTTAGGCGCGGCCGTGATGCTGGCCAACGTCGCCGCCTGCAAGCTCGACGAAGCGATGGTGCCGCAGGGGAAGGCGCAGATCGTCGTGCACGCGGTGCTGAACCCGGTCACGCTCGACGAGGTCGTCCTCGTCGAGAGAACGCTCACCGGCGAGGTGACGGTGCCCGACCGCACCGGCGGCGACTCGCTCGAGCCGATCCTCTCCGGCGGTGGCGTACCCATCAGCGACGCGGTCGTCACGATCCGCGAGGCGGGCGACGTGTCCTTCGCGACGGGCATCCAGGACGCGGCGGTGCGGCCGGACGGCAAGGGGCACGGCGTGTACCGCTTCCGGAACACGCCGCCGCCGCAGTTCTCGCCGCGCACGAACCAGGTCCCGATCGTCCGCGGGCGGCGCTACGAGCTCGAGATCACCTGGAACGGGCAGGTGGCGCGTGCCTTCACGACCGTGCCGAACCCGGACCGCCTGCAGCCGATCAGCTTCACGCGGACGACGTTCAACGTGGACCACGACTCGATCGTGCTCGACTGGCCGCGCGCCGAGTCGGCGAAGCGCTACGCGCTGCTCGCGACGACGCCGTTCGGGCCGTTCATGCTCTTCTCCGACAGCGCACGGCTCGTCGTGCACGGCGGGCTGCGCAACCTGTACGCCGAGAGCCTGCCGTACGTCTTCGTGCCCGGCTTCCGCCAGACTATCGCGACCGAGGCGGTGGACACGAACTACTTCGACTACTTCCGCTCGTTCAACAACCCGTTCACGGGGAGTGGGATCGTCAACCACGTGGACGGCGGCATCGGTGTCTTCGGGGCGATCTACCCGCTCGACACGCTCGGCCTCGACGTCGTCGCCGACTTCGACGAGTCGTTCGAGGGGCACTACGTCGGCGGCCCGAGCGGGAGCGACGCGCTCGACCTCTACCTCGGCGAGAGCGTGGGCAACGGCGCGCGGCGGGTGACGGGGCGGCTCTCGCGCGGCGTGACGCCGAACGGCATCGTCGGCTTCACGACCGGCGACGGGAAGCTGTCGCTGGCGGTGCTGCAGGGGCAGTTCGCGAACGACACGTTGGCGCTGTTCCCGGCGGTCGCGGCGGGCGACTCGATCGTCGGCGCGATCGGGAGCGAGGCGCCGAGCGTCTACCGGCGGACGTCGCCCGCGCCGCTGACGGCCGCTCGAGCTACGCGCCTAACGGCTGATAGCTACGCGCGCCCCCAGCGCTCCGCGTCGCCGCGCCCGCCCTGACGGTACGTGCAGAGGCGTAGGCGACATAGCCCCAACGCAAGTTCGTTGTCCCAAACTGGGACAGGGTGTCCCGCTGACGAATGGATCGCGACTAGGAAGGCTCTGGCCACCTTGCGCATCCGTTTACCCGGCCGTATGCTCGCCCGCCGCGACTAACGCCCCGACGCGACGACCGCGGTCGTCGCGCCGGGGGCACAGTCGCCGAATCACGGAGGCGCCATGCGAGACTCGCCACGCCGGTTCACGCAGCCCGCGCTCCTGTTCGTTGCCCTCGCCCTCGTCGCCGTGCTCGGCTGGTCGAACCGCTCCCTGGCCAACGAGAACGGCGTGCTGTGGGACCGCGCCGTCCGGCCGTACCGCGGCTTCGTCGTCCCG
Source organism: Gemmatimonadaceae bacterium (assembly GCA_035554795.1). Taxonomy (GTDB): domain Bacteria; phylum Gemmatimonadota; class Gemmatimonadetes; order Gemmatimonadales; family Gemmatimonadaceae; genus DATMHT01. The sequence goes on along the minus strand of DATMHT010000143.1, from coordinate 14,741 downwards.
GGCTTCACGACGCGCACGACAGACGGGCGCGAGGTGGTGGTCGCGGGAGACGACTCCTCCAGAAGCCAGGTGCTGTTCGTGTTCTCCAAGTCGTGCCACTTCTGCGCGCAGACGCTCCCGACGTGGCGGGCCATCGACTCGGCGCTCGCCGGCGAACGCGCGCAGGTCGGCGTGACGGGCATTTCGCTCGACTCGATGCCGGTGGCCGCGACGTTCGCGTCGGAACAGCACCTCCCGTATCAGGTCGTCGGGTTCCCGGACTTGCGCACCAAGACCGTCTACCGCGCCCGCGAGGTACCGCTGACACTGGTCGTCGACGGCCGCGGGCGCGTCGTCTACTCGACGAGCAGACTGCTGTTGGGCGGCCGCGCCGTGGATTAGGTCGTGACCGCCGCTCGATCTGTCACCGCACGGAACTCGAGCGCCACCGCGTCGGGGGGGAGCGACAGTGCAACCCGCTCCTGAACCGAAGCACGCAGTATGAAGTGGTTCGTTGCCAAAGTGGCAGCGGGTAGTTCAACGCTCAACAACGGAGAGGCGAGTGAAACGCGCACTTCAGCTTGTGGGCAAGGGACTGATCACCACCGTCGTGGCGATCACGCTCGGTTTCGGATTCACGCAGTCGGTGAGCGCGGCTACCCGCACGAGCGGACCCACCGCGGTCTTCGGATGCGTCGAGGGCGACTGCAATGCCTACTGCATGTCGATCGGCTTCCCGAACGGGGGCGATTGTCCGATCAATGGCGGTCATTGCATCTGCCGGTCGTGACTCACTCGCATTCGTGAAAGGACTCGGCACGGGGTAGCAGAGACGGGGGAGGCCACGACTGATCTGTTCGTGCGAGTCGGTCGTGGCCTTCCTTGGCTGCCCACGTGACGTGAGGGCAGCACCGTATCTCCGTGGTGACACTTCGGCGCGCAGATAGATGACTCTGCACCCGTGGTGACGGACTGCATTCATGAGGAGGTTGGACGTGCCGCTGCGTTCCCCCTTGGTTCGAGGCGCGAGTCGTGCCGTCGTGGCGTTCATGGCGGTCGCGAGCACGGTGGTCTTGCTTACGACTGCGTGCAAGTCCGACGCGGCCCTCAACCCCGGCTCCGTCGACACGACCGGCACCGGCGGCGGTGGCGGCGGGGTCACGAAAGCAACGCTCGCGGTGACGGTGATCGTGGATCCCGCCGACGCGACCGTCCGCGACGCGCTCGGCTTTACGGCCGGCGTACCGGGCGCGGAAGTGACGATCCAGCGCTCCGGCTCGGCCGCGAGCACCCAGACGGCGACGACGGACGTCTCGGGCGTCGCGCGCTTTTCGGACCTCCTGCCGGGCGGCTACGCCATCTCGACGGTCCGGCTGCTCTCGGCGGCGGAGCGGACGTCGCTGGCGAGCGCCGACGCCGACGTGAACGCGTTCGGTGGCGGCGCGACGGTCAGCGTCAGCGCGCCGAGCGCGAGCGTCAGGATCGCCGCGCCGGCCGGCCGGCCCGGGTCGCTCGTCATCAGCGAGCTGTTCGTCGGCTGGCCCAACGCCTACCAAGCCGGCGAGTACTTTCTGGCGTCCTACATCGAGCTGTACAACAACAGCGACACGACGATCTTCCTCGACGGGAAGATCGTTGGGCGCGGCCAGCCGTGGTCGCGCGACTACGCGTCGCCGCGGAGCTGCGCCGAGATGGCGCAGTGGCGCCTCGACCCGGACGGCATCTGGATGCACTACTTCTACCAGTTCCCCGGCAGCGGGCAGACGTACCCGCTCGCGCCCGGCCACGCCACCGTCGTGGCGACGGACGCCATCGACGAGCGGCAGTTCTACCCCGAGCTAATGGACCTCTCGGGCGCACAGTTCGAGTTCATCGGGCCGTCGGACGTCGACAACCCCGCGTCGGTGAACATGATCGACCTGTCACTGACCACGAATGCCGATCCGGGTCACGGCCTGTGGTGGGGCCGAAGCGACGTGACGGCGTTCGTCGCCAACCCGGTCGACGTCGCCTCGCTGCCGCACGCGACCCTCCCGTCGGTCGAACCGGACTGGGTGCGCATGCCGGCCAGTGCGCTGCTCGACGTCTTCAGCTCCTCCGTCACGCCCGCCGAGGAGGCGAATGAGCAGTACGGCCACACCTGTGGCCAGCAGGTGAGCCCCGCCATCGACCGGCAGCAGGCCACGCTCTCAGGCGGCAACGATAGCGTCTCGATAAACCGCAAGGTGCTGTTCCAGACCGCGACCGGCCGCAAAGTCCTGCTGCGTACGCGCACGAGCGCGCGCGACTTCGAGCTCGACAAGCCGAATCCGGGGACGATCCCATGACCGAATCGCGGAACGCCACGCCCGGCGAGCGTCGACGATGACGGCGCGGGAGCCGCCCGTCGCGCGCGGAGGGCGCACACGGATGGCCTTGCGCATCTGTTTACCCCGCCGTACGGTGGTGCCCCGCGGCTGACGCCCGACGCGCGTGGCCGCGGTTTCGTCGGCGCGCGCTGCGCGAGCGCGGGCCTAGCCATGGGAGATGAGTCATGAGAGAGTCGCTTCGCCGATACGGGCTACACGCGCTCTTGTTCGTCGCCCTCGCGCTCGTGGCGGTGCTCGGCTGGTCCAATCGATCGCTGGCCAAGGAAAACGGCGAGCTGTGGGATCGCCTCGTGCGCCCCTACCGCGGCTTCGTCGTCCCCGCCTTCACGGCACGCGCCACGGACGGACGGGAGGTCGTCGTCGCGGACAGCGATTCCACGAGGAGCCAGGTCCTCTTCGTCTTCTCCAAGGGCTGCCACTTCTGCACGCAGACGCTCGCGACCTGGCGCGCCGTCGACTCGGCGCTCGCCGGCGAGCGCGTTCACGTGGCCGTCGTCGGCATCTCGCTCGACTCGGCCGCCGTGGCGGCGAACTTCGCGGCCGACAACCGCCTGCCGTTCCCCGTCGTCGGGTTCCCGGACCTCCGCACGAAGGCGGGGTATCGCGCCCGCGAAGTGCCGCTGACGATGGTCGTCGATGGGCGCGGGCGGGTCGTCTACTCGACGACCGGCCTGCTGCAGGGACGGGCCGCGATCGACTCGGTGGTAACGGCGGCGAGTGCCGCGGCAGCGCCGCGCCCGAGCGTGACGGCGTCGCAGCCAAGCAACGCGGAGAAGCGGACCTGAGCAGCACCAACCCACTGAAGGTTCGTTGCCACAGGGGCAACCGGTGGGGCAACACTCAATGCGGGAGGACCGTATGAAACGCTCACTTCGGATCGCAGGCAGAGGCCTCGTCACGGCGACGGTGGCACTCGTTCTCGGCTTCGGGGTGGTGCAGTCGGTCAGCGCGGCCACCCGCACGAGCGGGCCCAGCGCGGTCTTCGGCTGTGTCGAGGGCGACTGCAACGTGTACTGCCAGGGTCTGGGATTCGGTTCGGGAACGTGTCCGCGAGACGGCGGCCACTGCATCTGTGGGTAGCGTCGCATAGCCCGCTGGCTGAGTGCGCGGAGTAGCCAAGATTCGGCGCCCGTGGAGATCATTCAGCCTAACGGCGGATGCCCCTCCACAGCCGTTTGCCTCGGCTTGACTCGCGGGCGGCGCTGGCGCCGCCCGCGAGTCAAGCTGCTTTCGTACGTTCCACACGACGGCTGCCCGACGTGGCCTGAAGAGGACGGGTGCGCGGCAGCTACTCATTTGTGACGGGAGGGATCGACGTGCTTCTGCTCGCGCCACCCTTTTCCGAAAGCGTATGGCGTCGCGCCGGCGCCTTGCGGACGACGGCTCTGGCCATTGTGGTTCTTCTCTCGGCCTGCCAGTCCGATTCGGCGCTCAATCCCGGCCAAGTGGACACGACGGGCACGGGTGGCGGCGGAGGCGGAGGTGTGACGAAAGCGTCGCTCGCGGTGACGGTGGGCGTCGACCCTGCTGACGCAAGCGTGCGCGACGCGTTGGGCTGGACCTCGGGCATACCCGCTGCCGACGTCACCATCCAGCGCTCCGGATCCTCGGCGAGCACACAGACCGCGACGACCGATGACGCGGGCACCGCGCGCTTTAGCGGGCTGCTCCCCGGCACCTACACGGTCTCGTCGGTGCGCCTGCTCTCGGCGAGCGAGCGCGGCAAGCTGGCCGCTGGTGACGCCGACGTGAATGCGTTCGGCGGCGGCGCAACGGTGACCGTCAGCGCGCCAAGCACGAGCACCGCGATCAGCGCGCCTGCGGGCCGTCCAGGCTCGCTCGTCGTCAGCGAGCTGTTCGTCGGGTGGCCGAACGCGTACCAGGCGGGCGAGTACCCGCTCGCGTCGTACATCGAGCTCTATAACAACAGTGACACGACGATCTACCTCGACGGCAAGATCGTGGGCAGGGGTCAGGTCTGGACGCGAGACTTTGCCTCGCCGCGCAGTTGCGCGGACATGGCGCAGTGGCGCCTCGACCCCGATGGCATCTGGTCCCGATGGTTCTACCAGTTCCCCGGCGCCGGGACTACGTACCCGCTCGCACCGGGGCAGGCGACCGTCGTGGCGACCGATGCGATCGACGAGCGACAGCTCTACCCCGAGCTCATGGACCTGTCGGGCGCGCGGTTCGAGTTCGTCGGCCCATCCGACGTCGATAATCCTGCGTCGGTCAACATGGCCAGCGTCGGACCGGGCGAGTGGGCGGTCACAACCTACGGCCACGGACTCTTCTGGGGTCGGAGCGATGTCACGGCCTTCGTTGCGAACCCGATCGACGTCGCGTCACTGCCGCACGCACAGCTCCCCGTCGTCGAACCGGATTTCGTTCGCATTCCCGCCGCTGCACTCCTGGACGTCTTCACGTCGTCTCTCACGCCCGCCGAGGAGGCGGCGGCCGCCGTGTATGGGCCCACCTGCGGCCAGCAGGTGAACGTCACGCTCGACCGCCAGCAGGCGACGCTCTCGGGCGGCAACGACAGCGTCTCGATCAACCGCAAGGTGCTGTTCCAGACGAGCACCGGGCGCAAGGTGCTGCTTCGCACCCGCACGAGCGCGCGCGACTTCGAGCTCGCCAAGCCCAACCCGGGCGAGGTGCCGTGAGCGAACCGACGAGCGCAACGCCAGGCAATCGACGTCTCTGAGGGCGCGGCGGCCCCTCCCTGCGGCAAGGGCGGACCTCCGACCTTGCGCGTCTGTTTGGCCGGCCGTATGCTGGCCCCCCACGCCTAACGCCTGGACGCCGGCGGGGTCGTCCGCGGTCCTCTGGGCGTCGCGCCAGGTCCACAGCCGCCGAATGGCCGAATAACGGAGGAACCATGCAAGACTCGCCACGTCGGTTCACGCAGCCCGCGCTCCTGTTCGTCGCCCTCGCGCTCGTCGCCGTGCTCGGGTGGTCGAACCGCTCGCTGGCCAAAGAGAACGGCGTGCTGTGGGACCGCGTCGTCCGGCCGTACCGCGGCTTCGTCGTGCCCGCGTTCGTGGCGCGCGCGACCGACGGACGCGAAGTCGTGGTTGCGGGGAACGATTCCTCGGCGGGCCAGGTGCTGTTCGTCTTCTCAACAGCCTGCCACTTCTGTACGCAGACGCTCCCGACGTGGCGGGCCATCGACTCGGCGCTCGCCGCCGACGGGGCCCACGCGCATGTCGTCGGCGTGTCACTGGACACCGGTTCCGCTCCCGCTGCGTATGCAGCGGACAACCACCTCGGCTTCCCGGTCGTGCAGTTCCCCGACGCCCGGACGCGCTCAGTCTATCGCGCGCGCGAAGTGCCGCTGACCATGGTCGTCGATGCTCACGGGCACGTGCTCTACGCGGCGACGGGTCTACTACGCGACCGCGCGTCCGTGGACTCGGTCGTCGCGGCCGCCCGCGAAGCGGTCGTGCGCCAGCGGGCAGCAAAAGCGAGCACGGAAGGCGGGAGCGCGGGCAGAAAGACGTGATTGACGTCCGGCTCGGTCAAGAGTGCAGTAGCGGAGGGGAGGTCAGTACTCAATATCGAGAAGGATCACATGGCACGGACATTTCGGATCACGGCAAAGGGCTTGATGGCGGCAGCGGTCACGCTCGTTCTTGGCTTCGGGCTTGCGCAATCCGTTAGCGCGGCCACTCGCACGAGCGGACCCAGTGCACGCGCGGACTGCGTGGAGGGTAACTGCGACGATTATTGTATCCCGCTCGGCTTCAGCGGGGGAACGTGTCCGGTGAACGGCGGCCACTGCATCTGCCAGTAGCATCGCAGTTCACGACCGCGGGATGTCGTAGGCCCATCATTGCGAGCCCAGGGAGACCACTTCTGCCTGATGGATGCCCCTTCGCGGTGGTCTCCCCGGGTCTCGCGTTGCAGTCACTCGCGGTCCGTTGGCTATCTACTGTCATCGCGTTGAATCCGGGCAACCGGAACTGCTCCGCACCGCGCAGCTTCGGAGTGCTCGCGCGGTACCGTGCGGCCACGAGGACGCACTTCGTTCGTGAGGGCCCGGCCGCTGCGGCGAGCGGCTGAACGTCGAAAGGAGGCGCAATTGTCGTTCACGTTACGGCTGATCCAACGAGTAATGAGCAGGGCGGGGCCGCTGGTCCTCACCGCCGCGCTGCTGGCCGCGTGCAAATCTGACTCGGCGTTCGACCCGGGCCAGGTGGATACGACAGGCACCGGCGGCGGGGGCGGCGTGACGAAGGCGTCGCTCGCCGTGACCGTAAAGGTGGACCCCGCCGACGCGACCGTCCGCGACGCGCTGGGCTGGACGAGCGGACTGCCTAACGCTCAGGTCACCGTCCAGCGCTCGGGCTCCGCGGCGAGCACGCAGACGGCGACGACGGACGCGTCGGGCGTGGCGCGGTTCAGCGGACTGCTGCCGGGCACGTACACGATCTCGAGCGAGCGTGTTCTCACGGCGGCCGAGCGGGCGCTGCTCGCCAGCCCGGACGCGGACGTGAACGCCTTCGGCGGTGGGGCCACGCTGGACGTCGCCGCGCCGAGCGCGAGCATCACGATTGCGGCGCCGGCCGGGCGTCCGGGCTCGCTCGTCATCAGCGAATTGTTCGTCGGGCGCCCCAACGGGGGTCACGCCGGCGAGTACCCGCTGGCGTCCTACATCGAGCTCTATAACAACAGCGACACGACGATCTACCTCGACGGCAAGATCGTCGGGCGCGGCCAAGTGTGGGTCCGGGACTACCCGTCGCCGCTCAGCTGTGCGGAGATGGCGCAGTGGCGCGTGGACCCGCAGGGTATCTGGGCGCGGTTCTTCTACCAGTTTCCAGGCACGGGGCAGACCTACCCGCTCGCGCCGGGCCATGCGACCGTCGTCGCCACCGATGCGATCGACGAGCGACAATTCTTCCCGGAGCTGATGGACTTGTCCGGCGCCCAGTTCGAATTCATCGGCCCCTCGGACGTCGACAACCCGGCGTCGGTCAACATGCTGAACGTCGGGCTCGGCGAGTGGGCCAGCACCGCGTTCGGTCACGGCCTCTATTGGAGCGGGGATGACGTGACCGCGTTCGTCGCGAGCCCGGTCGACGTCGCATCGCTGCCGCACGCGCAGTTGCCGGTCCAGGACCCCGCCTACGTCCGCATCCCCGGCGACAAGCTGCTCGACGTGCTCACGTCCGACTTGACGCCGGAGAGGGACGCGACTCTCCAGTATCACAGTTGCGGCCAGGAGGTCAACACTGCCTTCGACCGGCAGCAGGCGATGCTCACGGACTACGCCACGGACGTCTCGATCCAGCGCAGGGTGCTCTTTCTGACGAGTACCGGCCGCACGGTGCTCCTGCGCACCCGCACGAGCGCCCGCGACTTCGCCCGCACGGCGTGGACCCCGGGGACGATCCCGTGAGCCGCGGCCGGAGTGCGATCCGCGCGGCCTCGGCGCTGGTCGCGATCGCGGCGCTCGTCGCGTCGTGCAAGTCCGACTCGGCGTTCAACCCGGGCCCCGTCGACACGACGGGCACCGGCGGCGGCGGGAGCGGCGGCGTCACGAAGGCGACGCTCGCCGTGACCGTGATCGTCGACCCGGCGGACGCCAGCGTGCGCGACGCGTTGGGCTGGGCGACCGGCATCCCGAGCGCCGAGGTCACCATCCAGCGCTCGGGCTCCGCGACCAGCACCCAGACGGCGACGACGGACGCGTCGGGCGTCGCGCACTTCAGCGGCCTGCTGCCGGGCAGCTACACGGTCTCGTTTGTCCGACTCCTCGCGGCGGCCGAGCGCGGCCAGCTCGCGGCCGGGGACGCGGACGTGAACGCGTTCGGCGGCGGTACGACCGTCAGCGTCAGCGCGCCGAGCGCGAGCGCCACGATCGCGGCGCCCGCTGGCCGCCCCGGCTCGCTCGTCATCAGCGAGCTGTTCGTGGGCTGGCCGAACGCGATGGAGGCGGGCGAGTATCCCCTCGCCTCCTACATCGAGCTCTATAACAACAGCGACACGACCGTCTATCTGGACGGCAAGATCGTGGGCATGGGTCAGGTCTGGTCGAGGGATTACCAGTCGCCGCGGAGTTGCGCCGACATGGCGCAGTGGCGCCTCGACCCGGACGGCATCTGGACGCGCAACTTCTACCAGTTCCCGGGCTCGGGGCGGACGTACCCGCTCACTCCGGGGCACGCGACCGTCGTCGCCACCGACGCCATCGACGAGCGGCAGCTTTACCCCGAGCTGATGGACCTCTCGGGATCGCAGTTCGAGTTCGTCGGGCCGTCGGACGTCGACAACCCGGCGTCGATCAACATGATCAACATCGGACTGGGGGAGTGGGCTGCCAGCGTCTTCGGCCACGGCCTGTTCTGGGGCCGCGGCGACGTGACCGCGTACGTCGCGAACCCGGTCGACGTCGCCTCGCTCCCGCACTCCCAATTGCCCGTCGTCGAGCCGGACTACGTCCGCATGCCGGCGAGCGCGTTGCTGGACGTCTTCACCTCGTCGGAGACGCCGGAGCTGGAGGCGAACGCCCAGTACGGCCACACCTGCGGCCAGCAGGTGAGCCCCGCCATCGACCGGCAGCAGGCCACGCTCTCGAGCGGCAACGACAGCGTGTCGATCAACCGCAAGGTGCTCTTCCAGACGAGCACCGGCCGCAAGGTCCTGCTCCGCACGCGCACGAGCGCGCGCGACTTCGAGCTCGATAAGCCGAACCCGGGCACCCTCCCATGACCGAATCGCGGAACGACACGCCCGGCGAGCGTCGACGATGACGGAGCGACTCCCACTGGCCGCGCTGTCGGTCGCACTCGGCGCCGCGCTCGTCGCGTCGCCGGCCCGCGCACAGCAGGGCGGCGCGACAGTCACCGGCATTGTCCGCGACGCCGCCACCCACGCGCCCGTCCCCGGCGCGCTCGTGCTCGTCGAGGGCGCGACGCCGGCCGCCCGCGCCGCCAGCGACAGCGCCGGCGTCTACCGCCTGACGCGCGTCCCGCCCGGCCCGCAGACGATCCGCGTCCAGCGCATCGGCTACGCGCCCGGGCGCGTCACCGTGGTCGTCCCCGGCGCCGGCGTCCTCGCCCGCGACCTCGAGGTCGCGGTCGCGCCGCTCCGCATGCAGCGCGTCACCGTCACCGCCGACCCCGTCGGCCGCGCCCGCGGCGAGCTCGGGACGGCGAGCGTCATCGACCGTGACGCGATCGTCAACCAGACCGCCTCCAGCGTCGCCGGCCTCCTCGAGCTCGTCCCCGGTACGCCGCTCGCGCCGCCGGGCCTCGACGGCGTCCAGCAGACGTCCCTCCGCTCGGTGCCGACGTCGCAGGACTTCACGGACCCGAACCCGTCCGCCTCGCGCCTCGCCGCCTTCGGCACGCCGATCATCCTCGACGGCGTCCCCATCTCCAACAACGCCAACCTGCAGTCGCTCGGCCCCCGCGGCGAGTTCCTGCTCAACACGAGCGCCGGCGGCGGCGTCGACCTGCGGCGCCTCCCCGCGTCCACCGTCGAGCGGCTCGAGGTCGTCCGCGGCATCCCGTCGGCGCGCTACGGCGACCTCACCCAGGGCGTGATCGTCGTCGACACCCGCGCCGGCGCCGTGCGCCCGCTCGCCACGGCGCGCTTTGACGCCCGCACCGGCGAGGCGAACGCGCTCGGCGGCTGGACCCTCTTCGGCGGGCGCCAGGTGCTCTCGGGCAACGTGGACGTAGCCCGCACGCGCCTCGCGCCCGGCCTCCGCGAGGACGCCGTCACCCGCGTCGCCTTCCAGGTCGCCCACCGCGCGACGCTGGGCGCCGCGGCGCACAGTGCGGCGGGCGGTAGTGTCGACGACACCGCCGCCACGCCGCCGCGCCTGGTACTCGACACGCGGCTCGACGCGTACAGCCTCCGGCAAGACAGCCCCGAGCGGCCGACCGTGGACCCGGGCCGCGTCTCGTGGACCAGGGACTACGGCGGCCGGCTCTCCGAGCGCGCGCGGCTTCGCCTCTTCGGCCGCACGCAGCTCACCGTCAACGGCGCGCTCGACCGCGCGACGCAGGACGCCTTCTCGCAGGTGCAGGCCGTGCGCGGCGCGCTGCCGTTCACCGACCTCCTCACCGAAGGGCGCGCGATCGGCCACTACATCGGCGGCCCGTACCTCGCCGCCGTGCGCCTCCAGGGCGCGCCGTGGCTCGCCTACGGCCGCGCCGAGAGCGAGACGCCGCTCGCGCGCTTCGGCTTCGACCAGACGCTCCGCGCCGGCGCCGAGCTGCGGCGCGAGTGGAACGACGGGCCCGGCTACCAGTTCGACGTCGAGTTCCCGCCGCAGACGACCTTCAACGGCGTGCAGGGCTTCGACCGCCCGCGCCGCTACGACGCCGTCCCGCCGCTCGCCGCGAGCGCGTTCTACGTCGACGACCGGCTCGTGCGCCCGTTCGGCGGCACGGGACTCTTCGGCGGCGGCTCGCTCGAGATGCAGGCCGGGCTCCGCGCGGACCTGCTGCACCGCGGCGGCTCGTTCGGCGGCGTGCGCGACGCCGTGCTCCAGCCGCGCCTCAACGTGCAGCTCGCGCCCGCGCCGTGGGTGCGGCTCCGCGGCGGCTGGGGGCGCACCGCCAAGCTCCCGTCGCTCGCCGACCTCTACCCCGCGCCGCAGTACTTCGACGTCGTCAACGTCAACTGGTACACCCCGAACCCCGCCGAGCGGCTGGCCGTGCTGACGACGTCGCGGCGCGACCCCACGAACCCCGACCTCGGCTTCTCCGTCGCCACCAAGCAGGAAGCGGGGATCGAGCTGACGCCCGGCTGGCGCGACGCCGTGCTCGCGGTCACCGTCTACCGCGACCGCACCGCCGGCGCGATCGGCATCCACCCCGTGCCCGGCTTCCTGCCGCGCGAGCACTACCAGCTCTCGGATTCCACGTTAGGCACCGGCGTCCCCCCGACGATCATCGAGCCGGCGTCGTCTGTCGACACCGTCCCCTACCTCCTGCAGCAGCCGGCGAACAACCTCGCCCTCCGCAACCACGGACTCGAGGCGACGCTCGTCCTGCCCGAGCTGTCGCGCGTCCGCACGCGGCTCGAGGTCCAGGGCGCGATGACCTGGTCGCGGCTCGAGCAGCACGACCTCGACTTCGGCCGCTCGTTCACGGCGTTCCAGGTCGACGAGCGCATCCCACGCGCGCCCTACTGGGACGCGGTCACGCGCACCGGGCAGCGCGGCATCATCACCTACCGCGTCATCCACCACCAGCCCGAGCTCGGCCTCGTCGTCACGGCGACGATCCAGCAGAACCTCCGCGAGACGCACCACGACGCCGGGAGCACCGACTCGCTCGCCTACGCCGGCTACATCACCCGCGCCGGCGTGCTCGTGCCGGTGCCGGCCGAGCAGCGCGCGAACCCCGAGTACGCCGACCTGCGGCGCGAGCCGCGCGCCGGCATCTTCCTCCAGGACGTCGGGCCGCCGAACGACTGGATGATGAGCCTCCAGGTGAGCAAGACGATCCCGCTCGACGGCCGCCTCTCCTTCTACGCCTTCAACGTGCTCGACCGGCTCGGCAAGTTCCCGACGGGGCTCAACCAGGGCCGCCAGTACCTGCCGATGCGCGTCGGCCTCGAGCTGTCGATGCCGCTCGGCCGCGCCGCCGGTAAGGAGGGCGGCGCGTGACCAGAGTCGCCACGACCGTCGCCGCCGTCGCCCTGCTCGCCTCGCTCGCGGCCGCCTCCCGCGCCGCCGCCCAGAACGAGCCCGGCGCCACCACCGCCACCGACCGCGTCGCCAACGAGACGCAGGCGGCGTGGATGTTCGCGTGGAGCCCGCTCCGCCCGATCGCCGACCAGCCGCGCCACCTGCTGCGCGCCGCACCGCTCCTCGACCTGCTGATCGCGCCGGCGCCGCGAGCGGGTCTCCTCTGGAACGCCGGCCTCGCCGCCGGGCTGCCTGACGATGTCGCCGACTCGCGCACCGAGTTCCGCGCCAGCGGCGCCGCCGACGAGGGCGAGTACCGCCGCCCGCTCGACCCGGACGGCGTCGCCGCGCAGCGGCTCTCCGGGCTCGGCTGGCGCCCGTTAGGCAGCGGCGGGGCCGCGATCGGCAGCGCGCGCGTCAGCAGCGAGACGCTCGACCGCGCGAGCAACGCCGACGTCCTCGAGCCCTACGGCAGCAGCCCGCTCGTCGCCACCGACACCACGAACCCGGCGATGCGCCGCACCCGCGCCGCGATCGAGGGCGCGCTCGGCTGGCGCGTGCTCGGCTTCGGCGTCGGCCTCGGCGCCGGCGTCGAGGCGGTGGACAACGACACCCGCGCGCCGCGCGTCCCGCGACTCGGCCGCGCGACGTCGCCGGGCGCGAGCGCGAGCGCGTCTCGCACGCTCTTCGGCGGCCGCGTCAGGCTGGGCGCCGAGGCGCGCTGGCTCGGCGGCAACGAGACCGTGACAGTGATCGGGCAGACCGGCCTGACGATCGCCAACCAGCTCGAGGGCTACGCCGACCCCGACCCGCGCCTCGTCGGCAACTCGCCCGGCTACTTCCGCCGCGCCGATCGCGACGCCCGCGCCTACACGGGCGTCGTCGGGTTCACCGCGTTAGGCGTGGCCGTCGACGGCTGGGCGTCGCGCGAGCGGACGCGCCTCGACTACTTCGGCGCGCGGCAGGAGAACCCGCCCACCGACCACTGGGCCGCCGACGGCTGGGACGCCGGCGCCGCCGCGCGCTGGGCGCTCCCCGCGCATCGCCTGCTCGTCGTCGCCGGCGTGCGCCGCGCGTCGCTCGACGGCACCGCGATGCGCTCCGATCTCACCGGCTTCATCGTCCGCGCCCGCGACCACACGCTCGAGCTCTCCGGCCAGGCCCGGTGGTGGTCGAGCGACTCGACATGGGGCGTCGGCCTCGTCGCACAGACGGCGCAGGAGGACCGCGCCCGGCGCGACTACGTCGCCGAGGCGTACAGCAGCATCACGAGCTGGCTTCCCGGCGCCTCGCTCGAGGTCGCGCGCCGCATCCTGCCGGCGACGAGCGTGAGCGTCGGCGCGGGGCTCGGCCGCCAGTACACGTCGTCGCAGGTGCCGAACCCGGCGAACATGGGCCCCGTCTACGGCGCGCTCGTCGCCCCCGAGCTCGCCCTCTACGCCGCGAACGCAAGCGCGCGCTCGGTCGGCGTGACGCTGCGGCAGGAGGCGCGCGGCGCGTCGTGGTTCGTGCGCGGCGCGTGGGAGTCGGCGTCGCCCGACGCGGCAGCCGCCGGCGCGGCCGCGGCCGGCGCGTACGCCCCGCGCGGGACGCGGAGCCTGTGGTCGTTAGGCGGCGGAGTGATCATGGCGGTGGGCCCGCGGCGCTGAGGGCGCGTCGCCGTCCCGCTACGCCACCCGCCCGACGCGCACGTCCACCTGAAACCCGGCGCGCGCGAGCATGTCCACCAGCGTGTCGATGCTGAACCGGTCGATCTTCCCGCGCGTCAGGTCACTCACGCGCGGTTGCGTCACCCCGAGCAGGGCGGCCGCGCCGGCCTGAGTCAGGCCGCGCTCCTGGATGACCTGGCGCAGTCTGGCCATGAGCGCGGAGCGGATCCGCAGGTGCTCGGCCTCCTCGGGGCCGAAGCCCAGGTCGGCGAAGACGTTCCCGCTGGAGCGCTCGATCTTGTTCCTCACTGCCGGCTTCTTCGCGGCCGGCTTCGTCGCCTTCGTCGCTTTCGTCGCCGTCATTGCTACCTCCGCTGCATGCGCGCTGCCTGACCTCGCCGCGCCGCCCGCGCGGTGCCTACTCCCTGCCCCAGCGCTCCGCGTCGCCGCGCCCGCGCTGGCACTCCGCGCAGACACCGTAGATCACGAGGCGATGGCGCTGGCGGGCGAAGCCGTGCGCCTCCGCCGTCAGCATCGTCATCCGCTCCAGCCGCTCGTCGGTGAACTCGTGGACGCGGCCGCAGACGGTGCAGAGCAGGTGCTCGTGGTGCGGCTCGTCGCGCGCCGGCTCGAAGCGGCGGAAACCCTCGCCGAAGTCGCGCTCGACCACGAGCCCGCTGCGCACGAGCACCTCGAGCGTGCGGTACACGGTTGCCGTGCCGGCGGCCGCGCCGCGGCGCCCGAGCTCGCGCACGACGTCGTCGGCCGAGAGGTGGCGGTCGGAGCCGAGGACGACCTCGGCGACCGCGAGACGCTGCGCGGTGACCGGGAGGTTGTGCTCGCGCAGGTAGGCGGTGAACGCGTCCATCGCACGCGCTGCGGCACCAGCAGCGGCGACGCGATCGTCGTCGGTCACGGCGCCGACGGCTCCGCGAGGAGGGCCCGCAGCTGCTCGGCGGTGAAGCGCTCGGCGTCGGCGCCCTCTCCGGCGCGGCGCTGGACGCCCCGGACGACCGCGTCCACGGTGACGAGCGGCGCGTCCGCCTCCTCGACGACGTCCACCTCCCACTTGCCGCGATCGGGGCCCTTGAGGGT
>DATMHT010000142.1:0-4458 GCA_035554795.1 Gemmatimonadaceae bacterium | reverse complement strand
CGCGCGAGCGTGAGAAAGGCGCCGCCCACCGCCGGCGCGCGCTCGGCGCGGCTCCGCGCGAGGAGCGCCCGTGCGGTGACCAGCTCCGGCGTCGCGTCGGCCGCGTGGCCGAGCTTCTTGCGCGCCGTCGCGAGGTCGCCCTCGTACAGCGCGATCCAGCCCTCGGCGCCCTCCTCCTCGTCGTCCCCGCCCGTACCGCCGGCGCCACGAAGCGCGGCGCGCGCCTTCGCGACGTCGCCCGCCTTGATCCATCCCCACGCGACGCCACGCCGCAGCTCGGCGCGCTGCCGATCGCCGAGCGAGGTGCCGGTCTGCTGCACGAGCGCCTCGGCCTCCGCCGCGCGCCCGAGCGCCGAGAGCGCGCGCACCTTCACGGCGACGACGGCGAGCGTCGCCGCGGTGTCGCCGGGCGTAGGCGTCGCGCCGCTCGCGATCGCGAGCGCGCCGGCCGCGTCGCCGCCGTTCAGCGCGTCGCCGGCGGCCCGAGCGGCGAGCGCGGCCCCGCCGCCCCGCTTTGTCGCGCCGGCGGCGGCGAGCAGCGCATCGCGCGCCACGAGCCACGACGCCGACGCCTCGGCCATGTCCGCGAAGTCGCGCCACGCCGCGGCGGCCGAGTCGCCAGGCGTCAGATCGCGCAGCGCGGCCCACGCGTCGCGCGGCGAGCCCCAGGCGAGCGCGAGGTGCGCCAGCGCCTGGCGGGCCGCGAGCGTCGGCGGCGGCGCGCCGAGCGCGCGGGCGATCGCCGGCCGCGCCGAGACCGGGGCCGGCTGCAGCGCGAACACCGCGGCCTGCACGAGATAGCTCGACTGGTCGAGCGCTTCGCGCCAGCTCTCGGCCGCCGGCTCCCAGAGCCCGAGCGCCGACCGCGCCGACGCGAGCTCGAAGGCGAGAGCGTTAGCGCGCGCGCCGAGCGCGGTCGCGGCCCGCGCGAGCACCGTGTCCGCCGCGGCCGCCTGCCCGGCGGCGATGAGCTGCCGGGCGTTCTCCTGGTACGGGTACGGGTCGCCGGGCACGTCGCTCACCCAGCGCTCGAAGGCGGCGCGCGCGTCGGCCTCGCGCCCCTCGGCGCGCAGCGCCCGCAGCTGCACCGCCCGTACGGTCGGATTCCGCGGCGCCGTGCGCACGAGCGTGTCGAGCATCAGGCGGAGCGAGTCGGGCCAGCGCAGCTCGGTGTAGACGCGCTCCAGCCCGAGCATCGCCGCGACCATGTCGGGGCCGTGCAGCGCCTCGCGGTACGCGGCCGCCGCCTCGCGGAACTTGCCCGCCTGCTCCAGGTCCAGCCCGCGCCCGACGCTCGCCGACTGCTGCGCCGACGCGCCGCGCGGAGCGACGGCGAGCATCAGCAGCGCGAACAGCGCGGGCAGCGCGCCGGCCGCGCGGCGCAGGGTGCGGCTTTCAAGCATGACGAACCTGGAGAGGATCGCGGCCGCGGCCGCGCGATGCCGGGGGCGGACGACGCGACGCTACGGCTGCGCGTTCAGTCGCCGGAAGTATTCGAGCACGAGGCGCCGCTCCTCCGCCGACAGTCCGCGAAGCTCGTTCCACGCGGGCTCGCGGTAGCGGGACGCGGCCTTCCCCGACGCCTTGTCCGTACCCGGCGTGAAGGGGTCCGTTCCGGTCCCCGAGCGCGACTCGCGCTTGCCCGTGTCCTCGCGCTCGTCCTGCTGCAGCGTGCGCCCCGCCTCGAGGAGGCGGTGGTAGAGCCGCTGCTGCCGATCGAGCACGCTGCGGTCGAGCGTTCCCTGCTCGAGGGCCTGCGCGATCTGCGCCGCCTCCTTCGCCAGCGCGTCGGCGCGACCGCTCTCGTCGTTCTCGCCGAGCTGCCCGAGCGACTGCGCCAGGCCGCGCTGCTTCTGCCCCAGCGCGCGTGCGCCGGCCTGCCCCTGCGTGCCGGGCTTACCGCCCATGCCGAGCGAGAGCCCCTGCGCCTGGGAGTTGAGCGCGCCCTGCTGCTGCGCGAGCTCACCCATCTCGGCCATCATCTCGGGGAGCCCCGACGCGGACTTCGCCGAGTTCACCCGCTCGCGGTCGCGCACGAGCGACGCCGCCGCTCGGTTCAGCGACTCCGCCGCGTCGCGCATCGCCTGCTGCTGTTCGGCGGTGGCGCCGGGCTGCTGCTGCTGGCCTTCGCCGCGCTGTGCGCCCTGCTGCGAGCCTTGCTGCGAGCCCTGCTGCGAGCCCTGCTTGCCCGGCGACAGGTTCGGCTGCGTCGTCTCCTTGGTCGCTTCCTGCACCTTCTGCCGCGCTTCGCCGACCGCGCGCTGCGAGCGGGCCGAGAGCAGCGACGACTTCTGTCCCGCCTTCTGGAGCCGCTCGCCGGTCTTCTCGACGCCCTGCTGGATGGAGCTCTGCTCGCCGCGTACGTCGCCCGGGCTCGACGAGCCGCTCTGCTCGGCGAGCTGCTGCTCCGACCGCGCGAGCTGCAGCATTTCTTGAATGGACTGGTCGAGCTCCTTCGTCAGCTCCTGCTTCCACTCACCGATCTGCTGCTCGCGCGCGTCGGCGAGCTGCTTCGCGGCCTGGTCCATCTCCTTCGACGCCTGCCGCGCGGCGTCGGCCCCCGCCTGCTGCTGCCGCTTGCCACCTTCGCGGCCGGCACTCTGCTGCGCGTCCTGCCCGGCGTCCTGCTGTCCGCTCTGCTGCCGGCCGGCCTCACCCGGGTCGGAGCCGGCGCGCGACTGCGGCTGCGACTGCGCCTGCCGCGCCGCGCGCTGCATCGCCTCCGCCGACGCCGACGCGTGCTGCTGCGCCGCGTCCGCCTTCTCCGCCCCGGCGTCCGCGCGCTCCTGCTTCAGCCGCTTCTCGAGATCGGCGACGTCGTGGGCGAGGTCGCGCGAGCGCTGCGCCAGCGCCTGCGCCTCGCGCGAGCGGTCGGTTCCCTTCGCCGGGCCGCGCTCGCTCGCGTCGGGGTCGCCGGTCTTGCGCGTGTCGGTTGACTCGTCGCGCGAGCCGCTGGTGTCCTTGTCGCCGCTGGTACCGGCGCGCTTGTCGGCCGTCTCCTTTGCGACGTCGCTGTCCCGCTGCGCGCGGTCGGTCGCGTTGGGCGGCGGCGACTGCTTGTCGCTGGCGCCGTCGGCGAGCTCACGCTGCCGCTGCGCCAGCTCGCGCGCCTCGTCGCGCAGCGTCTGCATCGCGCCCTCGAGCGCGGCGCGCTTCAGCATCTCGGCGCTCCGCTCGAGCTGCTCGCGCAGCCGCTGCTGCTGCTGCGCCAGGTCGCCCATCGCCTGACGCGCCGCGTCGCCGTCGAGCCCCTGCGCGGCCTGCTCGAGCTTCTGCAGCTGCGCGGCGAGCTCCGGCGTCAGCGCTTCGCGCAGCAGCTTCTGCGCTTCGGCGAGCCGCGCCTGCAGCCCGCTGTCGAGCGCGCCAGCCTGCTTGAGCTGCTTCTCGAGCGACTTCGCGGACTGCTGCAGCTGCTGCACGCGCTCGGCGAGCGTGCGCTGCTCCTGCGACAGTGCCTTCGCCTGCTCGGCGCGCTGGAACGAGAGCGCCTTGTCGCCACTCTTCGCGTCGCGGTCCCCCTGTCCCTCCGAGCTCGACGCGTCACGGTCGCCCGAGCGGTCGGAGCCCTTGCCGCCGGTGGACCGCTCGCCGCGCGTGCGGGCCGCCTCGCTCGTACGCTGCGCCAGCGCCTTCTCGGCGCTCGCCAGCTCGGTCGCGCCGGCGGCGGCCGAATCGGCCGCGCGGCGGGCGAGCGCGCGCTGCTCGGAGAGGCTCGGCAGACGCAGCACGAGCTCACGGCTCTCGGTCCGCTGCGTCCACGGCGAGCCGTCGGCGGCGACGGCGACGACGTGTAGCGCGTCGCCGGGCTCGAGGCCCCGCGTCGCCAGATCGATCGCCGTCTCGCCCGACCACTGCGGGCCGGCCGACTGCGCGAGTCGGTCGGTCCGCTCGCCGGCCACCGCACCCGCCGGCGTCGTCCGCCACGTGTGCAGCGCCACCGACGCGAGCCCGTGGTCGTCGGACGCCATCAGCGAGAGCGCCACGCTCCCATCGGCGCCGATGACGCTGTCGTGCTGCGGCGCGAGGATCTCGACACGCGGCGCCGAGTCGGGCACGACGTCGAGCTCCACGTTCGGCGGGAGATCGGCGATCGGGCCGGCGCTGCCGCGCGCGCTCCACGTCCACGTCCCGCTCGTCGTCGCGACGAGGCGACCGTCGAAGCGATGGCCGTCGGCGCGCAGGTCGAGCGTGTCGCCGGCGCGGGTGAGCATGACGCGGTCGAGCGCGGTGGACGCGCGGCCGCTGATCGAGAGCACCGTCCCGCGCGGCAGCCGCGCGATCTCGCCGCTCGCCAACGGCTCCGGGCGGCGTCCGAGGTACGACGGGAAGACGGCGAGCAGCGCGACGTCGCCGACGAAGGGACGGTCGGTGGCGCGCACGAGCGCGGTGTCGCTCGCCGCGCGGCCGTCGCTGACGACGAAGGCGGTGTTCGCGCGCAGCGGGCCGAGCGGAAGCTCG
>DATMHT010000141.1:0-10985 GCA_035554795.1 Gemmatimonadaceae bacterium | reverse complement strand
CGGAACTGCGCGTCGCCCACCTGCAGCACGTCGCCGCGCCCGAGCACCCGGACCACCGGCACGCGCTCGTCGTTGACGAACACGCCGTTCGTGCTCGTGTCGCGCAGCTCGTAGCCGTCGGCGCCGGGCGCGATCACGGCGTGTCGGCGCGAGACGTCGCCCGTCGGGACGACGACGTCGCAGCCGGCGTCGCGCCCGATGGTGATGCCGCCCGGCGGCACCGCGTACTCTCGTCCGTCGACGAGCGAGACGAGACGTCCGCCGGTAGCGGCGGTGCGGCGCCCCTCCTTGCGCGCGCCGTTCCCCGCCGCGCCGCCGTCGGCCAGCCGCGAGCGGACCGCGCTCGCCGAGAGGGACTGCGTGCTGCTCGCGCCACGCTCGTCGCCGAAGAGGAGCTCGGCGCCGGCCGCCTCGATCCGGTCGCCGTGGAGCAGCGGGATCGGCTCCGCGCCGAGTCGGACGCCGTTCACCCGGACCTCGCCCTCGGCGGCGCCATCGGGAGCGCGCCGGATCACCGCCTCGCCGCCCGCGCCCGAGGTGAGGACCGCCAGCACCGCCGACGACGCCCCTAGGCCGGGCAGCGGGATCTCGGCGGCGCCGCCGCCGATCCTCGCTTCGCCCGAGCGAAGGGGGAACTGTTTGTCGTCGAGCTGGATGTAGGGCATCGGCGTGCGCGGCGGTGAGACGAAGAGCGCGCGGGCGCGGCAAACGCGGGCGCCCGCACCCCGGGATCGCGCGGATGGCGCGTTCCGGCAGCGCGGGCGTGGATCACGGCAGGGCCGCTGCGCCCCGCTCGACGTCGAAACTACCCCCCCTCCCCTAGGCTGGCAAGCGCGTCGCCAGCGACGACGGGCGCGCCATCCACCGTCGTGGCGCGCATTCCCGCGCGCGCCTCCCCGACCTGCAGCCGATAGAGGCGCTCGTACAGGCCGCCGGGCCGCGCCAGCAGCTCGCGGTGGCTGCCGCGCTCGACGATCTGGCCGTGGTGCATCACGAGAATCAGGTCCGCGCCAACCACCGTGCTGAGGCGGTGAGCGACCGCGATGGTCGTCCGCCCGCGCATGAGCACCGCGAGCGCCCGCTGGATCTCGGCCTCGACCTCGCTATCCACGGCGCTGGTCGCCTCATCGAGGAGGAGCAGCGCCGGGTCGGCCGCGATCGCGCGGGCGAACGAGAGGAGCTGCCGCTCGCCGACGCTGATGGACGCCCCGCGCTCGCCCAGCTCGTGGGCGTAGCCGCCCGACAGCCGGCGCACGACGCGGTCGGCGCCGACCCGCCGCGCCGCCGCCTCGACGTCGGCGTCGCTGATCGGGTTCGAGAGCCGGATGTTCGTGGCGACGTCGCCGGCGAAGAGGAAGATGTCCTGCTGGACGTAGCCGATGAGCGCGCGCAGCTCGTCCACCGGCATGTCGCGGATGTCCACCGGCACGCCGTCCTCGCCCGCGATCGTGATCCGTCCGCGCTGCGGATCGTAGAAGCGCATCAGGAGGCTGATGACGGTCGTCTTCCCCGCCCCGGTGTGGCCGACGAGAGCGACGGTCTCGCCCGGCCGCGCGCGGAAGCTCACGCCCTTCAGCACCCACTCCGGCTCCGCCGCCGTGCCCCCCGCCACCGGCCGCTGCGCGACGTGCGCCGTGTCGTATGCGAACCAGACGTCGTGGAACTCGACGGTGACGGTGCGGGAACCGGGGACGGGGGACGCGGGACGGGGGACGAAGCGTCGCGGGGCCGTTCGTCCCGCAACCCGCGTCCCCCGTCCCTCGCCGTCAGGCGCCTCCGTATCCAGCAGCCGGAAGATCCGCTCCGACGACGCCATCGCCTGTTGCAGCGTGTTGTACTTGTCGGACAGGTCCTGCAGCGGCTGGAAGAAGCGTCGCACGAGCATGAGGAACGCCGCCACCGTGCCCACGGTGACGGTGCCCGCGCTCACGCGTGCCGCGGCGGCGACGATCAGCGTCGCCAGCGCCACCGACGTCAGCACCTCGATCACCGGGAAGTACAGGGCGTACACGGTGATCGAGCGCAGGTGCGCCTCGAGGTGACTCTCGTTCAGCGCGTCGAAGCGCCGGGCCTCGTCGCGCTCGCGGCCGAACAGCTGCACGACGCGCATGCCGGTGATGCGCTCCTGCAGGAACGCGTTGATCCGCGCGAGCCGCGTGCGAATCTCGCGGTACGCCTCACGCACCTTGATCTGGAAGACGCGCGACGTCAGGTAGACGAGCGGGATGACGAGGAACGACGCGATCGCGAGCCGCCAGTCGGTGAGGAGCATCATCACCGAGATGGCGAGCAGCGTGAAGAGATCGCCGAGCCCCGACACGACGCCCGCGGTGAACAGCTCGTTCAGCGACTCGACGTCGGAGGTGACGCGCGTGATCAGCCGCCCCACCGGGTTCCGGTCGAAGAAGGCGATCGGCAGCCGCTGCAGGTGGGCGAAGATGTCGAGCCGCAGGTCGCGCATGACGCGCTGGCCGAGGAGGCTCGTGAGCAGCGTCTCGCCGTACGAGCAGCCGAACTGCGCCGCCAGAGACAGCGCGTAGAGCAGCGCCGCGGTGCGTACGACCGTCCAGGCGTGCGCTGGCAGCGCGACGTCGATCACACGCCGCGTCAGCGAGGGTCCCACGAGTTGCAGTGCCCCCTCGGTGAAGAGCAGCACGAGCGCGCCCAGCACGAGTGCCCCATACGGCCGCACGTAGACGAGCAGCCGGCGCATCAGGCGGCTGTCGTAGGCCTTGCCGAGGGCGTCCTCTTCGTGGAACGAGGGTGCGGGAGCGGTCATTCTGGCGAATGCTAGAGGGCGACACCTGACGCTGGAAGCGGCATCGACGGTCGCCGTCGGTTGAGGTGTGGTACGTCTGTTGCTTCATGTTCCCGCGCCAACCAGTCCACCCCTCTGGAGGATTATATGGGCATTCTCGCTTGGATCGTGCTGGGCCTCATCGCAGGTGCGATCGCCAAGGCCATCATGCCGGGTCGCGACCCGGGTGGCTTCATCGTCACGGCGCTCATCGGTATCGTCGGAGCGTTCATCGGTGGTTTCATTGGCAACCTGATCGGCCACGCCGGCGTGACGGGCCTCAACCTCTGGAGCATCCTGCTGGCCATCGTCGGCTCGCTGGTGCTGCTGTGGATCTACCGCATGACCACGCGCCGCACGGTCTAGCGGACACCGATTGGAAGCGCGCGCGGGGGGGCCTACGACGGCTCTCCCGCGCGCGTCGCTTCGGACCCTATCCCGACCGCCACCGTGCCCCCCTGGCTCTACTGGATCCTCCTCGGCCTGCTCGCCGGAGCCCTCGCGAAGTTCCTCGTCCCGGGGCGCGACCCGTCGGGCTGCATCGTCACGATCGTGCTCGGCATCGTCGGCGCCTTCGTCGGTGGGCTCATCGGCACCTGGCTCGGCTGGGGTTCCGTGACCCGCGGCAGCTTCGATCTGCGCTCGATCGCCCTGGCGACCTTCGGCGCGATCGTCGTGCTGCTGCTGGGGCGGGTGGTGCGAAGGCTGTAGGGCGAGGTACGGGTAAGGGGTAACGGGTAAGGGGTAACGGGTGAGGGGTAATGGTGGCGGCCCATCGTGTGCCGTTACCCGTTGCCGCTTACCCGTCACCCGGCTTTTCTTCGGTCCGCCCGCCGCTAACTTTCGATCGTGAAGAAGAGCATCGTCGTCCGCGGCGCGCGGCAGCACAACCTCAAGAACGTCAGCCTCGAGATCCCGAGACGGGCGTTCACCGTGATCACCGGGCCGTCGGGCTCCGGAAAGTCGTCGCTCGCCTTCGACACGATCTACGCCGAGGGGCAGCGCCGCTACGTCGAGTCGCTGTCCGCGTACGCGCGGCAGTTCCTCGAGCGGATGGAGAAGCCCGACGTCGATTCCATCGAGGGGCTCTCGCCGGCGGTCGCGATCGAGCAGAAGAACCCCACCAAGACGTCGCGCTCGACCGTCGGCACCTCGACCGAGGTGTACGACTACCTGCGCCTGCTCTGGGCGCGTGTCGGCCGCACGTACTGCCCGCTCTGCGGACGCGAGATGCGTCCCGACACGGTGCAGTCGGTCGCCGACGCCGTGCTCGCGCTGCCCGGTGGGACGCGCTTCTACGTCGCGTTTCCGCTCAAGCTCTCGGACGAGGTCTCGCACGAGGTCGTCGTCGAGAACCTGCGGGCGCAGGGCTTCGTGCGCGTCTCGCTCGACGGCGCGATCAAGCACCTCGACGATCTCCTCACCGAGAACGTGGACGTGACGTTCGCGAAGGAGCTGCTCGTCGTCGTCGACCGTCTCGCCGTCTCGCCCGAAGCTCAGAGCCGCCTGAGCGACGCGATCGGGACCGCGTTCAACGAGGGCGACGGGGACTGCGCCATCATCCTCGCGGATGATGCGGCGGTGTTGCGCTTCACGGAACGGTTCGAGTGCCCGAACGACGGCACGCGTGCGCCGGCGCCGACGCCGCAGCTCTTCTCGTTCAATAACCCGCGCGGCGCCTGCCCGACGTGCAACGGCTTCGGCGCGGTGCTCGAGTACGACGAGTCGCTCATCGTCCCCTACCCCGATCGCTCGCTCGCCGACGGCGCGATCGATCCGTGGACGAAGCCGCGCTACGAGAAGCAGCGGCGCACCCTCGCCGAATTCGCCAAGCGCGAGCGCATCCCGTTCACGCGACCGTGGCGCGAGCTCACGGAGGAGCAGCGCGACAAGCTGCTCCGCTCGAAGGCGCGCGGCTACAAGGGCATCCTTCCCTTCCTCCGCGATCTCGAGGAGAAGCGCTACAAGCAGTACATCCGCGTCTTCCTGCGGCAGTACCAGAGCGCGCAGACGTGTCCGACCTGCGAGGGCACCAAGCTCCAGGCCGACGCGCTCAACGTGAAGGTGGCCGGCCGCACGATCGCCGAGATCGCCGAGCTGCCGGTGGATCGGCTGAGCGAGTGGCTGGCGACGCTCGAGCTGAGCGCGTTCGAGCAGCAGGTGGCGGAGCACATCCTGAAGGAGGCGCGCGCGCGCGTGCGCTTCCTCTGCGACGTCGGGCTGACGTACCTGTCCATGAACCGCGCCACCCGCACGCTCTCCGGCGGCGAGGCGCAGCGCATCGGGCTCGCGAATTCGTTAGGCTCGCAGCTCGTGGATACGCTCTACGTGCTCGACGAGCCGTCCATCGGCCTGCACTCGCGCGACATGGAGCGGCTGCTGCGGCTGCTGGCGCGGCTCCGCGACGGCGGCAACACCGTGCTCGTCGTCGAGCACGACCTCGACGCGATCCGGATGGCGGATTACATGATCGAGATCGGGCCGCTGTCGGGCGAGAAGGGCGGCGAAGTCGTCTTCGCCGGGCCGATGTCGCGCATCGCCGAGAGCCCCCTCACCGGGCAGTACCTCACCGGCGAGCGCAGCATCCCCATCCCGCGGCAGCGCCGCAAGGTGGGCCCGCGCTGGCTCGCCCTCGAGGGCGCGCGCGAGCACAACCTCCGCGGCGTGGACATCCGCATCCCGATCGGCGCGATGACGGCGGTGACCGGCGTATCCGGCTCCGGCAAGAGCACCCTCATCCACGACGTGCTCTACCGCGCGCTCGAGACGCGCCTCCACGGCGAGCACTCGGCGAAGCAGCACCTCGGCGAGCGTGTCGGCGCGTTCGAGTCGCTCACGGGCGTCGAGGCGCTCGACGACGTCGTGCTCATCGATCAGGAGCCGATCGGCCGCTCGCCGCGGTCGAACCCCGTCACCTACGTGAAGGCGTACGACGAGGTGCGGCGCATCTTCGCGCTGCAGCCGCTGTCGAAGGAGCGCGGCTACGCGGCGGGCACCTTCAGCTTCAACGTCGCCGGCGGGCGGTGCGAGGCGTGCGAGGGAGCGGGCTACCTTGAGGTCGAGATGGTGTTCATGGCGGACGTCTTCGTGCCGTGCGACGCCTGCGGTGGCAAGCGCTTCAAGCCGGAGGTCCTCGACGTCGTCGTGCGCGGGAAGACGATCCACGACGTCCTCCAGATGACGGTGGACCAGGCGATCCGCTTCTTCCCCCACGAGGAGAAGCTCGGGACGGCGCTCTTCCATCTCCAGCAGGTCGGGCTCGGCTACCTCCGTCTCGGCCAGCCGGCGACGACGCTCTCCGGCGGCGAGGCGCAGCGCATCAAGATCGCCCGCGAGCTCGCGCAGTCGTCGCGCTCCGGTGGGCGCAAGCTCTACGTCATGGACGAGCCGACGACCGGCCTCCACCTCGAGGACATCCGCAAGCTCGCCAACGTCCTCGACCGGCTCGTGGACGCCGGGCACACGCTCGTGCTCATCGAGCACAACCTCGACGTCATCAAGCTCGCCGACTGGATCGTGGACCTCGGGCCCGAGGCCGGAATCAACGGCGGCGAGCTCGTCGCCATGGGGCGTCCCGAGGAGGTCGCGGCCGTCGAGAGCTCGCACACCGGCCGCTGGCTGCGGACGGTGCTCCCCGACTGGGAACAGGCTCCGCGCGCTCCCGGTGACACGCGCGGCGCGGCGGGCGCGGCGAAGTCGCGGCGAGACACCGCGCAACGCGTGACGGACGACGCCGCGCCGACGCATCCAACACCCGCCGCGACACTTGCGCGAGGGGCCGGGACGGGCGAAATTGAGCGCTCGGCAGGCACGCGCGCGTGAGCGCGACGCGCCCCGCCGGGATCGGTGCCGAGTAGCTCAGAGGCAGAGCAGCCGACTGTTAATCGGCGGGTCGTGGGTTCGATCCCCACCTCGGCAGTTCAATCGTTCGTCGGCACGATCAGCGGAGCGCAGCGGGCAATCGCCTTGCTGCGCTCTCGCGTTTCATGCTATCGTCCGGGCGACCCCACCGACCCCGAGCGACGTCCATGGCCGAATCCGCGCTGCAGCGCCCCCGTCCCCGCACGCGCTCCGAGCTCCTCGCGACCGCCCGCCGCGAGGCGCGCCTCGTCCGCGGCCGCGACGCCTTCGTCTGGCGCGGACGCGTGCTCCCGATCGGCCTCCCGCTCGGCGTCGCCGTGGGGACGATAGCGGCGAGAGACGTGCGCCGGCCCGGGCGCGCGGCACTCCTCTTCGGCGGAACGGTCGTGGCCGCCCTCGGCCTCGCCTACGCCGCGGCCATGCTCGAGTGGGAGCTCAACGTCGAGCCGGGCCGCGACGACTGAGCAGTGGCCGGCGGCGCGCGATCCGCGCCGCCGGCCGACAAGGGACTTCCTCGATCAGGACTCGTCGCGCGAGCGCTCGCTGCGCTGCTCGTCGGCGGCGGCGGCGTCGTCCATGCGATGCTTGCGGCTCTCGCCGCGGTGGTCGGCCGTCTGCTCGCGCTCCGTGGAGGCGTACGACGCCCCGGCGAAGTCGCGCCCCGGGATGCGATGGCCCCCGCGCTGATCGGCCGCGTCCTGCTCCTCGCCCGGCTCGTGCGCCGGCCGGTTCACGTCGTTTCTCTCTCCCATCTCGCCCTCCCGGCGTCTCGTGCGTCCGTTGGCGACCGCGGGTCGGCCGCTCGCGGGCATCGAGAGGGCAACGCGCGTACCGCCCGCGCGATCGCGCGTCGGTCGCCCGCGCTCAGTGGCGCGTGTCGGGCCAGGTGAGGAGCTCGGACCGGATCGCGCTGCCGAGCGCGCGGCAGGCGGCGCGCGACGCCTCCGGGTCGAAGCCGTGCGACTCGAGCAGCGCCGGCAGCGCCGCCAGCTCGCCGAAGGTCAGCCCGCCGAGCGGGCGGTCCCCGAAGAGCGGGGAGACGTAGCGGGCGACGGCGGCGAGGTCGTCGCTCGTCAGCTGCGGCGAGTCCGGCGAATCGCCGAAACCGGCCATTGGCGCGACGCTCTCGCGCGCCCAGCGGGCGAGGAACTGCTCCGCGGTCGGCTCGGGCGGCTGCTCCCGCGGCGGCGCGACGGGCGCGGTCAGACGTGCGACTCGTGCGTGAATCACTACCGGCTCTCCACGACTGGTCCAGGGCCAAGCTCGCGACCGACGTCAGCCGGTCGTCATCCGTTTTCTGGTGCAATCCCCTTGCCGCGGTGACGCAGCGCACACCCGAGGAGCCGTGCGAGGGCCCATCCGGCGACCCGTTCGCGGTTGACTGGCCGCCGTCGCTGCGTCACCCTTCCCTCCGACGCGACCCTCCCTCCACCCACGCCGCCCGGATGCCCAACGACGCCCCGCCGCCGCCGCCGACGTCCTCACCCCTCGTCGGGGTCATCATGGGGAGCAGGAGCGATTACGAGCAGCTGGCGCCGGCGGTCGAGCTGCTCCGCGAGCTCGGCGTCGCCCACGAGGCCCGCGTCGTCTCGGCGCACCGCACGCCGCAGTGGATGGTCGAGTACGCGACGACGGCCGAGCAGCGCGGGCTGCACGTCATCATCGCGGCGGCGGGCGGCGCGGCACACCTGCCAGGCATGGTCGCCGCGCTCACGATCCTTCCCGTGCTCGGCGTCCCGGTGCCGGCGACGCAGCTCAACGGCGTGGACGCATTGCTCTCGATCGTGCAGATGCCGCGTGGCGTGCCCGTGGGAACGCTCGCGATCGGGAAGCCCGGCGCCGCCAACGCCGGGCTGCTCGCGGCGCAGATCGTCGCCCTGCACGACGCCGGCGTCCGGGAGCGGCTGCGCGCCTGGCGCGCGGCCCGGCGCGACGAGGTCCTCGCGCAGGAGCTACCCGGAGCGGACGCTCCGTCGCCATCGGGCCGAGCGTGACGCCGATCCTCCCCGGCGCCACGATCGGCTTCTTCGGCGGCGGCCAGCTCGGCCGCATGGCGGCGATGGCGGCGCGCTCGATGGGCTACGACGTGCACGTCCTCGATCCCGACCCGCACTGCGCCGCCCGCCCGATCGCGTCTCGCACGGTGACCGCCCCGCTCGACGACGCGAAGGCGGCCGACGACTTCGCCCGCCGCTGCGACGTCATCACGCTCGAGATCGAGCGCGTCGGCGCGGCGAGCATCGAGGCGGCGGCGAGCCACTGCCCGGTGCGGCCCGGCGCGTCGCCCGTGTACATCGTGCAGGACCGCGCGCGGCAGAAGGAGTGGCTCGACGGCAACGGCTTCCCCGTTGCTCCCTTCCGCGTCGCGCGCTCCGCCGACGAGACCACCGCCGCGGTCAGCGCGCTCGGCGCGTCGATCGCCAAGACGTGCACCGGCGGCTACGACGGCCGCGGCCAGGCGCGCATCGAGCGCGCGGAGGCGGCCGCCGACGCGTGGACCTCGCTCGGCGCCGACCGCCTCGTCGTCGAGCAGCGCGTGGACATCGACATCGAGATCTCCGTGCTCGTGGCGCGGCGGCCGGGCGGCGAGATGGTGGCCTACGCGCCGGCGCTCAACCACCACGATCACGGCGTGCTCACCTGGAGCACGTGGCCCGCGCCGATCGCCGACTCGCGCGCGACCGAGGCGGAGACGCTCGGCCGCGCCATCACCGAAGCGCTCGGCGTCGTCGGGCTGCTCGCGGTGGAGATGTTCGTGCTGCGCGACGGACGCCTGCTCGTCAACGAGCTCGCGCCGCGCCCGCACAACACCTTTCACCACTCCGAGCGCGGCGCGGCGACGAGCCAGTTCGAGCAGATCGTCCGCGCCGTCTGCGATCTCCCGCTCGGCGCGCCCGACGTCGTGTCGCCGGCCGCGATCATCAACCTGCTCGGCGACGTCTGGCAGTCGGGCCAGCCGCGCTTCTCGCGCGCCCTCGAGACGCCGACCGTCCGCCTGCACCTCTACGGCAAGGGCGACGCGCGCCCCGGCCGGAAGATGGGACATCTCAGCGCCGTCGGCTCCACGCCCGAGGAGGCGAAGCGGCGCGTGCTCGAGGCGTACGAACGACTCGGGTCCGTGCGCGCGAGGGCCTAGGCCCCAAGCCCTAACCTCTCGCCCTCCCATGCACGTCCTCGTCCTCAACGTCGGCTCGTCCACGCTCAAGTTCCAGCTCATCGCCACCGACCGCGACCGGATGGCGGGCAACACGGACGTGAAGCTGGCGCGCGGGCAGATCGAGCGCATCGGCGGCGAGGCGGTGCTGACGCTGCGCGACGCGTCCGGCGCGGTCACGCACACGACGGCGGCGATTCGCGACCACCGCGGCGCGGTGGACTGGGTCATCCGCTGGCTCGCGAGCGACGAGTCGGGTCCGGGGCTGTCGAGCGTCGCCGAGATCGGCGCGGTCGGGCATCGTGTCGTCCACGGCGGCGAGCGCTTCGTGCGCTCGGTACGCATCGACGACGACGTGCAGCGCGGCATCGAGGAGACCATCGACCTCGCGCCGCTGCACAACCCCGCCAACCTGCGCGGCATCCTCGCCGCCCGCGCGGCGCTCGGCCCGGGCGTGCCGCAGGTCGCGGTGTTCGACACCGCGTTCCATCACACGCTCCCGGACCACGCGTATCTCTACGCGATCCCGTACCAGCTGTATCGCCGCCACAAGGTGCGCCGCTACGGCTTCCACGGCACGTCGCACCGCTACGTCGCGCACCGCTACCGCCAGATCACCGGCACGGCGCGCGAGGCGACGCGGCTCGTGACGCTGCACCTCGGCAACGGCTGCTCGGCGTGCGCGATCGCCGGCGGCGAGTCGGTGGATACGTCCATGGGCTTCACGCCGCTCGAGGGCCTCGTCATGGGAACGCGCGCCGGCGACCTCGATCCGGCGATTCTCGACTACGTGGCGTCGAAGGAGGGGCTGACGCTGAGCGAGGTCGAGGTCCTGCTGAACAAGCAGTCCGGTCTGCTCGGCATCTCCGGCCTCACGAACGACATGCGCGAGCTGCTCGCCGAAGCCGAGGAGCACAGCGATCGTCGCGCGCGCCTGGCGATCGAGATCTTCTGCTACCGGGCCCGGAAGTACATCGGCGGCTACCTCGCGGCGATGGGCGGCGCCGACGCAGTCGTGTTCACGGGCGGCATCGGCGAGAACGCGCCGGCGGTCCGCGAGAGGATCTGCGCCGGCCTCGAGTGGCTCGGGCTCACGCTCGACGCCGGCCGCAACCTCGCCACCTGCGACGGCGCCGAGGGACGCATCAGCGCCGAAGGCTCGCGTCTCGCGGC
>DATMHT010000140.1:0-7945 GCA_035554795.1 Gemmatimonadaceae bacterium | reverse complement strand
GCGGCGCTGATCGAGTAGATGCCGAACGCGTCCGGCGCCTCGATCGGCGGCACGTACGACTCGCCGAGCAGATCGAGCTTCGTGAACACGACGCAGTGCGGCTTCGCCGCCAGCTCGGGCGAATACGCGTGCACCTCGCTGCGCAGCTGGTCGTACTCCGCCTGCCAGTCCATGGCGTCGATCGGGATCATGAACGCCAGGACGCGCGTGCGCTCGATGTGGCGCAGGAACTGGAGACCGAGCCCCTTCCCCTCGTGCGCCCCCTCGATGATGCCGGGGATGTCGGCGACGACGAAGGTGCGGTGGTCGCTCAGCTGCACGACGCCGAGGTTCGGCGAGAGCGTCGTGAACGGGTAGTCGGCGATCTTCGGCCGCGCGGCGGAGATGACCGACAGCAGCGTGGACTTCCCCGCGTTCGGCTGCCCGACGAGGCCGACGTCGGCGATGAGCTTGAGCTCGAGCTCGAGCCGCCGCTTCTGTCCTTCCTCGCCTGGCTGCCACTCGCGGGGCGAGCGGTGGGTGGCCGTCGCGAAGAAGGCGTTGCCCTTCCCGCCCCGTCCGCCCTTCGCGACGACGAACTCCTCGCCCGCCTCGAGGATCTCGCCCACCAGCTCACCGGTGTCGAGGTCGCGGATGACGGTGCCGGGCGGGACCGGAAGGACGACGTCCTCCCCGGAATGCCCGGTCTTGTTCGACCCCATGCCGTGCTCGCCGCGCTCGGCCGTCCACGAGTCGCGGTACGTGTAGTCCAGGAGCGTGGCGAGGTTGGAGTCGCCCCGGACGATGATGTCCCCGCCGCGGCCGCCGTCGCCGCCGTCGGGGCCGCCCATGGGCGTGCGCCACTCGCGGCGGAACGAGGTACAGCCGGAGCCGCCGGTGCCGGCTTCGACTTTGACGACGACGCGATCGATGAACATGAGAGAGGCGAGGGCTTGGGGCGCAGGGGACAGGGCCTGGAGCAGGCGCTTCCCTGGTCCCTGTTACGCGTTCACGACGCGGGCGAGCAGGTTGTTGTAGCGGGCGATGTCGGCGGCGTCGAGCATGTCCTCGAGCAGGGCGAGCGTCTCCCGAAGCTGAGCCGGCGTCGCGCCGGCATGCAGCGCGCCGTGCAGATGCGAATGTAACTGCCGGTCCTGCCGCGAGGCGGCGCAGACGGCGACGACGCACAGCTCACGCCGCCAGAGGTCGAGACCGGGCCGGCCGAGGATCTTGCCGTACCCGTCCACGATCATCCACGCGTCGAGGGCCGGATGCAGGTCGCGGATGTTCTTGCGCAGCGGCGCGTAGAAGCGGCCATACACGACGGCGCAGGTCGCCTCGCCGCGCTCGCGCCACTCCGTCACGCGCGCCTCGGGATCGTCGCCCTCGTCCGTCGCCGGCGCGGCGCGACCCGAGGCGCGCCGCCACTCGCGGGCGGCGTTGAGCGTGCGCGGGAATCCCGCGAACAGGTACGATTGCAGGATCAGCTCCTCCACCCACTCCGCCTCCGCCGGCCCGCTGGCCGCGTCGGTCAGCGCGGCGCGCATCTCGCGCTCGCTGCCGACCGCGAGCATGGCGGCCAGCCGCACGAGCTGGCGCGTCGCGTCGTCGAGCGGCGGAAGGGTGGCCGCCGACGAGCGGTCGAGCGCCATCTCGCTCATGCGGTGCGGCGCAAAGCTACGCGACCGGACGCACTTCGCCGACCACCTCGCCGCGGCTGTTGCGAACGGAGCGTCGGTAGAAGTCGGCGAGCCGATGCGGGAGCGCCTCGGGCAGCGCGTCGAGGAACTGCAGCAGTCGCAGCACCGCCGCGCCCTGGGCCCGCTGTGCTCCGTCCTCGACCTTGACCGCGATGCCGATGCCGCGGTCGAGAAGAGCGAGCGAATGCACGCCTTCGGCGCCGACCTTGGCGAGGATGCGCCCGTCCGACTCCTCCATGACGACGGTGTCGAACCGGTCGGTGCCGCCGACGAGGAAGGGGTGCGTGATCATCGCGTCCACCACTCGCTTCGGGGCCTCGTCGCCGCGCTGAGCGGCGGTGGCGAGCCGCGCGTACGCGCGGGCCATTGCCTCGAGCGGGAGACTGAAGACGGTGACCCCGCAGCCGTCCACCGCGCGGCCGACGTCGCGCTCGGGCGTGCCCGACCACTGCGCCACCTTTTCGAGCGCCGCGCGCTGCACCGGGTGCGCCTCGCGCTCGTAGCCCTCGATCGTCCAGCCGGCCGTGTGGGCGCGGGCCAGCATCGCGGCGTGCTTGCCGGAGCAGTTGTTGTGGAGGCGCGACGGAAAGATCCCGGCGTCGCGCATCAGCTTGAGCCCGCGCGTGGAGAGCGGCTCGTGCGGTCCGCAGGCCAGATCGCCTTCCTCGAGCCCGACGTCGTGCAGCATGGACTCGACGAGCGCCACGTGCTCCGGCTCGCCGCCGTGCGACCCGCACGACAGCGCCAGCTCGTCCGCGCCCCACTGGACCTCGTCGAAGCCGCCGCCTTCGAGGAAGGGCAGCACCTGGAACGGCTTCGCGCAGGAGCGCCAGAAGGTCACCGTCTTCGGGTCGCGCGCCGCGCCGAGGAGCGCGTCGTCCGGGCCCACGACCGCCGCGTGCACGCAATGGCGCGACTCGATCTCGCTGCCGCGCGTGACGACGACATCCAGTTCGTATCGCTGCATGAGCGGAGGGGCGCGGTCGAGGCGGAGAAAGTGTGAGCGGGCGGTGCGGTCGGAGTGACCGACGGAGGCGCGGTTAAAAGATAATCATGCGGCGGCGTCAACAGGCGCCGGCGCCGCGCGCCGCCTGGCGCCGCCGCTGGTCGCGAGGACGCCGCCGAGGATGAGCGCGCCACCGGCGAGCGTGGCGAGGGTCGGGCGCTCGCCGATTCCCGGGATGAGCGCGGCCAGTGCCGTGGCGCCCACCGGCTCGCCGAGCACGGTGAGATTCACGACGTACGCGGGAAGGAAGCGGAGCGCCCAGTTCATCCCCGTGTGGCCGAGCAGCATCGGCCCGACGGCCAGCGCGGCGAAGATCGCGTACTCGCGCGGCGGCTGGCCGCCGAGGGCGACGCCGCGCGCGAGCGAGATGGCGAGCAGCGTGACGAAGCAGGCGCCGTAGACGAGCCCGACGTACGCCCAGAGGTCGAGCGTCTGGCGCAGCCGGCGGCCGGCGGCGTAGTACAGAGCGGCCGTCACCGCACCGACGACGGCGAGGGCGTCGCCGAGGATCGGATTGCGGGCGGCGCCGGCGGCGTGGGACGCGAACAGATCCGGCGCCGCGACGATGAACGCGCCGAGGATGGCGATGGCGATCCCGAGCGACTGGCGGCGGAGCGGTGTCTCGCGCAGCCACGCGGCCGACGCGATGGCGACGATCGCCGGCTGCAGGTTCACGAGCACGACCGACGCGGCAACGGTGGTCAGCCCGACCGAGCTGTTCCACGACCAGAAGTGCAGCGCCAGGAGCACGCCGGCGCCTAACGCGACGGCGAGATCGCGGCGGCCGAGCGTCGCCCACTGCCGCCAGCTGCCCGAGCGCAGCAGCGCCAGCGCCACGAAGATCAGCGAGAAACCGAGCCGCCAGGTCGCGATCGCGAGCGGGTGGGCGTGGCTCAGCCGCACCAGCGGCGCGGCCGTCGAGATGCCGAGGAGCGAGACGAAGAGGACGAGCGCCGGGGGCAAGAGCAGGGTGTAGCGAAGAGGGGGTTAGGGTGTAGCCGTGCGCCGGGACGACCCGCGCGGAAGGGCTACACCCTGTACGCTAACCCCTACCCCCTGCCATCAAAACACCTTCACCAGTCCCTTCGTGTACTTCCGCGGGTTCTTCTTCACGTCGGCGAGGATGTCGTTCAGATCCGTCACCGCCTTGTTGAGCTGATCGTAGAGCGTCGGGTCGGTGAGCATCTTCGAGGCGAGCCCGTTCCCCTTCGTCAGCATCTTGACCAGCGAGTCGGCGCCCGCGGCGACGCCCACCAGGTGGTTGTAGAGCGAGTCGTCGTGCAGCAGCTTGCCGGCGGTGCCTTCGCGCGAGTTGAGCTGGATGACGAGCGTGTCCACCGACGCGACCATCTCGGTGAGGTTCCGGTACAGCGTCGGGTCGTCGAGCATGCGGCCGACGGTGCCGTTCGGGTTCTGGAGCCGGCCCATGAGCTGGTTCGTGCGGCGCAGCGTTCCGGTGAGCTCGTCGTAGAGATCGCGGTTCGTGACGAACTGTCCGACGGTGCCCTCGCCGCGGACAATGCCGCCGGTGATGCTCTTGAGGTCGTGCGTGAGCGTCACGAGATCCCCGACCGCGCCCGACGCCTGGGCGATGACCTGGTCGTAGTCGAGCGACTCGCCCATGACGAGCGTGTCGCCGCTCTGGAGCGCGGCATAGCGCGGCGTGCCCGGGCTGATGTCGAGCACCTTGTCGCCGAGGAGGCCGAGGGTGCGCAGCTTCCCGCGGGAGTCGCTGCGCACCTGCTCGCGCATCTCCTCGTTCAGCTCGAGCGTGACGCGGAGGTTCCGCGTCGTGTCCGCGTCCACCGGCAGGAACTCGATGTCCTTGATGGTGCCGGCGAGCTGGCCGGCGATCGTCACCTGGCCGCCGGTACGGACGCCGAACGCGCTCGGCAGGAAGGCGACGAGCGTGTAGCGCTTCGCGAACAGGTTCGCCGCCTGCCCGAGCTTGAAGATGGCGACGAGCATGACGCTCAGGGCGGCGAGGATGATCACGCCGACCTTGAGCTGATCCCAGGTGATGAAGGTGGAGCGCTTCATGATTCGGTGAGAGAGGGATGCGTGCGTTCGCCGCGCGCGGCCAGCGCCTAGAAGCCGCCGAGGAAGTCGCGGATGTACTTGTCGTCGGTGCCCGTCATCTCTTCCGGCGTGCCGAAGAAGACGATGTGGCGGTCGGCGAGGAGCGCGATGTACGACGCCATCCGGAATGCCGAGCGGATGTCGTGCGAGACGACGACGCTGGTGACGCCGAGCTCGCGCTGGAGCTTCATGATCAGCCGCGTGATCGTGCCGGTGGTGAGCGGGTCGAGACCGGAGGTCGGCTCGTCGTAGAGCATGATCTCCGGGTTGTTCGCCATGCCGCGGGCGATGCCGACGCGCTTCTTCATGCCGCCCGAGAGCTCGGAGGGCAACTGCGGCATGACGCGGTCCGGATCGAGGTCCACGAACTCCAGCTTTTCGCGCACGCGCGCCTCGATCTCGTCCTCGTCGAGGTCCGTGTGCTCGCGCAGCGGATAGGCGATGTTCTCGAACACCGTCATCGAGTCGAAGAGCGCGGCGCCCTGGAACACCATGCCCATCTTCTGCCGCACCCGCAGCGCCTCGTTGAACGTCAGCCCGGTGATGTCCTGCCCGTCGATCAGCACGCGGCCGCGGTCGGGGACGAGCAGGCGCAGGATGAGCTTGAGCGCCGTGGACTTCCCGGTGCCCGACTCGCCGACGACGACGATCGTCTCGCCCTGGTGCGCCGTGAGGGACACGTCCTCGAGGATCGGCGAGTCGAACGCGAGGTACACGTGATCGAGCTCGATGACGGGCGGACGCCCCTCTTCCTGCTCCTCGACCTCGAGCTCCTCGTCGGAGGCGAGCTCGTCGCGGATGGCGCGGCGGACACGGGTCGGGCGCGTCATCCGGCGCTCGCCCGTCCCGCGCCGCTCGGCGGGGGGCACGGGCGGCGCTTCGGCGACCCCGGCGCGTGGCGCCGGCGGCGCGCCGGGCCGGTCGTCGGCGCGCTCGCCCGGCGACGGCGGCGTGCGCTCGTCGCTCATGGAGTGAACACCGCCAGCAGGACCTGCGTCATGAAGTAATCCACCACGAGAATCAGGATGCTCGCCGTGACCACCGTGCGCGTCGTGCTGTTCCCCACCCCTTCCGTGCCGCCGGTGGTCGAGAGGCCGAAGTAGCACGCGGTGATCGAGATGATCCCGCCGAACACGAACGGCTTCGACAGCCCCTGGATGAAGTCGTTGGGGATGTAGCGGAAGGTGAAGCCGCCCGAGGCGATCTGGTCCCAGACCGTCTGCCAGTAGCCCGAGCTCGGCAGGCCGACGAGAAAGGTGCTGATGACGTTGCCGCCGAGGATGCCGACGAAGTCGTTGATGACCGTCAGCACCGGGAGCATGATGAGTGCGGCGAGCACGCGCGGCGTCACCAGCTTCTTGATCGGGTCGGTGCCGAGCGTGTTGAGGGCATCGATCTGCTCGGTCACGCGCATCGAGCCGATCTGGGCGGCGATGCCGGACCCGACGCGGCCGGCGACCATCAGGCCGGCGAGCACCGGGCCCAGCTCGCGGATCATCGAGCCGGTGACGAGCCGTCCGATGTAGGGCAGCGCGCCGAACTGCTGCAGCTGGACGGACGACTGCAGCGCCAGCACCATCCCGGTGAAGAAGCCGGTGAGCAGCACGATGCCCAGCGACTGCACGCCGATCGCGTCCATCTGCTGCACCAGGTCGCCGCCATAGAACGGCCGCGCGAAGGTGAAGCGGAGGGCGTTCCAGGCCAGGATGAAATACTCCTGGATGCTGAGCACCCGCTCCTTGGCGGCGGTATTGAGTCGGGCGGTGAGCGCGGTCACGTGGTCGGGAACGGGGGCACGGAAAGCGGGAAACGGTGAGACGAGCGGCGAGATGAGCGGCGCGAGGCGAGCGCGCGGCCGGCCAGCGCCTCGACTGCTCGCCCCGGCCGTCGCCGCGCGCACGAGCGGCGCGGACGGGGCGCGCCCAGCGCTGGTGCGGGGTACGACATCGCCCGGCGCCTGCAGGGTGCTGCGGCTACGCCGGGCGCGATTGGCAGAGCTTGGGGGCAAGCGCCGTGCCGTGCAAGGTGCGCCGCGACGCGGCGGTCGCGTGCGCCCGATTCCACCGACGACGTGACCGGCAGCGCGGGCCCGCCGGCGCGTCGCTGGGGCCGCGTAGCGACCGGCCGGGGCTGCCGTTAGCTTCACCGCCCATGGATCGCCCCTCCGACGAGCGCGCCGGCCGGGGGCCGGCGCCGATCGCCCGCGAGCGCCTCGCCGCGCTCCTCGCCGCCGCCCCCTCGCGCCGCATCGCCATCGTCGGCGACGCGATGCTCGACGTCTACCTCCGCGGCGACGTCGATCGCATCTCCCCCGAGGCCCCGGTGCCGGTCGTCCGGGTCCGCGAGCGCAAGCTCGCCCTCGGCGGCGCCGCGAACGTCGCCCAGAACGTCGCCGCCCTCGGCGCTTCGTGCGACTTCGTCGCCGCGGTCGGCGCGGACCTCGCGGGCCGCACGCTCCGCGAGATGCTCGGGGCGATCGGCGCCGATGGCCGGTCGCTCGTCGAGATCGAGCGCCCGACGACGACCAAGACGCGCGTGCTCGCCCGGGCCCAGCAGCTGGTGCGCTTCGACGAGGAGGAGGACGCGGACGTCCGTGGCGTCGAGGTCGAGCGGCTCCTCGCCAGCGTCGAGCGCGCCGTCGCCGAAGCGGACGCTCTGGTGCTCGAGGACTACAACAAGGGTGTGCTCGTGCCACGGGTCATCGAGCAGGCGATCGGCTGGGCGCGGGCACGCGGCATCCCCGTCGTCGTGGACCCCAAGTACCGGAACTTCTTCAGCTACCGCGGCGCCACCGTCTTCAAGCCGAACCGGCGCGAGCTCGAGTCGGCGCTCGGCGCCGCCGTGGATCTCGAGCATCCCGAGGCACTGCCGGCGACCTTCTCCCGCCTCGGCGTCGAGCACCTGCTGCTCACCCTCGGCGAGCGCGGGATGGCGCTCATCTCGGCGGACGGCGACGTGCGCCGCGTGCCGACGACGGCCCGCGAGGTCTACGACGTCGTCGGCGCCGGCGACACGGTGACGGCGTACCTCGCGACGATGCTCGCCGTCGGCGCGAGCGCGTGGGAGGCGGCGGTCGTCGCGAACTTCGCCGCCGGTGTCGAGGTCGGGAAGCTCGGCGCGGCGACCGTCAGTGCGGCGGAGGTGCTGGAGGCGTACGACGAGTACGTGGCGCACCGGGCGG
>DATMHT010000139.1:0-12871 GCA_035554795.1 Gemmatimonadaceae bacterium | reverse complement strand
GCGCGCGCCATGAGCGTGTCGTCCACCTGGTAGCCGGCGAACGCCTGCTCGCGGATCTTCTGCTCCTCCTCCTGCCCCATGGACGCCCAGACGTCGGTGTTGACGACGTCCGCGCCCTCGACGGCCTGCTTCGGGTCGCGGACGACGGTCACCTTCGCCGCGGCGCGCGCGCGCTCGACGATGGCCGGGTCCGGGTCGTAGCCCTCGGGGCAGGCCAGCGCCAGCTCGAAGCCGAGCCGGTACGCGGCGTTGATCCACGAGTTCGCCATGTTGTTTCCGTCGCCGACCCAGGCGACCTTCTTCCCCGCCCAGCCGCCGAGGTGCTGCTTCATCGTCAGCAGGTCGGCGAGGATCTGGCAGGGGTGCAGCAGATCGGTGAGACCGTTGATGACGGGCACGGTCGCGTAGCGCGCGAGCTCCTCGACGTCGGCGTGCGCGAACGTGCGGATCATGATCCCGTCCACGTAGCGCGAGAGCACGCGCGCGGTGTCCCGCACCGGCTCGCCGCGGCCGAGCTGCACGTCGCGTGGCGAGAGGAAGAGCGCGTGGCCGCCGAGCTGCCAGGTGCCGACCTCGAACGAGACGCGGGTGCGCGTGGACGACTTCATGAAGATCATCGCCAGCGACTTGCCGGCGAGCGGCTTCCGGTCGTACGCGCCGGTCCGCATGCGGTCGGCGAGGTCGAGGAGGTTCTCGAGCTCGCCGCGCGAGAAGTCGGGGATCGCGAGGAAGTCGCGGTGCTGCGCGGTGGCGGTGGGCATCTCGGGTCGTCGGTTGCCGGGCGTGGAAGCGGCGGCGGCCCGCCATCGGTGGGCGGGCCGGCCGCGCGCAAGCTAACCGCCGCCGTCGCCGGCGAGCAATATGTGAGAAGCGTATAGCGGGTAACGGGCAACGCGTAGCGGGCAGCGCGTAGCGACCCGCCGCTCGGGACGTCCCGAGGCCCGCGCTACCCGCTACCCGTTACGCGTTCTACAGAATGTACTTCCGCAGATCCTCGTCCTCGGCGATCGCCTTGAGGCGCGTGCGCACGAGATCCGGATTGACCACGACCCGCTCGGTGCGACCGTCGGGGAGGTCGTAGAGCACCTCCTCGAGCAGCGTCGTCATGACGGTGTGCAGCCGCCGCGCGCCGATGTTCTCCATGCGCTGGTTCACCTGCGCGGCGATGCGCGCGATCTCGGCGATCCCGGCGTGCTCGAAGTCCACCGACGCGCCCTCGGCCTCGATCAGCGCCGCGTACTGCTTGGTCAGCGCGTTCTCCGGCTCCGTCATGATGCGGACGAAGTCCGCCTCGGTGAGCGGCTTGAGCTCGACGCGAATCGGGAACCGGCCCTGCAGCTCGGGAATCAGGTCGCTCGGCTTCGAGACGTGGAACGCGCCGGCCGCGACGAACAGCACGTGGTCTGTCTTCACCATCCCGTACTTCGTCTGCACGTTCGAGCCCTCGACGATCGGCAGCAGATCGCGCTGCACTCCCTCGCGCGAGACGTCGGGCCCGCCCGCCTGCCCGCCACGTTCACCGGCGATCTTGTCGATCTCGTCGAGGAAGATGATCCCCATCGTCTCGACGCGTTCGAGCGCGTCGGCCGTGACGTCCTCGAGGTCGATGAGCTTGTCGAGCTCCTGCTCGAGGAGGATGCGCCGCGCTTCCGAGACCTTCACCGTGCGCTTCTTCGTGCGCTTCGGCATCATGTCCTGGAGCATCTCGGTGAAGTTCTCCATCCCCTCGGGCGCGCCCTGCGGGACCATCATGTCGAACATCTGCGGCCCCTGCTGGGTGACCTCGATCTCGACCTCGCGCCCCTCGAGCTGGCCGTCGAGCAGCAGGTTCTTGAGCTTCTCGCGCGTGCGACGGTAGCGATCCAGCGCCGCATCGTCGGGCGCCGACGCGCCGTTGCCCCCAGCGCCGTTCGCGCCGCTCTCCGAGCCGCGCCCCGAGGTCGCGGCGGCGGCACCGCCCGCAGACGACACCGGAGTCGGGAGCACCGCGCCCGACGGCGAGACGACGAAGACGTTCGCGCGCTCGGGCGTAGCCGACGGCGCGGCCGCACCCTTCGCGGCGGCGTCGGTGCCCCTGGCGTCGCCGGCCGCGGCGGCCGTCGTCGTCGCCGGCGGCGGCAGCAGCAGGTCGAGCAGTCGCTCGTCCACGCGCTCGTTCGCGAGGTCGTCCACCTCGCTCTCGCGCTCGGTGCGCACCATGTCGATGGCGCTCTCGACGAGGTCGCGCACCATGCTCTCGACGTCGCGGCCGACGTAGCCGACCTCGGTGAACTTGGATGCCTCGACCTTCACGAACGGCGCGCCGGCGAGCTTCGCGAGCCGGCGCGCGATCTCCGTCTTCCCGACGCCGGTCGGGCCGATGAGGATGATGTTGTTGGGTGAGATCTCGTTGCGGATCGCCTCGGGCGCGCGCTGTCGGCGCCACCGGTTCCGCAGCGCGATGGCGACGGCCTTCTTGGCCTCGCCCTGGCCGACGATGTAGCGATCGAGCTCGGCGACGATCTGCCGCGGCGTGAGATCCGCGAGTCGCGCGAGCGCTTGCTGGGTGCGTGGGGAAGACATGATGGGGAGCCGGGTAGCGGGTAGCGGGTGGCGGGTCGCGGTGCATTTGCCATCCGCCACCCGCTACCCGCGACCCGTGTTCTGCTATCAGCCAGTCGGTTCGAGAACCGTGATGTTCGTGTTCGTGTAGACGCAGATCTCGCCGGCGATCTCGAGGCCGCGGCGGACGATCTCCTTCGGCTCGAGCTCCGTGCTCTGCACCAGCGCGCGCGCGGCGGCCAGCGCGTACGAGCCGCCCGATCCGATCGCCAGGATGCCGTCGTCCGGCTCGATGATGTCGCCGGTGCCGGACACGACGAAGCCGTGGTCCTTGTCGACGACGATGAGCATCGCCTCGAGCCGGCGCAGCACGCGGTCGCTGCGCCAGTCCTTCGCCAGCTCGACGGCGGCGCGCGAGAGGTTGCCGGGATAGCGCTCGAGCTTCTCCTCGAACTTGTCGAACAGCGTGAACGCGTCGGCGACGGCGCCGGCGAAGCCGGCGGCGATCCGGCCGCCGTGCAGCAGGCGCACCTTCTGGGCGCTCGACTTCATGACGGTCTCGCCGACCGTCACCTGGCCGTCGCCGCCGAGTGCGACCTTGCCATTGCGGCGCACGGCGAGGATCGTCGTCGCGCGCACGCGGGGGAGTTTGTAGTCCATGATGCAAGATACCCGGACGCGGGGCGTCGTGTGCCGGGTCCGGTGCAGCGGCCGCGAAGGACGGCGCCGGCGGTGGCCGGCGGTCGCCGGCAAGCGAGCCCGGCCGCGCCGCCGTCCGTCAGCGAATGCGCATGCGGCGCGGCGGCTCGCCCGGCTTGCCGGGCGGCGGCGGCGCGACCGGCGGCCGGCTGCCCTCGGGCGAGCGGCGGGCGGCGCCGCGGAAGGTGATCAGGTCGTGCAGGAGCCGGCGGTTCATCCACGCGCCAGCGGCGAGGAGGAGCGTGCCGAGGATCACCGCCACGGTCCCGTAGCGCCAGCTGTCCCGGCCGATGAGCGCGGCGGCCAGGCACAGCGTGCCGAGCCCGATCAGCATCTCGCCGCCCCGGCTCCGCTCGGTCCGCGGCCGTCGCCGTCGCTCGATGGGCACGATCGTCCCGTCGGGAAGCCGAGCGTCCGCCAGAAGGGCGACGCCGAGCAGTGCGACGATGACGCCGAGGATGATCGGTACGATTTCGACCCGCATGGGGACGGGGTAGTGCAAGAAGAGGGCGAGGGATTAGGGCCTAGGCCCTCGGGTGTGCCTTCTGATACACCTGCTTCAGCCGCTCCACGCTCGTATGCGTATAGATCTGCGTCGTCGAGATGGACGAGTGGCCGAGCAGCTCCTGGACGGCTCGGAGGTCGGCGCCGGCGTCGA
Organism: Gemmatimonadaceae bacterium; assembly: GCA_035554795.1. GTDB lineage: Bacteria > Gemmatimonadota > Gemmatimonadetes > Gemmatimonadales > Gemmatimonadaceae > DATMHT01. The sequence goes on along the minus strand of DATMHT010000139.1, from coordinate 8,973 downwards.
GCAGGTGGGTGGCGAAGGTGTGCCTGAGCGAGTGGACCGAGAGGCCGGCGTTCTCGTCGATCTGCTTGAGGAAGGTCGTCACCGCCGTCTGCACACTCCGGGTGCTCAGACGGCGCCCACGGGCGTTGAGGAAGACCGCGTTCCGGTCGGCCGTCGCGCCGATCGCGCGCACCAGCTCGTCGCGCTTCGCCTCGTAGTTGCGCAGCGCGAGCGCCGCGTGGTCGCCGATCGGAACGATGCGCTCCTTCCGTCCCTTGCCGCGCACCTTCACCTGCTGCGAGACGAGATCGAGGTCGGTGCGATTGATCGCGCGCAGCTCGCTGAGTCGCATCCCGGTCGAGTAGAACAGCTCGAGGATCGCGAGGTTCCGGACGTCGCCGAACTTTCCCTCCCACGCGCGAACCTCGGCGCTCTGGAAGAGCAGCTCGATCTGGGCGCGGTCGAGGTAGCTCGGTAGATACTTCTCCAGCTTCGGCGAACCGACCGCGCGTGCCGGATTCGCCTCGACCTGCTCGTTCCGGTGCAGGTAGCGATAGAAGCTCCGCACCGCCGACAGCGCCCGCGCCGCCGATCGCTTGGAGAGGCCGCGCCTCGTGAGGTGACCGAGGAAGCCGCGCACGGCGAGGCGGTCCACCCCCTGCCACGACCAGCCGCCGGCGCCGTAGTAGCCACCCAGGAATCTCACGAACTCGGCGAGGTCGCGCTGGTAGGCGCGCAGCGTGTTCGGCGAGACGTCGCGCTCCTTCTCGAGGTGCACGAGATAGTCCGCGACCGAGGCGTCGGACACGGCGTCGATCGGCTTGGCGGGCGGACGCGCCGCACCGCTGCGCGGTGCCGTGCCGCTCGTCGGCCGCGCGCCCGTCGCGGGCGGCGTCGACACCCGCGACGGGCGCGGCGTTTCGACTGGCGGCGCGACATCCGGGTTGCGCGACTCGGCGGCCGCGGGCGCATCTTGCGCTCGGGGGGGGGCCCCCCGGACCCGCTTGCCGGCGACCCCGCGACGCGCTGGCGGGGCCGGCGCGCGCCGCGCTCCGCTCTCCCCCGCCCCGCCTTCGGGGCCGCCGCTCGCGCCGCCGTCCATCGGGTCGCCGTCGGTCACGCCACCGCCGCCGGACCCGCCACGTCCGCACCGATCGACGTCGGCTCGATGGCGTGCTCCGACCGCCACGCCGCGAGCGCCGCGAGCGCCCGCTCCGCGATCAGCTCGCGCTTGCGGCGCTTGTCCTTCACCCGCACCTCCAGATCGTCCACCAGGCCGAAGTTCGCGTTCATCGGCTGGAAGTGGCGCGGGTCGGCCTCGCGCAGATAGCGATAGAGCGCGCCTAGCATCGTCGTCGGCGGCGGCACGACCGCCTCGTCGCCACGCAGCAGCCGCGACAGGTTCACCGCCGCGAGGATGCCGGTCGCCGTGCTCTCGGTGTAGCCCTCGACGCCGGTGATCTGCCCGGCGAACAGCGTCGTCGGCGCGTCGCGCAGGCCGAGGTGCGGCGAGAGCGCGGCGGGCGCGTTGATGTACGAGTTGCGGTGGATCGAGCCGTACCGCAGGAACTCGGCGTGCTCGAGACCCGGGATCATGCGGAAGACCTTCTGCTGCGCGCCGGTACGCATCCGCGTCTGGAAGCCGACGAGGTTCCACATGCGGCCTTCGCGATCCTCCATGCGCAGCTGGGCGATCGCGTGCGCCTGACGGCCGGTGCGCGGGTCCACGAGGCCGACCGGCTTCATCGGCCCGAAGCGCAGCGTCTCGCGCCCGCGCTTCGCCATCTCCTCCGCGGGCATGCACCCCTCGAAGTAGGGGATCGGGTCGAACTCCTGCCCGTGATACTGGTCGGCCGCGGTGAGCGCGTCCAGGAACGCCTCGTACTGCTCGCGCGTGAATGGGCAGTTGACGTACGCGCCCTCCTGCGGTGCGCCCGCGTCGCCGTCGCCCGGGCTCGGCATCGTCTCCTTGCCATAGCGCGACGCACGAAAGGCGATCGAGAAGTCGATCGAGTCGCCGGCCACGATCGGCGCGATCGCGTCGTAGAAGGCGAGCGAATCCACGCCGAGCCGCCGCTGGATCGTCGTCGTCAGCGCGTCCGACGTGAGCGGGCCGGTGGCGACCACGCCGATCGCCGGCAGCTCCGTCACCTCACCACGCTCCACACGAACACGCGGGTGCGACGTGACGCGCTCGGTGAGCGCGCCGGCGAACAGCTCGCGGTCCACGGTGAGCGCGCTGCCGCCGGGAACGCGCGCCTGGTCGGCCGCCCAGAGCACGATCGACCCGAACTGCCGCATCTCCGCCTTGAGCAGCCCGTGCGCGTTCGAGGTCTCGGTGCTCTTGAAGGTGTTCGAGCACACCAGCTCGGCGAGCCGGTCGGTCTTGTGCGCGGGAGTGCCGCGCTCGGGGCGCATCTCGTGGAGCACGACGTCGTGCCCGCGCTCGGCGAGCTGCCACGCCGCCTCGCTGCCGGCCAGACCGCCGCCGACGACGTGAATCTCCTGACTCCGGGACATCGCGCTCATGGGCGGAAAGATAGCCCATCGCGGCCAGACCGGGCACGTCGCGCGTGCCTTCGCTGCCGGCCCGCGCCGGCCGACGGGGCGCGACGCTCGTAAGGGATTTCCCGATGGACGCCCAAACAGGCGAGCGGTAGCGTGGCGGCTTTCGCGCCGGCACCGGGCGCGGCCACCGGCCGCCGCCCGGGGGATCCCACCCTCGCAGGGAGGTCCGCATGTCCGAGATGCCCGAAGGGTTGCCCGAGCACCCGATCGGGACGTTCGCGTTCGTCGCGACGTACGCGGTGCTCTTCGTCCTGGGCTGGTTCGCGATCTACATCTTCATCTTCCTGGCGCGCCAGCCAGTCACGCCGTGAGGTGAGACGTGAAAGTCGACCTCTACGAGCGGATCTTCATGTGGGGCGTCGCCCTGATGCTCGCGCTGTTCTTCACGAGCACGGCCGTCGCCGCCTTCAGCCGGGCGCTCCACCCGCCGAGCCACGTCGAGACGATCGATCCGACACGGGCGATGTCCGACGCGCGCTTCCGGTCGCCGGGCCTTCTCGCCGACCCCACCGGCCACCTCCACGCGCGCATCGTCGGGCTCACCTTCGCCTGGCTCCCGGCCCAGCTCACCGTGCCGGCGCGCACGCCGATCACCTTCCACGTCACCTCGACCGACGTCACGCACGGCTTCGAGATCGTGCGCACGAACGGCCAGACGATGGTGATTCCCGGCTACGTCAGCCAGTTCACGACGGAGTTCGACGAGCCGGGCGAGTATCTGGTCGCGTGCAACGAGTACTGCGGCGTGGGCCATCACACGATGTCCGGCAAGCTCGTCGTCGTGCCGCGGGAGCGCTTCACCGCGCCACCGACGCAAGCCGTCCCCGCCGACTGGATGCCGTCGGCCACGACCATGGGAGGGACGCATGGCGGCCACTGACGCGATGCGACTGGGCGGCACGGCCCCCGGCTACAGCGGCGCGGCGACGGACGCCGCGGTCGGCTCGCTGACGACGCGGCGGCTCGTCCTCGCCAACATCTGGGTCGCGGTCATCGCCTTCGGCGTCGCCGCGGCGATGGCGATGATGCAGGCGATCAGCCGCGCCAACCTCGAGCTGCCGTACCGCTCGGCGCGCATGTACTACATGTCCGTGACGGCCCACGGCGTCCTGATGGCGCTCGTCTTCACGACGTTCTTCATCATGGGCTTCGGCTACGCCATCGTGCAGCGCGAGCGCGGCGAGCTGCGCTGGCCGCGCGCCGCGTGGTTCTTCTGGGGGCTCGCGCTGTTCGGCACCCTGATGACCGCGGTCACCGTGCTGTCGTTCAAGGCGAGCGTGCTGTACACGTTCTACCCGCCGCTCCAGGCGCACCCGGCCTTCTACATCGGCCTGACGATCGTCGTCGTCGCGTCATGGTGGTGGGCGATCGAGGTCATCGCCTCGTGGCGCGCGGCGCGGCGTGAGGCACCCGACCGCCCGGTGAGCCTCGCCATGCACGCGACGACGGCCAACGCGATGCTCTGGCTTCTCTGCACGATCGGCGTCGCCTCGGAGATGCTCTTCCAGCTCATCCCCTGGTCGCTCGGCCTCACGACGCGCATCGACCCGCTGCTGGCGCGCACGCTGTTCTGGTACTTCGGGCACCCGCTCGTCTACTTCTGGATCCTGCCGGCGTACACGGTCTGGTACACGGTGCTGCCGCGCGAGGCCGGTGGCTTTCTGTTCTCCGAGCCGCTGGGCCGGATGGTCTTCGCCTACTTCCTCGTCGTCTCGACGCCGGTCGGCCTGCACCACCAGTTCCAGGACCCGGGCATCTCTGCGCAGTGGAAGCTGCTGCACACCTTCATCACGATGACGATCTCGTTCCCGAGCTTCGTCACCGCCTTCACCATCTGCGCCTCGCTCGAGATCGCAGGACGGCTGCGCGGCGGGAAGGGACTGTTCGGCTGGATCCGCGCGCTCCCCTGGGGCAACCCGACCGTCGCGAGCGTCCTGCTCGCAATGCTTCTCTTCCTCGTTGGCGGCTTCGGCGGCGCGGTGAACGCCGCGTACGCGCTGAACAGCGTCGTCCACAACACGGCGTGGATCCACGGCCACTTCCACCTCACGGTCGGAAGCGCCGCCGCGCTCACCTTCATGGGCGCGTGCTACTGGCTCGTGCCGAAGATGAGCGGACGCGAGCTGGAGCTGTCGCTGCTCGCGCGCGTGCAGCCGTACCTCTGGTTCCTGGGCATGGTGATGTTCGCGTTCGTCAGCCACATCACGGGGCTCATGGGCCTCCCGCGGCGCGTCTTCGCCACGAACTACGGAGGCGCGCCGCAGGCGAAGATGTGGGAAGGGCTGACGACGTTCTCGGCGCTCGGCGGGATCGTGCTCTTCATCAGCGCCGCCTTCTTCGTGCTCGTCATGCTCGGCACGCTCCTCGCCGGCAAGCGCGTCCCGCAGCCGGCGATCGAGTGGGCGGAGCCGCTCGGCCGCCCCGCGAACGGCTTCCCCGTCTCGCGCTGGGACCGGCTCGGACTCTGGTTCACGGTGGCCGTCGTCCTCGTCGTCATCGCCTACGGTCTGCCGCTGTGGGACATCTTCCACCTGACCCGCTACGGCAGCCCGGGGTTCAAACCGTTCTAGCGAGCCGCCGGTTGGCTCGGCGTTCCAGTGGCAGCAGAAGCACGACGGGCCCCGGTCACTCGACCGGGGCCCGTCGTGCGTGACGTCGCCGCCGCGACGCGGCGCGTCAGACCGCGACCGCCGCTTCCTGCTCGATCGGCTCCGGCACGTCCCACTCGTTGCCGCACTTGATGCACTTGCGGTAGTGGCCGCGCGCCTTGCTGAACTTCGCCTCGGCGCCGACGTAGCCGCATTCCGCGCACGGCTCGGGCACGGGCTTGTCCCAGCAGACGAAGTCGCAGCTCGGGTAGTTCTCGCAGCCGTAGAACGCCTTGCCGCGCTTCTTCGAGCGACGCTCGGTGATCTGGCCGCCGTCCTTCGGGCAGAGCACGCCGGTCGGCATCGAGCGCGTGCCGCGGCACTTCGGGAAGCGGCTGCAGCCGAGGAAGTCGCCCGAGCGCCCGTGGCGCTTGAGCATCGGCGCACCGCACTCGTGGCACTTGTAGTCCGTCGGCTCCGCCGGCTTCCGCGCGCCGCCGAGCGGGCGAGTGAACTTGCACGTCTTGGGGTGGTTCTCGCAGGCGACGAACGGGCCGAAGAAGCCGCCCTTGGCGACGAGCTTGCCGCCGCACTCGGGGCACTTCTCGTCGGCGAGCTTCGACAGGTCGTGCGCCTCGCCGATGAGCGCGTCCACGTTGACGTTGCTCAGCGACTCCGCGAACGGCGAGTAGAACTCCTCGAGCACGCGCTGCCAGCTCACCGCGCCGCCCTCGACCTTGTCGAGCTCTCCCTCCATCGTCGAGGTGAAGCGGACGTTGAAGATCTCGGGGAACTGCTTGACCATCACCTTCTCCACCGACTCACCGAGTTCGGTCGGGAAGAAACGGCGCTGCTCGAGCTGCGCGTAGCGGCGGTCCACCAGCGTCGAGATGATCGACGCGTAGGTGGACGGGCGGCCGATGCCGAGCCGCTCGAGCTCCTTGACGAGGCTCGCCTCCGAGTAGCGCGGCGGCGGCTCGGTGAAGTGCTGCGACGGGACGATCTCCTTCACCGGCACCTGCTCTCCCACCTCCACCACCGGCAGCGCCTGTTCGTCCTCGAGCGCCTTCGCGTCGCCCTCCTCGCGCGCTTCCTTGTAGAGGGCGAGAAAGCCCTGGAACTTCACGACGCTGCCGGTCGAGCGGAACAGATAGCTGCGGCCGATGTCGGCGCGCAGGTCGAAGTCCACCGTCGTCGTGTCGAAGACGGCGGGGGCCATCTGCGACGCCATGAAGCGCTTCCAGATCAGGTCGTACAGCTTGAACTGGTCTTCCTTGAGGAAGCGCTTCACCGCGTCCGGACGGCGCGTCGGGTCGGTGGGCCGCACGCCCTCGTGCGCGTCCTGCGTGTTCGCCGCGGCCGACTTGCCGTAGAGCTGCGGCCCGGCGGCGAGGTAGTCGGCGCCGAACAGCGTCCGCAGATAGTCGCGCGCCTGCGTCGCCGCGCTCTCCGCGACGCGCGTCGAGTCGGTACGCATGTAGGTGATGAGACCGACCGCGCCCTCCTCCTTCCCGAGCTCGATGCCCTCGTAGAGGTCCTGGGCGAGCCGCATCGTGCGCTTCGAGCCGAAGCCGAGCTTCTTCGCGGCCTCCTGCTGCAGCGTGCTCGTGGTGAACGGCGCGGCGGGGTTCTTCCGGCGCTCGCGCCGCTTCACCTCGGTCACCGGGAAGACCGAGCGGCCGCGCAGATCGCCGAGGATGGACTGCGCCTCGCCCTCGTTCGAGATCTCCGGCTTCTTGCCGTCCACGTGGTGGAGCTTGGCCGTGAACTGCTGGCCGCGATGCTCGAGGAGCGCCGCGATCGTCCAGTACTCCACCGGCCGGAAGGCGCGAATCTCCCGCTCGCGCTCGACGAGCATCCGCAGCGCGACCGTCTGCACGCGACCCGCGGACAGCCCCTTCTTCACCGTCTTCCAGAGCAGCGGGCTCGCCTTGTAGCCGACGAGCCGGTCGAGGACGCGGCGCGCCTGCTGCGCGTCCACCTTCCGCTCGTCGATCTCGCCGGCGTTGTCGATCGCCTGCCGCACCGCGTCCTTCGTGATCTCGTGGAAGAGCACGCGGCGGATCGGCGCACCACCCTTCCGGCGAATCTGCCCGGCCACGTGCCAGCCGATCGCCTCGCCCTCGCGGTCCGGGTCGGTCGCGATGAAGATCTCGCGCGAGTCCTTGGCCGCGCTCTTCAGGTCGGCGAGCGTCTTCTCCTTGCCCTCGATCGTCACGTACTCGGGGCGGAAGCCGTTCTCGACGTCGATGCCGAGCTTCTTCTCCGGCAGGTCGCGCACGTGCCCGACCGTCGCCTTCACGCGGAAGGCGCGGCCGAGGTACTTCCCGATCGTCTTCGCCTTAGCCGGCGACTCGACGATCACGAGCGACGTGCTGCCGGGCGCCGCCGACTCTTCCTCGTCGGCCGGCTCCTCCGCCTTCGCGGCGCGGGCCGCACCCTTCTTCGCGGCCGCCTTCTTGGCCGGGGTCTTCTTGGCGGCGCTCTTCTTCGCCGCGGCGCTCTTGGCTGCGCCGCCCTTCTTCGCCGCCGACTTGCGCGCCGTCGCCGGCTGGCCCGTCGCGCGGCGCACGGCGCCGTCGCCGGCGGCCGCGCCGTCCTCGGCGCTGGCGGCGGCGACGCCCGCCGTGTTCGGCTCGGCGACGTTCCTGTCCTTGGGAGATGCCATGACTCGTACCTGTGCGTAACGGAGAGGGCGGAAACGGCGGCGGGCGGCCCCGGCGTCGCGACTCGCGCGCTGCCGGCCGGCGCGCCCGTCGCGCCTCACGCCGCTGAATGCTCGTTGAACGACTGCTGAATACTCGTTCGACTACTTCTTAAGCGCTGTCGCGTGAACCGCTGAGGCGACGAAACGGTGCCGGTCAGTGAATCGTGATCCCGCCGGCCGGAGGCGGCGCGGCGGAGTCGTCGTACGCGCCGCCCTCCATGAGGGAGCGCAGATCGTCGAGCGCGATACGGCCATCAATATGGGTCAGCGCGCGCTCGATGACGTGCTCGAGCTCACCGCCCGTCAGCACGCCGGCGCCGGTCAGCGAGAGGAGGTGGCCCCACGCCTCGGGCGCGAATCGCCCACGCTCGTGCGGTCCGACGACGCGGATCGGCAACGAGGCCTGAGCACTCATCCCCGCCCCGCGATCGGCGGAAGGATCGGCCAGGTAGAGGGCGAGAATCTCACCGATCTGTCGCCCGTCGTACCCCTGGGACGACAGGAACGCCTCGACTTCGGCGGCGTCCGTCCCCGGGGCGAATCGCTCTCGCAGGAGCGCGAGCACGTCGCTCAGGCGCTCATTCATGTTGCAACCTAGGCCTCCCGAAACGCCGAGGCAAGCTCGACGACCGCGTCCGTAACCTGTTGTACCGTCAGCAGATCAGTGCGCACGACATGGTCCGCGCAGGCGTCGTACGCCTGCTGCCGCGCGCTCAGCAGCGACTCCAGCGCGGCGAGCGGGTCCGGCCGCCGCAGCAGCGGCCGACTCTGGCGCGAGCCGCCGAGACGCGCCAGCGCTCGCTCCGGTGAGACGGCGAGATGGATGATACGTCCCGGCGGTCGCAAAAGTGCCACCGCGCCCGGGACCGTGACCCAACCCCCTCCCGGAGCGACGACCGAGGAGGTGCCCGCGGCACGCAGCTCGGCCGTCGCGGCCAGCTCGCGCTCGCGGAAGTACCCCTCGCCGCGCTCGGCGAACAGCTCCGCCACCGACCTCCCCTCCCGCCGCTCGATCTCCTCGTCGAGGTCCACGAACGGCCAGCCGAGGACGGCCGCGGCCCGATGCCCGACCGTGCTCTTCCCCGCCCCGGGCAACCCGACGAGCACCAGGTGAGCGACCACGGGCGCGCT
>DATMHT010000138.1:0-3318 GCA_035554795.1 Gemmatimonadaceae bacterium | reverse complement strand
CTCGCCATTGTGCCCCACGTGGCTCGTGCCGGGAAAGACGAACTGCAGGTTGCCGGCGACCTTGATGCCGACGTTCATCCACGTGTAGTACGGCTGCTCGAGCGGTGACGCGTTGTACCAGAAGGACGTGGTGGTGAACATCGCGTCGTCCCGGCCGAGTCGGATCTCGAGGCGCCAGGGCGTGCGGGTGAGCAGATCCAACGCCCCGATGATGCAGCTGACGCTCCCGTCGGCGTTGGTGCGGGTGACGTAGTCCACTGGCGTCGCCACGTTGGGCGTGTGGCCGAAGATTCCGTAGTTGGCTTCGATGCCGCCGCTCGTCCACGCGCCCCGCATGGCGACGTCGCGAAACTTCACCGTGTGGTTGAAGTAGATGAACGACCGGTTCGAGCGCTTGTCCACCGCGCTCCAGATCTTGCCACCGATCTCGGGTAGTATCATCACGCGCAGGTACCGGTTCTCGAGCTCCACCACCTTCCATTCCCGCTGCTCGGCGCGATGAGTGAAGCCGTCGAACCGGAAGTACGGGTAGATGCGGCCGACGACGGGAATGGGGTTCGGGTCGCCGAAGGGATAGGTGGGAAAGACGCGCCGATATTCTCGAACGGTCGCGCGCGAGCTCTGCGCGGGGAGCGCGGGCGTTGCGAGGACCGTTATGGCGGCGAGAGCGAGACCGATGCGGGATCCGGGCATGTCGTGCGCAGAGTGGACGGCCGACCTGAACGCTCCGGGGATGCGACGTCGAACGGTCCGGCAATGGGCATCCGGGGACCGGCCGCGGCACGGTCGATCTGCATCCTGACCCGACCGAACGCAAGAGCGCCCCACTATGCCGTGATGGCTAGTGCGGCGGTCTACTCGCGATGCGCCCGCGGAACGCTCAAGGAGGAAAGGAACTCCGAACGACCCCACGCATCACGAGAGGCTCCCGAGATCTCTGCTGCGCCCAATGGTCACCGACCGGAAGTAGCCTCGCTTCCGCGCCTCGTGGCGTCGATGACAATTGGCGCAGCGGACTACGCACTTCGCGATTTCGGCCGAGATGACTCCCCACTCGTAGCCATCGGCGACCAGCGCGGACACGTTCGCCGACTTACGTCCTTCCACGTGATCGAAGTCCAACACGACGGGGTCGGTCTCACCGCAATCGACGCACGGATGGGCTAGCAGGTAGGTGACCACCAGCCGGCGTGCGTCGGTGCGCCGGATTCGCTTCTGTGACGCGCGCAAAGGCGTCAACCGCTCTGAGTTGCCGCTCCAGTAGCGTCGATCTATCTGTTGTTTGCAGCGTCGGCACAGGCTGCCAAGGCCGTCGCGACGCGCGCGATTTCTGGGGAAGTCTCTCGCGGGGAGCGTAACGCCAAGCCCGCAGCAGCGTGGGCAGCGCTTCGACGTCACGCCTGGCTGGTCGACGGACTCGCGCTGCGCCTTCGCCATTCGCGGCTCGCTCGCTCGCTTCTGACTGACGATCGGCATGGGCGTGCGCCGATCATTCCGTCCAAATCTGTCTCCGAGGAACGTCGCACGCGTCATCAAAATATTGCGCGTTCGCACGCGAGCCGTGGCAATCGAGGCGGCACGGTGCGGCGTACGATCGAGCCCGAGCCGCTGCAGCTCGAAATGCAAAGCGCCCTGGCTCTTCGCCAGGGCGCTTCACTCGCTGCCGTCTTGCCCTTCAATTGCCCCTCCTGGGCTCGAACCAGGACTCTTCTGATCCCATCCCACTTCGGCTTTCGCCGCCACCGGGCCTCGACCCGACGTTCGTGGGCTGGACTGTGCCTTCACCTTCGCCCGCACTGCTGAGCGGCGCTGCGGTCAGGTGGTCCCCATCCAGTCTCTACACCTTCCCCGATCCTCCGGGGCTTGGCTCGGCGTTGGCATCGGGTCTCCCCGGAAGCGTTCACCGACTTTGAGGGCATTCACTCGCCACCTTTCGATGGCGGTGTCCAGCGGTCGTGCTGCTAGAGTCAGACGTGTTGCCAGTTACACCAAGGGGCAGTACTCGCTCGCCGACGGAACAGTCCCCCCGGCGCGCAGTACTGAAAATACCCAGCCAGCCCGCTCGCATCAACCCCTCTCCGCGCCGTTGACCCTGCCGACAGCCGGTCCCCGTCCGACCATCCGGCGACGGATGCAGACGCGTCCCTGCCTCTCCCTCGGGGCCGCGGCGCTCGCGCTGGTCGTCTCGTCGGGCTGCCGCGAGGCCGCCGTGTCGTTCGGCCCGACGCCGGCCGCGGCGGAGTCGAGCGCGCGCGATCTGTTCGCGGCCATGGCCGAGCGCTTCACCAACGTCGAGCGCGCTCCCCGGTTCGCGCGGGCGCGCGGCAAGCTCGGTCGCTACGCGCTCACGCCGTCGAAGATCTACGACGACAGCTCGATCTGGCTCCCGGCTGCCGCGTCGTCGCCCGCCGACGGCGCGCGCGTGCTGACGCTCGAGGGCGCGTTCACGGGAGGACGCTATCTCTTCGTGCCGGTGGCGGACGCGCCGCCGCCGACGCGACTCGGCGACTCGCGCCACGCGATGCGGCTGCGGCGGCTCGGCGAGAACGAGTACGAGTGGACGACGGGCGTCGAGCAGGCGGTCGGCGGCGTGCGCGCGGCGAGCATCGAGGACGTCTACACCGCGCTCCTGGCGTCGGCCGTACGGCGCGGCGCGGCGGGGGACGGCGCGCTGCGCGCCGATTACCGCGCCGCCTTTCCGCGCGCCACCGCCACGCTCGGCCAGCTCTTTACGCTCGCCGGCGTGCACGCGACGCCCGGCGCCGACGGCGCGTCGTCGGTGCTGGTGACGATCGGCGTCCACCCCGACGGCCTGCGCGCGCGCTACCCGCACTTCGCCGACTACGCGGACAAGTACGTGGTCCCGTCGCGATTCCACGTCACGCTCCGCGACGCGCGCGGCGCGCGCTGGCTCGACGCGACCAAGGGGGAGAGCGTGATGACGATCGAGCTCCGCGCCGCCGGCGACGGCCGCATGGTGCCGCTCGACGGGCCGGCGCGCCCGATGCCCGACTCGCTCACGCTCACGGGCGAGTTCTTCACCCACATCATGATCTTCGACGTCGGCGTGAGCGAGCTGCGGGCGGGCGTCGCAGTGCTGCGCACGGCCCACGAGCGCGGCTGGTTCCTGCGCTTCGCCACGGAGCCGGAGTGGCACCTGCCGCTCGCGACGCGCTACCTGCTCCGCGCGCCGCTCCGCCGGCCCTTCGCCGAAGGCGGGGCGACGCTCCGCATCGCGGCGCGCGACAGCCCCGACGCGCAGACGCTCCTCACGCGCCACATGACGCTGGCGGTGCAGGAGAGCGCGATCCTCCGCTT
>DATMHT010000137.1:0-24221 GCA_035554795.1 Gemmatimonadaceae bacterium | reverse complement strand
CTCATTCGCGCGTCGAACACGCAGCCGGTGCTCGTCACCCGCTTCGAGGCGGCGAGCGAAGCGCGGCTCGCCGAGATTCGCGGCGAGGTCGAGGGATGGCTGCGGTCGCAGGGCGTCCAGCCCTAGCGTGAGGCGCGCGTGACCGCGCGCCGCTGGGCCGCGCTCGCGGCCGTGAGCGTCGCCGTGCTCCTCCTCGTGGGGCGCGCGGTCGCGTCGCTGTACGTGGACTACCGGTGGTACGAAGCGCTCGGTGCGGCCGAGCTCTGGCGCGCGCGCACCCTCACGCAGCTGCTGCTCGGCGCCCTGTCCACGATCGTCGGCGGCGCGTTCCTGTTCGTGAACCTGTGGGCGGTGCGCCGGTCGGTCGTGTCGCTCGTGCTGCCGCGGCGGGTCGCGAACATCGAGATCGGCGAGGAGGTGCCCCCGCGCTATCTCACGATCGCCGCCGCCGTCATCGCGCTCGCGCTGAGCGCCGTGCTCACGCTCCCGAACGAGAGCTGGCAGACGTTCGCGCTCTGGCGCCACGGCGTCGAGTTCGGCGAGAGCGATCCGTTCTTCGCCGCGGACCTGAGCTACTTCGTCTACTGGCTGCCGCTCGAGACCTCGGTCTACGTCTGGTCGGTGCTGGCGCTCATCCTCGCGTCGGCGGTCGTCGTCTTCCTGTACGCGCTGACGCCGAGCCTACGCTGGGAGCGCGGCACGCTGCGCGCGTCCACGCACGTGCGCCGCCATCTCACCGTGCTCGGCGTGCTGTTCCTGATGCTCCTGGCGTGGAGCTACCGCCTCGACGCGTACGCCACGCTCGGCCACGGCAGCGGGCCCGAGGGCGCCTTCACCGCCGTGGACCGCGGCGTCGTCGTGCCCGCGAATCTCGCGCTGGCCGCGCTGACGGTGGGCATCGGCCTCGTCGTGCTCTGGTCGTCGTGGACGGGACAGATGCGCGTCGCGTTCGGCGCGCTGACGACGGTGATCGTGCTCTCGCTCGCGCTGCGCCAGGCGCTGCCCGTGCTCGCGCGCCGCTTCGGCCAGGGCGGCGACCCGGCGCTACGCGAGGCGGCGTACGTCGCCACGGGCCTGAGCTTCACACGGCGCGCCTACGACACCGATCGCGTCCGCGCGCCTGCCGCCGACAGCGCCACCTTCGGCTATCCCGATCTCGCGACGCTATCGCAGCGCGTGTCGGTGTGGGATCCGGCCGTGCTCACGCGCGAGGTGCAGCGCACGCATCCGGGCACCACGGCCGAGCCTTCGGTTGCCTGGCAGGTGGCGTACGATGGGCGCGCCCTCGCCACGGTGCTGCTCCGTCCACCGGTCGCCCCGGCGGGCCAGCCGACGGCGCCGTGGGCCGTCGTTCGCGTACTCGCCGGCGAGGCGGACGACCGCGGCGCCCCGGTGCGCGCGAACCTGCTCGGCCAGCCGAGCGACGACTACCTGGCGCTGCCGCCGGTCTACTTCGCGGACTCCATCGGCGGCTGGGTCGCGGTGCGCGACAGCGGCGATCACTTCGCCGCCGCGCCACTCGACAGCTGGCGCTCGCGCCTCGCGCACGCCTGGAGTCTCCAGGACTGGCGCTTCCTCTTCAACGACCTGCCGCAGCCCGCGCCGCGCATCCTGCTCCGGCGCGGTGTGCGCGACCGCGTCGAAGCCGTCGCGCCGTTCCTGACGGCGGACCGCACGGTGCAGCCCGTCGTCTACGCCGACTCGCTGTACTGGGTGCTCCATCTGTACGCCGCGACCGACGCGTACCCACTGAGCCCGCGCGTCCGCGTCGGCGCGGACGAGTGGAGCTATCTGCGCCACGCGGCGGTCGCGCTCGTGAACGCGCACACCGGCCGCGTCTCGCTCATCGCCGACTCGGTCGCCGACCCGATCGCGCGGACGTGGCGCCGTGCCTTCCCCTCGCTCTTCACCGACTGGAGCGCGCTGCCGCCGGGCCTCGCGGCGCTCGTGCCCCCCGCGCTCGACGGCGCCTACGCGCAGGCGGTCGCGCTCGCGCGCTGCAACGGGCGCCCGACCTGTTCCGACATCGGGACCGCGCCGTCCGCGCTTCACCTGGCCGGCCCGCCGGGTGTGGACAGCGCGACGACGCTCGCCGCGGAGCCGCTGTTCATGCTGCCCGACGCACGCGCGCCGCTCGCCTGGAGCATCCCCCTCGCCGACCGCGGCGACCGCGTGCGCGGCCTCGTCGTCGCCACGGGCGGCGCGGAGGGCACCGTGCACTGGGTTCGCGTGGACAGCACGCGCGGCACACCGACCTGGCCGGCGCTCGTCGCGCGACTCCAGAGTGCCGTGGACAGCGCCGCCGCCGACGCGGCGCCGGGGCAGGTCGCCCGCAACGGCCGGCTGCGCGCCGTGCCGATCGCGGGCACGGCCGTCTACACGATGCCGCGCTACGCCACGCGCCAGGACGGAGCGGCGGCACTGCTGCGCATCGCCGTGAGCGTCGGCGACTCGCTGCCACGGGCCGGGCGCGACGTCGCGTCGGCGATCGGCCTGCCGGCGAGCGCCTTCGGCGGCGCAGCGCCGGCGGTCGCGCCCCGCGGAGCGGTGGAGTTCCGGGCCCGCGTCGCGACGCTCTACGACGCGATGCAGACGGCGCTGCAGCGTGGCGACCTCGCCGCCTTCGGCGCCGCCTACGCGCAGCTGGGCGAGCTGCTCGGCCATCCGCGCGCCCCGCGCCAGGGCCGCGCCCGGCCCTGACCGACGGCCGTGTCGCGCGCCGGGCGCACGGTGGAGCTCGCCTTGCCGGCCTTTCCGGCACCCGATAGGTTGCGCGCTTCAGCTCTATGACCAACGCGCCCACGCACGTCGCCGTCATCGCCCTCGGCGGCAACGCGCTCGCCCCCGGCGACCGCGCGACCATCCACGACCAGTTTCGGCACACGAGGGAGAGCCTCGGGCCCGTCGTGGAGCTGGCGCGCGAGGGATGGATGCTCTGCGTCGTGCACGGCAACGGACCGCAGGTGGGCGACGAGCTGCTGCGCAACGAGCTGGCGCGCAGCGAGGCCGCGCCGCTGCCGCTCGGCGTCCTCGTGGCGGCGACGGCCGGCTGGATCGGGTACATGGTGCAGCAGTCGCTCGAGAACGCGCTGCGGCGGGCCGGCAGCGATCGTGACGTCGTCACGGTCATCACGCAGGTCGAGGTGGACCCGGCCGACCCGGCGCTGCGGCAGCCGACGAAGTTCATCGGCCACGAGCTGACGCCCCGGCGCGCCGACGAGCTGCGGGCTGAGGGGCAGGCGGTGCGGCGCGACGGTCACGGGAGGCTGCGGCGTGTGGTCGGAAGCCCGCGGCCGCGCGCCGTGCACGAGGTGGGCGTGATCGCGCATCTCGTCGCGCAGGGCACCATCGTCGTCGCCTGCGGCGGCGGCGGCGCTCCCGTCTACCGCGATCCGAACCTCGGACTCGAGGGGGTGGACGCCGTGGTGGACAAGGATCTCGCGGCCGCGGTCCTCGCCCGCGACCTCCGCGCCGAGCTCCTGATTATCCTTACCGACGTCGACGCGGTGTACGCCGACTGGGGCACTCCCGGTCAGCGCGCGCTGCGCCGGCTCTCCGCCGCCGAGGCGGAGACGCTCGACCGCGCTGGCGCCTTCGGAGAAGGGAGCATGGCACCGAAGGTGCGCGCGGCGGTGGACTTCGTGCGGCGCACCGGCGGCCGCGCGATCATCACCGAGCTGAGTCTCGGCGCGGAAGCCGTCCGTGGCGAGGCCGGGACGACGATCGTGGCATGACCTGCGGTACCAACCGAGCTGGCGAGCGAAGCGGCGGCGAACGTCGCTTCGCTCCCGCTCCTGACCGGCGCCCCTCGCGCCGACTTCGCGACAACACTTTCATCGGAGCCCCGTGAACATCCACGAATACCAGGCGAAGGACATTCTTCGCCGTTACGGCGTGCCGATCCCGCCGGGCGAGGTCGCGACCACGCCCGCGCAGGCCGAGGCGATCGCGCGCCGACTCGGTACCGCCGTCATGGTGAAGGCCCAGGTGCACGCCGGCGGCCGCGGCAAGGCCGGCGGCGTCAAGTTCTGTCCGACGCCCGAGGTCGCGCGCGAGAAGGCGACGGCGATCCTCGGCATGCAGATCAAGGGGCTGACGGTCGAGAAGGTGCTCGTCACCGAGGCCGCCGACATCGGTACCGAGGCCTACGTCGGCATCATCGTGGACCGGGCGACGAAGAAGGCCGTCTTCATGGTCAGCGCCGCCGGCGGCATCGACATCGAGGAGGTCGCCGCGACGACGCCCGAGAAGATCCACTACCACCCGGTGGATCCGCGCTACGGGCTGCGCTCGTACGAGGCGCTTCAGATGGGCTTCTTCCTGTACAAGGACGTGAAGCAGGCCCGCGCCGCCGCGAAGATCATGCAGCAGCTCTACAAGGCGTTCGTGGACGCCGGCTGCTCGCTCGCCGAGATCAACCCGCTCGTGGTGACGCCAAAGGGTGAGGTGATCGCGGTGGACGCGAAGATGGTGATCGACGACAACGAGCTCGATCGCAAGCCGGAGGTCGCGGCGCTGCGCGACGAGAGCTCCGAGGATCCGAGCGAGGTGCAGGCGCGCAACGCGAACCTCACCTTCATCAAGCTCGATGGCAACGTCGGCTGCGTCGTCAACGGCGCCGGCCTCGCGATGGCGACGATGGACCTCGTCAAGTACTACGGCGGCGAGCCGGCGAACTTCCTCGACATCGGCGGATCGTCGAACCCGGAGAAGGTCGTCAACGCGCTCCGCATCATCACCGCCGACCCGAGCGTGAAGGCGATTCTGTTCAACATCTTCGGCGGCATCACGCGCACGGACGACGTCGCCAACGGCATCGTGACGGCGACGAAGCAGAATCCGCTGAAGGTGCCGATCGTCATCCGGCTCACCGGCACCAACGAGGAGATCGCGGTGAAGATTCTCGGCGACAACGGCTTCAAGGCGATGACCGACATGGACGAGGCCGTGCGCGCCGCCGTGCAGCTCGCGACGAACGGGGGGGCCGCCAAGTGAGCGTCTTCATCGACAACTCGACGCGCCTCATCGTGCAGGGCATCACGGGCCGCGACGGCTCGTTCCACGCCAAGCAGATGATGGAGTACGGCACGAAGGTCGTCGCCGGCGTGACGCCCGGAAAGGGCGGGCAGAAGTTCGAGAGCACCGTGCCGATCTTCAACACCGTCGCCGAGGCGGTGCAGGAGACGGGTGCCAACACGACGGTCATCTACGTCCCGCCGCCGTTTGCGGCCGACGCGATGATGGAGGCGGCCGATGCCGGCGTGAAGCTCATCGTCTGCATCACCGAGGGCGTGCCCGTCCTCGACATGACGCAGGTGTACCCGTTCGTGAAGGAAAAGGGCGCGCGCCTCCTCGGGCCGAACTGCCCGGGCCTCATCACGCCCGGCCAGAGCAAGGTCGGCATCATCCCCGGCCGCATCTGCACGCCGGGCAACGTCGGCGTCGTCAGCCGCTCCGGCACGCTGACGTACGAGGTCGTCTACCAGCTCACGCGCGCCGGCATCGGCCAGAGCACCTGCGTCGGCATCGGCGGCGACCCGATCAACGGGACGAACTTCATCGACGTCCTCGAGGCGTTCGAGAAGGATCCGCAGACCAAGGCGGTCGCGATGATGGGCGAGATCGGCGGCACCGACGAGCAGGAAGCGGCGCAGTACGTCAAGAAGAACATGAAGAAGCCGGTCGTCGGCTTCATCGCCGGCCAGACCGCGCCGCCGGGCCGCCGGATGGGCCATGCGGGCGCGATCATCTCCGGCTCGTCGGGCACCGCCGCCGAGAAGCTGGAGGCGTTCCGCGACGCCGGCATGGGCGTGGCGCAGCGGCCGATGGACTTCGTGAAGCTCCTCCAGGAGCGGATGTAGGTCCGGCCATGCGACTCGCCGACTTCCTGACGGCCGATCGCGTGATCGTGCCGCTCGAGTCGGGGACGATGACCGCCGCGGCGAGCGCGCTCCTCGAGCGCCTCGCCGCGGCGGGCGCCGTTTCCGGCCTCGATCGGCTGCGCGACCGCGTCGAGGAGGAGCGCGGCGAGGACATCGTCGCGATGGGGGACCGCGCGTTCCTCCTGCACTACCGCACCGACGCGGTGCACGATCTGGCCGTCGCCGTCGGCACCTCGCCGACGCCGATCTGCCGCGAGCTGGGCGAGGACGACCGCCAGTGCGCGCGCATCCTTCTGCTCATCGTCGCGCCGCCGCGGATGGCGACGCGCTACTTGCAGGTCGTGGGCGCCTTCGCGCGATTCCTGTCGTCCGCCGAGCGCGTGGACGCCATGCTCGCGGCGCACTCGGCCGAGGAGCTGGTCGCGCTTCCGGAGCTCGCCGCGTACGAGATCCCCGAATCGCTCACCGTCGCCGACCTGATGACGCGCCGGCCGCGCGTCGCCACGCCCGACACCCCGCTGCGCGACGCGGCGCGCGACATGGTCCGCTCGGGTGTCGGTGCGCTGCCGGTGGTGGACGGCGCCGGGCAGGTGATCGGCATGCTGAGCGAGCGTGAGCTCATGCGTCACTTCCTCAGCGTCTACCTGCAGGGCACGCCGCGCGGGAGCCGGGAACCGCAGCTCCCGCCGCTCGCGCGCGGCCGCACCGTGCGCGACGTCATGACCCGCCAGGTGCTCTGCGTCGCCCCGGATCAACCGCTGGCCGAGGTCGCGTCGCTCATGACCAACAAGGACGTGGACCGCGTGCCGGTCGTGCGCGAGGGACGCCTGGTCGGGTTCCTCACGCGGGGTGATATCGTCCGCAAACTCGTGGGGAATTAGGACCCTTCTATCGGGACGCGAGAGGAGGCAGGAATCCGGAATCAGGGAGGAATCAGTTGGGATGCTGGCCACGTAGACCTGATTCCCGGTTCCAGTTTCCTGCCCCTGTTCGGTTACTTTGCAGCGGCGCGTCCCCGACCAAGTCCACGTCTACTCGTCCCAGATCTCGATATCAATGTCCGGCAACCGTACCCTCACGATCATCAAGCCCGACGCCTTCGGCGCCGCCAAGGCGGGGAAGATCATCGCCCTCCTCGAGGAGAAGGGCTTCACCGTTCGCGCCGCGCGCGTGACGCATCTGTCGCAGGCCGAGGCGGGTGAGTTCTACGCCGTCCACAAGGGGCGTCCGTTCTACGATTCGCTCGTCGAGTTCATGACCTCGGGCCCGTGCATGCCGATGGTCCTCGAGAAGGCGAACGCGGTCGCCGAGCTGCGCACCGCCATCGGCGCGACCGACCCGGCTGAGGCCGCGGCCGGCACCGTGCGGAAGCTCTACGCCGAGTCGAAGGGCCGGAACGCCATCCACGCCTCCGACTCCGACGAGAACGCCGAGCGCGAGGCGCGGTTCTTCTTCGCCGAGAGCGAGCTCATTCGAGCGCTGTAACGGCGGGTACGGGGTAAGGGGTCACGGGTCGGGCTCGGCATTCCCGTTACCCGTCACCCCTTACCCGCTCCCCGACTCTAAGTCCACGCGCCGCGCGCACTTGAATTGCCCCCCCGGCGCCGGTACATTTCCCGGCTATGCTGTCCTTTGACATCCGTTCGCTCGAGTCGCAGGCCGTCCAGGTCGAAGGTGCGTTGAGCGCCGACGATCCGGTGTGGCAGGAGGGGGATCCGATCCCCGCCGGCCCGGTGCGCGTCCACGGGCGGCTGTCGTCGGCCGGCGGCGCCGGACGCTTCTACTTCAGCGGCTCGCTGAAGGGGAAGCTCGACGCCGAGTGTCGCCGCTGCCTCACCGCCGTCCCCGTGTCGGTGGAGGAGCAGAACATCCATCTCATCTTCGTCGAATCCGGCGACGACGAGGCGGCCGACGACCCGGACGTGTACCTGCTCGACCCGCGCGCCCGGGACCTCGACCTGCGCCCGGCGATCCGGGAGCACTGGCTGCTCAGCGTGCCCGGGTACGCCGAGTGCCGTCCCGACTGCAAGGGACTCTGCCCCACCTGTGGCATCGACCTGAACACCGGGTCGTGCGACTGTACCCCGGCGGCGGCCGAAAGCCGCTGGGACGCGTTGCGGGCGATCCGCTCCGACGCCGAGTAAGACCCGCCCCGCGATTCGACCTATCCCCGTAACGCTAGCGATACTCCAATGGCCGTCCCGAAGCGCCGCACCTCGAAGCGGAAGAAGCGCGCCCGCAACACCCACAAGACCGCTCCCGCGATCGCGATCCAGAGCTGCCCGCGCTGCCAGAGCATGAAGCGTCCGCACCACGTCTGCGAGGAGTGCGGCTACTACGGCGGAGAGCAGCGCGTCGCGGCCCGGGAAGGCTGACCTTGGCGCGAATCGCGTTGGACGCCATGGGGGGGGACTTCGCCCCCCAGGCGACCGTGGCCGGTGCCCTGCTCGCGATCCGTGAGCTCGATCCGGCGCACACGGTGATGCTCGTCGGACGCACCGCCGTCATCGAGGAGCAGCTCGCCGAGCTCTTCGCCGGCGACTTCTCCGACCTCGCCGGCCAACGCGACCGCCTTCCGATCGTCGAGGCGCCCGACGTCATCGAGATGTCGGACAAGCCGACGGTCGCGCTCAAGAGCTCGAAGGCCAACAGCTCGATGGTCGTCGGCCTCCGGCTCCAGCCGGAGGGGAAGGCCGACGCGTTCGTCTCCGCCGGCAATACCGGCGCGCAGATGGCCGCGTCCACCGTGCTGCTCAAGCTGCACGGCGCGATCAAGCGGCCGGCCATCGCGTCGGTCTTCCCGACCGCGCGCCAGCCCGTCGTCGTCCTCGACGCCGGCGCGAACGTGGACTGCTCGGCCGACGAGCTGGTGGACTTCGCCCGGCTCGGCGCGGTGTACGCGGAGGACATCCTCGGCCGCGACAACCCGTGCGTCGGCCTGCTCAGCATCGGCGAGGAGCCGGAGAAGGGGAACGCCGTCGTGAAGGAGGCGAACCAGCTGCTCGCCGCCGCCGGCCTCAACTTCCAGGGCAACGTCGAAGGACGCGACCTGCCCCGCGGCCAGAGCGACCGCGGCCCGTTCGACGTCGTCGTCTGCGACGGCTTCGTCGGCAACGTCATGCTCAAGTTCTACGAGTCGCTGGCGCCGGTGCTCCTCGAGATGGTCGCGAACGCGGCCGCCGTGGACCGCAAGTCGCTGCTCGCGGCGTTCAAGCACCTGGATTACTCGGAGCACGGCGGCGCGCCCCTGCTGGGCGTGCGCGGCGTGAGCATCATCTCCCACGGCAAGTCGTCGCCGGTGGCGGTCAAGAACGCGATCAAGGTCGCGCTGCGCGCGGTGGAGTCGCGCATGACCGACCACATCGGCCGCCGGCTGGCCGTGGACCCCGCGGCGACGACTGCCGCCGCGAGCCCCGTATCGGGCGCCTGACGGGCGCCGCAGAGGAGCGCGTGAGACACCGCCCCGTCGCCTACATCGCCGGCACCGGCCGCGGCGTGCCGAAGTCCGTGATGACGAATCACGACTTCGCCGCCATCGGCATCGAGACCTCGCACGAGTGGATCGTCGAGCGCTCGGGCATCCATCAGCGCTACGTGTCGCGCAACGGCGAGACGACCTGCTCGATGGCCGCCGACGCCGCCCGCAAGGCCATGCAGCGCGCCGGCGTGCACGCGAGCGAGATCGACGTCATCGTCCTGAGCACGGCCACGCCCGACCGTCTGCTGCCGAGCACCGCGGTGGACCTGCAGGCCGAGCTCGGCGCTGGCCGCGCGTCGGCGTTCGACATCTCGGCGGCCTGCTCCGGGTGGCTCTACGCGCTGACCGTCGCCGAGGGCCTCATGATGAGCGGCACCGCCGAGACGGTGCTCGTCGTCGGCGCCGAGAAGATGAGCTCCATCGTGGACTGGCAGGACCGCGCGACCTGCGTGCTGTTCGGCGACGGCGCCGGAGCCGCGGTGCTCAAGCGCTCGAAGGGCGGGAAGGGGATCCTCTCGTCCTTCATGCGCAGCGACGGCCAGCTCGCCGACCTGCTCTATCGCCCCCACGGCGGCGCCGCGGTGCCGTTCTCCGAGCAGGTGCTCGCCGACCGCACCCACTTCGTCAAGATGGCCGGCCGCGAGGTGTTCAAGCACGCGGTGCGCTCCATGGCCGAAGCGGCCGACCGCGCCCTCGACGCCGCGAAGCTCACCGGCAACGACATCGACCTCCTGATCCCGCACCAGGCGAACGTCCGCATCATCGAGGCGACGGCGAAGCACGCGAACGTCCCGATGGAGAAGGTGTTCGTCAACGTGGACCGCTACGGCAACACGTCGTCCGCGTCCATCCCGATCGCGCTCGACGAGGCGATCGAGTCGGGACGCGTGCACGAGGGCTCGACCGTGCTCATGGTCGCCTTCGGCGCGGGCTTCACGTGGGCCTCCATGGTGATCCGCTTCTGATCATGCCGACGGCGACCGACGTCGTTCTGCTCTTTCCCGGCCAGGGCTCGCAGAAGCCCGGCATGGCCAGGGACCTCGCCGACACCTTTCCGGCCGCGCGTCGCACGCTCGACGAGGTCGACGCCGCGCTCGGCGAGCCTCTCAGCCGGCTCATGTTCGACGGGCCGGCCGAGGATCTCACGCTCACGCACAACGCGCAGCCGGCGCTCCTCGCGCACGGCGCGGCCGCCTGGGCCGTGACCCGCGACGTGCTCGCGCCGCACGTGCGCGCCGCCGCCGGCCACTCGCTCGGCGAGTTCACCGCCTACCACGCTGCCGGCGCGCTGCCGCTGGCCGACGCCGCGCGCCTCGTGCGCCGCCGCGGCGCACTGATGTACGAGGCGGGCGTGGCCCATCCCGGCGCGATGGCCGCGCTGCTCGGCGACATGTCCGAGCCCGTCGAGGCCATCTGCGAGCGAGCGAGCTGGGAGGACGGCATCGTCGTCCCGGCGAACTACAACTCGCCCGGCCAGATCGTGATCTCGGGCGAGGCGGCGGCCGTCGACCGCGCGATGGAGCTCGCCAAGGCGGCGGGCGTCAAGCGCGCGATGCGGCTGAACGTGAGTGGCGCCTTCCACTCGCCGCTGATGGAGCCGGCCGCCGCCGGCCTCGCGCAGGCGCTCGACGCCGCGCGGTTCGAGGCGCCGGACTTCCCGGTCTACGCGAACGTGAACGCCGACCCGGTCACCGACGCCGGCACGGCCCGCACCCTGCTGCTGCGTCAGCTCACCGCTCCCGTGCGGTGGACCGACGTCGTCGCGCGCCTGGCCGAGCGCTACCCGTCGGCGCTGTTCGTCGAGATGGGGCCGGGCACCGTGCTCGCGGGCCTCGTCAAGAAGATCGCGCCGTCGGTGCGCACCGCCGCCTGCGGCACCGCCGCCGACGTCGAGCGGCTGCTCGGCGAGCTGGCCGGAACGGCCACCGCCTGAGCGACGCCGCTCGCGTACCGCCCACGTCCACGACCGCCTAACGACCGATGCGCATCGACCTCTCCAACCGCGTGGCGCTCGTCACCGGCAGCACCCGCGGCATCGGCCGCGCGATCGCCGGCCAGCTCGCCGAGTGCGGCGCGCGCGTCGCCATCGTCGGCCGCGACCTGGCGCGCGCCGAGGCCGTGGCCGAAGAGATCGGGGAGGCCCGCGGCTTCGCCTGCGACGTCAGCGACGTCGCGTCGGTGACCGCCCTCGTCGGCAACGTCGAGAAGGCGTTCGGATCGCTCGACATCCTCGTCAACAACGCCGGGCTGACGCGCGACAACATCCTGCTCCGCCTCACCGACGACGACTGGGACGCGGTCCTCGACGCGAACCTGCGCGGCGCGTTCGCCGCCACCCGTGCCGCCACGCGCGGCATGATGAAACGCCGCTGGGGTCGGATCATCAACATCGCCAGCGTCGTCGGCATCACCGGCAACAAGGGCCAGGCGAACTACGCCGCGAGCAAGGCCGGCCTGATCGGCTTCACGAAGTCCGTCGCCAAGGAGTACGCCTCGCGCAACATCCTGGTGAACGCGGTCGCGCCCGGTTTCATCGAGACGGACATGACCGCCGCCATGACCGACGAGGCGCGCAAGGCGCTCAGCGGAACCATACCGCTGGAACGGCTCGGCAAGCCGGCGGACATCGCCGCCGTCGTCGCCTTCCTGGCGTCGGAGTACGCGTCGTACATCACCGGCCAGACCGTCGTCGTGGACGGCGGGATGGTCATGTAAGCCAGAAAGCGCAGGGCGCCGGGGAGCTTCCGCGCCGCCCTGGAGCGTGTAACGTTCGGCAGCCACATCCGCTACATTTCCGGCACCACCTACCCCGCAAAGAGGACCGCATGGCCGACAACTCGGAGAAGGTCAAGGACATCATCGAGAAGGAGCTCGGCGTCGAGCGCGAGAAGCTCACCAACGAGGCGAGCTTCATCGAGGACCTGGGCGCCGACAGCCTCGACATCGTCGAGCTGGTCATGGAGTTCGAGAAGGAGTTCAACATCGACATCCCCGACGAGGAGGCGGAGAAGCTCCGCACGGTCGGCGACGCCATCGGCTACCTGAATCAGAAGGTCGGGGCCTGATGAAGCGCAGGGTCGTCGTCACCGGTCTCGGGATGATCACGCCAGTCGGGAACGACGTGGCGACGACCTGGCGTGCCCTCACGGAGGGGAAGTCGGGTGCGGGCCCGATCACGAAGTTCGACGCGTCCAACTTCCCGGTTCGCTTCGCCTGTGAGGTGAAGGGGTTCGACCCGCTGCGCGCGATGGACCGCAAGGAAGCGAAGCGCGCGGACCTCTACACGCAGTACGCGGTCAGCGCCGCCGTCGAGGCGATGGCCGACGCCGGGCTCTCGCCGGGCAATGGCTACGACGTGGACCGTACCGGCGTCATCCTCGGCAGCGGCATCGGCGGGCTGAAGAGCTTCGAGGAGCAGCACGACATCTACCGGGAGCGCGGCCCGAGCAAGATCTCGCCGTTCTTCATCCCGATGTTCATCGCCGACATCGCCGCCGGCGTCGTCTCGATGCGCTTCAATGCGCGCGGGCCGAACTACGCCACCGTGTCGGCGTGCGCGACGAGCGCCCACGCCATCGGCGACGCCTTCCGCACGATCCAGTACGGCGACGCCGACATCATCATCAGCGGCGGCGCCGAGGCAACGGTGACGCCGATGGCGATCGGCGGCTTCGCCAACATGACGGCGCTCTCGGAGCGCAACGACAGCCCCGAGACCGCCTCGCGTCCGTTCGACAAGGACCGCGACGGCTTCGTCATGGGCGAGGGCGCGGGGATCGTCATCCTCGAGGAGCTGGAGCACGCCCTCCGGCGCGGCGCGAAGATCTACGGCGAGGTCGTCGGCTATCGCGCCACCGGCGACGCCTACCACCTGACCGGCCAGCTCCCCGAGCACGAGGGCCTGCAGCGGGCGATGCGCGGCGCCCTCGCCGACGCGCAGCTGAGCGCGGCCGACGTGGACTACGTCAACGCGCACGGCACCTCCACCCCGCTCAACGACTCGAACGAGGCCAAGGCGATCGCCCGCGTGTTCGGCGAGGACTCGAAGGTGAGTGTCTCGTCCACGAAGTCCATGACGGGTCACATGCTCGGCGCGGCCGGCGCGGCAGAGTTCATCGCTTCGACGCTGGCGATCCGCGACCAGATCGTGCCGCCGACGATCAACTACTCGACGTTCGATCCCGAGTGCGGCTCGCTCGACTTCACCCCGAACGTCGCGACGAAGCGCGAGGTGCGGGCCGCTCTCAGCAACAGCGCCGGCTTCGGCGGCCACAACGTGTCGCTCGCCGTCAAGCGCTTCGTCGAGTGACGTCGCGGCGGTCGGCGGGCCGGATCGCCCCCGCGCCCGCCGCGACGAACGGCGCGCTGGAACGTCCTGTGGTTGACGTCCGCGACCGCGCCCCCTCCGTCCGGCGGGACGCGCTGGTCATGGTCGGTCCGGACGGCGCGGCGTCGCCGCCAGCCGAAGACGACGCCGTCGCCGGTTCGGCCCCAAGCCTTATGGCCTTCAGCCCCCGCACTCCATGAGCGTCCGCTTCGACTCCGCCGCCCGCAAGGCGATCGAGCGCGCGATGATCGAAGCCGAGACGCGCCGCCACTCGACGCTCGACACCGGTCACCTCCTGCTCGGTGTCGTCGCCGTCCCCGAGTCGCCCGCCGTCGCGGCGCTCGTCGCGCTCGGCATCGACCCTCAGCGCCTGCGTGACGCGACCGTCCGGCTCCTGGACGCCGAGTTCGCCGCCGGCCCGCTCGCGCTCGAGATCTCGCCGGCCACCGACGACGCGCTGCTGCGGGCCTACCAACACTCCCTCGAGCGCGATGCGGCCGAGGTGAGCGACGTGGACATCCTGTTCGCCTGCGCCCAGGACGCCGCCACCACGGCCGGCATGGCGCTCGAGGACGTCGGCGTCACGGCGGCGCGCATCGCGGCGCTGACGCCGCGGGCGGCCTCGGTGCCGGGTGCCGGCGTGGCGAACCCCGGCTTCGTCTCCGCGGTGACCGCGGCGGCCTTCGGCGCGCCCGCATCCGCCGGCGCGATGCTCGGCAACAGCGGCGAGACCGGCGCCCCCCGCCGCGTCTCCGCGCCGACGCGGCTGATGTTCGGCGGAGTGCCGACGCTGCCCGGGCCGAGCCGGTCGGGCATCGGCTACGACTCGCACCGCTTCGAGCCCGGCGGGCCGCTCGTGCTCGGCGGCGTGTCCATCCCCTCCGAGGTCCGGCTCGTCGGGCACTCCGATGGCGACGCGGTCGCGCACGCGATCACCGACGCCATTCTCGGCGCCGCCGCGGCGGGCGACATCGGCGAGATGTTCGCCGACACCGACCCCGTTAACCGTGGACGTGACTCGCTGCAGATGCTCCGCGCCGCCGTCGAGCGCGTGCGCGCGTCCGGCTTCGTCGTCCAGCAGGTGGACGTCACGGTCGTGACCGAGCGTCCGAAGCTCGCGCCCTACCGGGCGGCGATGCGCGAGTCCCTCGCCGATGCTCTCGGCGTCGGCCCCGACGCTGTCAGCGTGAAGGGGAAGACGAACGAAGGCATGGGCTGGATCGGGCGCGGCGAGGGACTCGCCTGCATGGCCGTCGCGACGCTCGTCTCCACGCCGACGTCGGACTGACCGGCAGCGCCGCGGGATCGTTGTCACAGCTCCTCGACTGGCTGACATCGCTCCCGCCGGTGGCGCTCTACCTCGCGCTCGCCATCGTCGCCGCGGTCGAGAACATCTTCCCGCCGGTGCCCGCGGACACCGTCGTCGCCTTCGGGAGCTTCCTCGCCGCGCGAGGCCAGGCGTCCGTGCTGCTCGCCTTCCTCTCGACGTGGGGCGGCAACGTGGGCGGCGCGATGCTCATGTACCATCTCGGCCGCCGCTATGGCGCCGACCGGCTGATGGCCCGGCTCGCGCCGGGGAGCGCCGGCGTCGGCGCCGAGGCGAGGCTGCGCGCCTGGTACGGGCGGCGCGGGATCTGGGCCCTCGGCATCAGCCGCTTCCTGCCCGGCGCGCGCGCCTTGGTGCCGCCCCTCGCCGGCGCGCTCCGCGTGCCGCCGCTCAAGGCCGCCAGCGCGATCGCCGTCGCCTCCGGCATCTGGTACGGGGCGATCACCTTCTTCGCCTATCGCGTCGGCGACAACTGGGACGAGATGTCGCGGCGCGTCGGCGGCGCGAGCCGCGCGCTCGGCGTCGCCGCCGCCGCGCTGGCGCTCGTCGTCGGCCTCGTCGTGCTCGTACGCCGCCGGCGGCGCGCGGCCACGGCCCGGACGTGAGCGTGGCGCGTCTCGACGGCATCGACGACGAGCTCGCGCGGGCGTTCCTGCTCGAGCGCTTTCAGGACTTCCTGACGCTGGAGCAGGGCGCGTCACCGAGGACCCACGAGGCCTACGGCCGCGACCTGGTGCGATTCGCGGTATTCGCGAAGACCCGGGGCGCGTCGAGCCCGGTCGGCGTCTCCGCGCGCACGCTGCGCGAGTACGTCTACCACCTGAAGGACGTCGGCCTCGCGCCCGCGTCCATCCGGCGCAACGTCTCCGCCGTACGCACCTATTACCGCTTCCTCCTCGGCGAAGGGCATGTGGTCCGCGATCCGAGCGAACGTCTCGAGACGCCGAAGCGGTGGCGCACGCTGCCCGACGTCCTCTCGGTGGACGAGGTGTCGCTCCTGCTCGCCGCGCCGACGCTCGACGAGCCCCTCGCCTTCCGCGACCGCGCCCTGCTGGAGCTCGCCTACGGAGCGGGGCTGCGCGTCTCCGAGTGGATCTCGCTCGGCGTGCGCGACGTGCTGATGGAGGAGGGGCTGGTGCGCGTCTTCGGCAAGGGAAGCAAGGAGCGCCTCGTCCCGATCGGCCGCAGCGCGATCGGCGCGGTCGCCGTGTACCTGCGCGAGCTGCGCCCCCGGCTCGAGCGCGGAGAGGGGAAGGGCGTCCTGCTGCTCAACGCGCGCGGCACGCCGCTGACGCGGATGGGCGCCTGGAAGATCCTCCGCAAGTACGTCGAGGCGGCCGGCATCGCCAAGCGGGTCTCCCCCCATACGCTGCGCCACTCCTTCGCCACCCATCTCCTCGAGGGAGGCGCCGACCTGCGCGCGGTCCAGGAAATGCTCGGGCACGCTGACATCTCGACGACGCAGATCTACACGCATGTGGATCGCGAGTATCTGCGGAGCGTGCACAAGCAGTATCATCCGAGGGCCTAGGGCGTAGGGCCTAGACTCGCCTCGGGATGCTCCTCCCTACCGCGGTACCAAACCAGACACCTTCCACGCAGGCTAGGCCCTACGGCCCCAAGCCCTAGGCCCTCGCTCTCCCATGCTCCTCGTCATCGACAACTACGACTCCTTCACCTACAACCTCGTGCAGTACCTCGGCGAGCTCGGTGAGACGCCCGTCGTGCGGCGCAACGACGCCGTGACGGTGGAGGAGATCGGCGCCATGCGGCCGGAGGCGATCGTACTCTCGCCCGGACCGTGCACGCCGTCGGAGGCGGGGATCACGGTGCCGGTCATCCGCCGCTGGGGCGCGACGATCCCGACGCTCGGCGTCTGCCTCGGCCATCAGGCGATCGGGGAAGCGTACGGCGGCCGTGTCGTGCGCGCGGGCCGCGTGATGCACGGCAAGACGTCGGCGATCACCCACGACGGCGACGCGCTGTTCGACGGCCTGCCATCGCCGATGACTGTGATGCGCTACCACTCGCTCATCGTCGAGCGCGACTCGCTGCCGGACGATCTCGTGGTCACCGCCGTCGCCTCGGACGACCCGACGGAGATTCACGCCATGCGCCACTGCGAGCACCCGGTGTGGGGCGTGCAGTTCCACCCCGAGTCCATCCTC
Organism: Gemmatimonadaceae bacterium; assembly: GCA_035554795.1. Classification (GTDB taxonomy): domain Bacteria; phylum Gemmatimonadota; class Gemmatimonadetes; order Gemmatimonadales; family Gemmatimonadaceae; genus DATMHT01. Next base: position 7,039 of record DATMHT010000137.1, on the reverse strand, counting down.
ACCGAGGGCGGCAAGCGGATCCTGCAGAACTTCCTGGCGCTCGCGCGATGATGCGACTCGCGCGACGCACAGCCGCGCGGCCCACCGCCGCCCTGCTCGCCGCCCTGCTCGCGCTCGCCGGTTCTCCCGCAACCTCGCACGGCCAGTCGCCCGCCTCGTCGCCGGTGCTCGTCGTGCGCGACGTCGGGCCGGGGACGCCGGGCCGGTACCTGCGCAACGTCCTCGCCGGTCCGCACGTCGCCTATGCCGGCGGCGACACGAGCCGAGTGGACCTGCCGCGCGACACGACCTACGCCGCGACCGTCGTCGTCTACGGGCGCGACGCGACCGTCGCGAGCCGTGTGCACGGCGACGTCGTCGTCGTCGGTGGCGACCTGTTCCTGCATCCGGGCGCGGTGATCGACGGGCGCGCCGTCGCCATCGGCGGCGGCGTGTACAACTCGACGCTCGCGGTGGTGCGCGGCGGCCAAGTCGCCTACCGCGACCAGACCTTCGTCGCCGGCGCCGCGACAGCGGGCGACACGCTCCGACTCGACTACCGCTCGCTGGCCGGCGACCCACCGCCGCTCGTCAGCTTCCCCGCGTACGGTATGCGGTTTCCGCTCTACGACCGCGTGGACGGACTGTCGCTCACGTTCGGGCCCTACATCGCGCTCGACACCGGCCGCGTCGTCGTCGAGCCGACGGTGACGTATCGGTCGCAGCTCGGCGTCGTGGATCCGGCCGTGCAGGCGCAGATCCCACTCGGTCGCCGCACCACCCTCTACGCTTCGGCCGGCCGTGGGACCTTCACGAACGACGCATGGATCCGGAGTGACGTCCTCAACTCCGTGTCCACCTTCGCCACCGGCACCGACACGCGCAATTACTTCCGCGCCGACCGCGCCGAGCTGCGCGCGGAGCACAGGCTGGAGGGCGCGACCGCGGACCTCACACCCTCGCTCGGCGTGCACTACGAGCGCGACTGGAGCGTCGGACCCGACGCGTTCAGCGAGAGCGGACCTTACAGCATCTTCGACCGTCGAGACCGCGACAATGGCATCCTGCGACCGAATCCGGGAATCGCGCGCGGATCCATCGCCTCGGCGCTCGTCGGTGCCACGGCGCACTGGCAGGGGCAGGGGAACGTCGTCCTTGGCGGCTCGGTCCGCGTCGAGCTGCCGTTCGTCGTGCCGGTGAACACGGGACGGTTCGCCCAGGGCACCGTGGACGCGAACGTCGGCTTCCCGACCTTCGGCCTGCAGCGGCTCGACGTGTTCGCCCGCGCGGTCGTCACGGTGGGCGACACGGCCGCGCCACAGCGCTTCGCCTACCTCGGCGGCAGCGGTACGATCGTCACGCGCGACCTGCTCTCGCTCGGCGGCGACGAGCAGCTCTACGTGGAGAGTCAGTACACGATCCCGCTCGATCGCCCGCGAATCCCCTTCGTCGGGTTACCGACCGTGGCCATCCGTCACGTGATCGGAAGTGCCGGGGTGGGGGGACTGCCTCGATACGTGCAGAACGTCGGGGCGCGCCTCTCCCTGAACATCCTGCGGCTCGACTACGCCATCGACCCGGCGACGCGCGACTCACGGTTCGGGGTCTCCCTCTCCCTCTTTCGCTAGCCGACCGCGGCCTCGAGGCTCGGTCGCTCGGGGCGGCCAGCTCGCGGTTTGATTTTCCGCGCGCCGGCTGGTAATATCCTTGGAATGAAATTTGCGGCCGCCCGCGCGCCCTCGGTGCGCGCATGACGACGCTCGCGGTGATTCCCGCGCGGCTCGGCGCCTCGCGACTTCCCCGCAAGCCCCTCCGCCACCTCGGCGGCGCGCCACTCGTCGTCAGAGTGTGGGAGCGCGTCCGCGCCATTGGCGTCGCCGACCGCGTCGTCGTCGCGACCGACAGCGCCGAGGTGGCCGCGGCGATGGCCGCCGCCGGCGCGGAGTGCGTCATCACTCGCGCCGATCACCCCTCGGGCACCGACCGTGTCGCCGAGGTCGTCGCCCGGCCCGAGTTCGCCGGCGTGCGGACCATCGTCAACGTTCAGGGCGACGAGCCGTTCGTGAGCGCGGAAGCCGTCCTCGGCGCGGCCGCGATCGTGTCGTCGGGCCGGTTCGCCCTCGGCACCGCAGCCGCTTGCGCGGGCGCCGCCATCCTCGGCGACCCGAACGTGGTCAAGGTGGTCGCTGCCGACGACGGGCGCGCGATGTATTTTTCGCGAGCCGCCGTGCCCCATCTTCGCGACGAAGCGGACGCGGCGGCCCGGCGTCGCCGCGACGCCGCGGTGCGTCAGCACATCGGCGTGTACGCCTACACGCCCGAGGCGCTGGCTGCGTGGGTCGCACTGCCTACCCACGCCCTCGAAGAGATCGAGCGGCTCGAGCAGCTCCGGCCGCTCGCGGCTGGCATGGCGATGGGCGTCGCGCTCGTCGCCGAGCCTCCCGCCGGCGGGATCGATACCGAAGACGACCTGGTGCGAGCGAACGCGGCGTGGGATTCTGCCGCCGCGGCCGCTGGCGCTCATTTTCCAGATGACGGACCGCCCGCGCGTCGCCGCGCCGTGGCGCCGACGACGAACCCCAGCCCAGGGCCACGGTAATGCAGAGCAGCGCAGGGCAGCAGACCACGCGATTCATCTTCGTCACCGGCGGCGTCGTCTCGTCGCTCGGGAAGGGGATCGCCGCCGCATCGCTCGGCCGTCTCCTCGTCGAGCGCGGCCTGCGGGTGACGATGATGAAGTTCGACCCGTACCTGAACGTGGACCCGGGCACGATGTCCCCGTTCCAGCACGGCGAGGTTTTCGTCACCGACGACGGCGCCGAGACCGACCTCGACCTCGGGCACTACGAGCGGTTCATCGACCGGTCGCTCTCCCAGGCGAACAACGTCACGACGGGACGCATCTACCTCAACGTCATCACCAAGGAGCGGCGCGGCGAGTTCCTCGGCGCCACCGTCCAGGTGATCCCGCACATCACCGACGAGATCAAGTCGGCGATGAAGCGCATCGCGCCGGCGAGCGACGTCGTGATCGTCGAGATCGGCGGCACCGTCGGCGACATCGAGTCGCTGCCGTTCCTCGAGGCGATCCGCCAGTTCCGCCAGGAGATCGGCAAGCAGAACACGATCTTCATCCACCTCACTCTGGTGCCGTACATCGCCGCCGCCGGCGAGGTGAAGACGAAGCCGACGCAGCATTCCGTGCGCGAGCTCATGGAGATCGGTATCCAGCCCGACGTCCTCATCTGCCGCACGGAGCGGCCGCTGTCCGAGGACGTCAAGCGCAAGATCGCGCTGTTCTGCAACGTCGAGTTCGGAAACGTCATCGAGAGCCGCGACGTCCCGACGATCTACGAGATCCCGCTCTCGTTCCACGAGCAGGGGCTCGACGAGCGCGTCATGAACCGCCTCGGCCTCACCGGGCGCGCGCCCGACCTCGGCGCGTGGCGGACGCTCGTCGGCCGCATCGTGAATCCGGCGCGCCGTGTCCGCGTCGCCGTCGTCGGCAAGTACACCGACTACGTGGACAGCTACAAGAGCGTGCAGGAGGCGTTGATCCACGGCGGCATCGCGAACGACGTCGGCGTCGAGATCTCGTGGGTGTCGAGCGACCTGTTCACGTCTACCGAGCGCGCCCGTGAGCTGCTCGCCGACTTCGACGGCCTGCTCGTCCCCGGCGGATTCGGCGTGCGGGGTGTCGAGGGCATGGTCGAGGCGATTCGTGCCGCGCGCGAGACGGGCACGCCGTTCTTCGGCATCTGCCTCGGTATGCAGACGGCGATCATCGAGTTCGCGCGCAACGTCTGCGGCATCGTGGACAGCCACTCGAGCGAGTTCGCGCCAGAGTGCGCCAACGCGGTCATCTCGCTCATGGAGTCGCAGCAGCACGTGACCGACATGGGCGGCACGATGCGGCTCGGCGCCTACCCGTGCGTGCTCGCGCCCGGCTCGCGCGCACAGCGCGCCTACGGCGGCGACCAGGTGAGCGAGCGGCACCGCCATCGGTACGAGGTCTCGAACCGCTTCCGCGACACGTTCGTCGAGCACGGCATGACGCTCAGCGGGCTGTCGCCCGACGGATCGCTCGTCGAGATCGTCGAGCTGACCGATCACCCGTGGTTCGTGGGCTGCCAGTTCCATCCCGAGCTGCAGTCGCGGCCGACGCGTCCGCACCCGCTGTTCACCGGCTTCATCGGGGCGGCCGCTCGCGCCGCCACGAGCCGCGCGGCGGGCGCCGCGTCCGACCACGGCAGCAACGGCACGGGGCGCTCCGCCCGCACGACGGCGGAGGCGGAGCCGGCCGCGGAATCTTCTCCGTACGCCGACTCGGCGCGCTGACGTGACCCGGTCGCTCACCGCGCCGCGCGCGGCCGCCTCCGCGCCCGCGTTCCCGCGGGACGCGTTCTTCCTCATCGCCGGCCCGTGCCAGCTCGAGGACGACGCGCTCAACCTGCGCGTCGGCGAGCATCTCGCGCGACTCGCCGAGCGCCTGCCCGGCGGCATCATCTACAAGGCGAGCTTCGACAAGGCGAACCGCTCGAACCCCGGCGCGACGCGCGGGCCGGGCATCGAGCGTGGGCTCGCCGCGCTCGCGCGCGTGCGCGAGGCGACCGGGCTGCGTGTCCTCACCGACGTCCACCTGCCCGAGCAGTGCGCGCTCGCGGCGCAGGTCGTGGACGTGCTGCAGATTCCGGCCTTCCTCTGCCGGCAGACCGACCTGCTCGAGGCGGCCGGCGCGACCGGCAAGCCGGTGAACGTGAAGAAAGGGCAGTGGATGCACCCCGAGGGCATGCGCGGCGCGGTCGAGAAGGTCGTCCGCGCGTTCGACGCCGGACGTCCCGATCGTCGTGACGGATCCGCCATCGAGGTTGCCGTGACTGAGCGTGGCACCTTCTTCGGCTACGGCGATCTCGTCGTGGACATGCGCTCCTTCACGCGCATGCGCGAGGCGTGCAACGCGCCGGTCATCTTCGACGCTACGCACAGCGTCCAGCAGCCGGGCCGCGGCCAGGGTGGCGCCAGCGGCGGCGCCCGTGAGTTCATCCCGCCGCTCACGCTGGCCGCGTGCGCGGCGGGTGCCGATGGCCTGTTCATGGAGACGCATCCGGATCCCGACCACGCGCCGAGCGACGGGCCGAACATGATGCCGCTCGACCGCCTCGACGACCTCGTGCTCCGCGCCGTCGACGTGTGGGCGAGGTGCCACGCATGACGACGCCGTCGCTCGATCCCACGCTCGCGAGCCGCATCCGGCTCGTCGGCCTCGACGTGGACGGTGTGCTCACCGACGGTGGCATCTACCTCGGCGCCACCGACGGCGCGCCGCTCGAGTTCAAGCGGTACGACATCCACGACGGCCTCGGCATCTTCTTCCTGCGCGACGTGGGCATCAAGGTCGCGATCGTCACCGGGCGCGTCTCCGACAGCGTGCGCCTTCGCGCCGGCGAGCTGCAGGTGGACGACCTCTCGCAGGACGCGCAGGCGCGCAAGCTACCCGCCTTCCTGCGCATCCTCGGCCGGCACGGCATCGCCCCCGAGGAGGCGGCGTTCGTCGGCGACGACTTCCCGGACATGGGTATCCTGCGTGCCGTCGGCCTTCCGGTGGCGGTCGCCAACGCGGTGCCGGAGGTGAAGCAGGCGGCGCGGCTGCAGCTCACCCGCCACGGCGGCCGCGGCGCGGTGCGCGAGTTCACCGAGCTGCTGCTGCGAGCGCGTGGCGAGTGGGCCGAGGTGGTGGAGCGATACGTGACCACACGGTCGGCGGACGCCGACGTCGTGGTCGAGGCCCTCGTATGAGCGCCACGCGAAGCGCCACGGCGAGGTCATCGGCCGCCGCCGAGCTTCAGGGCGACGCCCAGCGTACGCGCGCCATCGCCGAGCGCGGCCGGCGCGTGCTGCGCATGGAGCGCGACGCGCTCGACGAGGTCGAGCGTCGGCTCGGCGACGAGTTCGGGCGCGCGGTGATGCTCATCAAGAGCTCGACGGGCCGTGTCATCGTCACCGGCGTCGGCAAGTCCGGACTGATCGCGCGCAAGATCGCGGCGACGCTGACGTCCACCGGCACTCCCGCGTCGTTCCTCCACCCGGTGGAGAGCGTCCACGGCGATCTCGGGATCGTAGGCGCGGACGACGTCGCGATCCTGCTCTCGAAGAGCGGCGAGTCGGAGGAGCTGGTGCCGCTGCTGGAGCATCTGAAGCGGCTCGGCGTGCGCACGGTGGCGATCACCGGTGACGGCGAGTCCACGCTCGCGCGCCATGCCGACGTCGCCCTCGACGCGTGGGTGCGCGAGGAGGCGTGTCCGCACGATCTGGCGCCGACGACCAGCACCACCGCCGCGCTCGCGCTCGGCGACGCGCTGGCCGTCGCGCTGCTCGAGGAGAAGGGATTCCAGCGCGAGGACTTCGCGCGGTTGCATCCCGGTGGCTCGCTGGGCAAGAAGCTGCTCACCCGCGTCGCCGACGTCATGATCACCGACGATCTTCCCCTCATGCAGCCCGACGGAACGATGTTCGACGGGATGATGCTACTGGCCGAGCGCCGCGGCATCGTCGTCGTCGTGGACGAGGAGCGTCGCGTCGTCGGCGTCGTGACGAGCGGCGACTTCGCCCGCCTGGTCGAGCGCGAACGCGACGACCTGCGTGCGGTCGCCGCCGTCCGGATGCAGCAGGTGATGACGAGCAACCCCAAGGTCGCGCGCGCGGACGACATGGCGAGCGCCGTGGTGTACGCGATGGACCGTTACCGGATCATGGCGATGCCGGTGGTGAACGACGAGGAGCGAGTCGTCGGCGTGGTCCACCTGCATGACCTCATGCGGGCCGGTGTCGCGTGACCGCGCGCCGAGGCTTTCAGCGGCGCCCGTCGCGACGCCTGCTGCTGACGCTCCTCTCCGTCGTGCTCGGCGCCGCCGCCTGCCAGCGCGACGGCGCACAGCCGCCGATGGGTACGGCGCCCTCGCCGGCGGACACCGCCGACCAGACGATGTACAAGGTGCGCACGCTCCTCACCGACGAAGGACTGATGCGCGCCGAGCTTCTCGCCGACACGGCGTACGCGTTC
>DATMHT010000136.1:0-9916 GCA_035554795.1 Gemmatimonadaceae bacterium | reverse complement strand
CGGGGGTCGGGGAACTGCTTCGGGACGTCCCGAGGCAGTGCAGGTCCCGACCCCCGACCCCCGACCCCCGGCCCGCCCTTCGTCCGCCGACGAGACCCGCATCTTCTTCGAGGTCCACTCTCCCCCGCTCACCATCGTCATCGTCGGCGCGACGCACCTCGCGATGCCGCTCGCGACGCTCGCGCGCGATGTCGGGCTGCGGACGGTGGTGGTGGACCCGCGCGAGCGCTTCGCCACGCGCGACCGCTTTCCCGACGCCGACGAGCTGCGCGTCGGCATGGCGTCGGAGATCGTCGCGTCGCTGCCGCTCGGGCCGCGGACGCTCGTCGTCGTCGTCGCGCACGACTACAAGATCGAGCTGCCGGTGCTGCGCGTGGCGCTGCGCAGCGGGGCGGCGTACGTCGGCGTGCTCGGCAGCCGGCGGCGCGGCGCTGCGCTGCGCGAGTCCCTCGCCGGCGAGCTCGCGCCGGAGGAAATCGCGCGCATGCGTCTCCCCGTCGGCCTCGACATCGGCGCGCGGAGCGTACCGGAGATCGCGCTGAGCGTGCTCGCCGAGGCGATCGCCGTCGCCCGAGGCCGCGGCGGCGGACCGCTCGGCGCGCAGGGCGGCGCGCGGCCGGGCGAGCCGTTGCGCGAGCCTTCGCACGATCCGCGGGTGGCCGTGCCGTGAAGCTGCACCGCGTCTTCGCCGATGCGCCCCACGCGCCGCTCGCCGGGATGGTGCTCTGTCACGACGTCCACGGCGACAGCGGCGTGCGGCTGCGGAAGGGACACGTGCTCCGCGAGGAGGAGCTGCCGGCGCTGTGGGCCGCCGCGCCCCGCGAGCTGCACGTCATCGAGCTCGAGCCGGGCGACGTGCACGAAGACGAGGCGGGTCGGAGACTCGCCGCCGCCACCGCCGGCGACGGCGTCGAGGTGCACGCGCCGTCGGCGGGGCACTGGCCGCTCGTCGCGACGCGGCGCGGGGTGCTGCACGTGGCGGTGGACGCGCTGCGGCGCGCCAACGACGTGGATGGCGTCTGCGTCTACACGCTCTACGACGGCCAGATCGTGGACGCCGGCGAGCACCTCGCGCGCGCGAAGGTCGCGCCGCTCGTCGTGCGCGGGGCGCTGCTCGAGGAGGCGGAGCGGATCGCCCGCGACGCGGACGGACTGCTCCGCGTGCGCCCCTTCCTGCCGCGGCGCGTCGGCGCGGTGGTGCAGGAGACGCTCGCGCCCGGCGCTGCCGCGCGCTTCCGCTCCGCGCTCGGCGAGAAGATCGCGTGGTTCGGCTCGACGCTGCTCGAGCCGGCGTTCGTCGCGCCGAGCGAGGAGGCGCTCGTCGCCGGCGTCGAGCGCGTGGTCGCCGACGGCGCCGAGCTGCTCGTGCTCGGCGGCGCGAAGGCGATGGACCCGCTCGATCCCTCGTGGCTCGCCCTGCGCCGGCTCGGTGTGACGGTCGAGCGCTTCGGCGTGCCGGCGCACCCGGGAAGCCTGTTCTGGATCGCGTGGCACGGTGACCTGCCGATCCTCGGGATGCCGACGTGCGGCCTCTTCGCGCAGGCGACGGTGTTCGACCTCGTGCTCCCGCGTGTTCTCGCCGGCGAGCACGTCGGCCGCGCCGAGCTGGCGGAGCTCGGGCACGGCGGCTTCCTCACGCGGGAGCTCGCCTTCCGCTTCCCGGCCTACCGCGGCGCGAGCTCCGCGCGCGGCGGGCTCGCCGACGACGACGCGGCATGAGCGTGCCCGGCGACCGCGTCGGCGCGAGCGCGACCTACACTCCGCTCGTCCTCGAGCACTTCCGCCACCCGCGGAACTCCGGCGCGCTCCCCGCACCGACCGCGTCGCACGAGGGCGTCAACCCGCTCTGCGGCGATCGCATCCGCGTCGAGATCGCCGTGGACGGCGACCACATCACGGCGGCCCGCTTCCGCGCCGACGCCTGCGCGGTGACGGTCGCCGCCGCGTCGCTGCTCACCGAGCGCGTCACCGGCGAATCGCTCGCCACCGTCGCCGCGCTCACCGAGGACGACGCGCTCGCCCTGATCGGCGCCGAGCTGCCGCCGGCGCGGCGCCGCTGCGGGACGCTGCCGCTGGAGGTGCTGCAGGGGGCGGTGCGAGAGGCAGGGACGGGGGGGGACGCGGGACGGGGGACGCGGTAAGGGGCAAGGGGTAAGCGTGACCCCTCGGCGCCCTGGCTTCCGTGCGCGGGGCCCCCCCACGTCAGAGTCTACGGCGCGCCGCGAACTTCGCGTCATTGAATCGCCGCCGGCCGTATCGGCTCGCGCCGATCGCCCACCGCCGGCCACATCGGCTCCCACTTCCCACTTCCCCCGTCCCCCATCCCGTCCGGCTTTCCCTGACAGACGCGCGGCTCCCTGCCGACAGCGGGCGCGAGCGCGGGGGAGTACGCTGAAGGTGTGACCGGCGGTCGGCCGCCGCACGTTGCTCCTTCCACCCTTCCGCCGATGTCGGACTCCCAGCGACGCTCTGGCTCTCGCGCCGCCGCTCTCGCATTGGCGGCGACGCTCTGGCTCGCCATCGGCACCGGCGCGCTCGCGCAGACCGGAGCGCGCGAGCCGGTGCGGCTCGGCGACCTCTACGGCCAGGTGCAGCGCGCGAACCCGCGCCTCGTCGCCGCGCGCTCGCTCGGGGACGCCGCCGCCGCCCGCGTGTCGAGTGCGACGCGTCCGCCCGACCCGCAGCTCCAGCTCGGGTTCATGAACTACGAGCTCCCCGGCCTCACGCCGATGGCGACGCTCGGGATGACGCAGCTCCAGCTCATGCAGATGCTCCCGCTGGCGGGCAAGCTCTCGCTCGCCGGGCGCGCCGCCTCCGCGCAGGCCTCCGCCGCGAGCGAGCGCGCCCGGGACGTCTCGTGGGAGCTGCGCGCGCAGACGGCGATGGCGTTCTACGACCTCTACGCCACCGACCGCGGGCTCGACGTCGCGCGCGAGACGCTGCTCCTGCTCCACGGCGTCGCGCAGACGACCGAGGCGATGTACCGCGTGGGCGACGGGCGCCAGGCCGACGTGCTGCGCGCGCAGGTCGAGATCGCCCGCATGGCCGCGGACACTATTCGCATGGTCGCGATGCGGCAGACGATGGCGGCGAGGCTCAACGCGCTGCGCGACCGCGACGCCGACGCGCCGGTCGGCGAGCCGTTGCTGCCGCGTTTCCCCGACTCGCTCCCACCGCGCACGTGGCTCGACTCCGTCGCGCGCGATGGGCGTCCGATGCTCCGTGCCGGCACCGCCGACGTTCGCGCCGCCGAAGCCTCGGAGCGGCTCGCGCGGCGCGAGATCGTGCCCGACCTGCAGCTCGGCGTGCAGTACGGTCAGCGGGCGGGGGAGATGGGCGGAACGGAGCGGATGGGCAGCTTGATGGTGGGCGCGTCGGTACCGGTGTTCGCGCGCAGCCGGCAGCTTCGCATGCGCGAGGAGGCCGGCGCGATGACGCGGATGGCGCGGGCGGACCTCGCGGCGATGCGCGCCGAGACGCGCGCGCGGGTCGGCGAGGTCAGCGCCTCGCTCGTCCGCGGGCGCGACCTCGCGCGCCTCTACCGCACGACGGTGCTGCCGCAGGCCGAGGCGGCGGCGCGCTCGGCGCAGGCGTCGTACCGCGTCGGCGGCGTGGACTTCATGACCCTCCTCGACGACCGCATGACCGTCAACCGATATCGCACCGAGCTCTACGCCCTCGAGGCGGATGAGGGGAAGGCGTGGGCCGAGCTCGAGATGCTCGTCGGCCGCGAGCTGCTCGACGCGAACGCCGTCGCCGTGCCTGCCGCGGTGGCGGAGCGAGGCGCGCGATGAGACAGACGATGCACGGCCTGCTCTACGGCGGCGTGGTGCTCGCGGCGGTCGCGGTCGCGTACGTCTTCACGCGCGACCGGACGCCTTCGCCCGCGACGGCGGCCCACCAGCACGGCGCGGCGGTGAGCGCGGACAGCGACGTTCCGCGCTCCGTCACGCTCGTACCCGATGAGGCGCGCCGCATCGGCGTCACGTACGCCGTCGCGACGCGGGGGCCGTTGGAGAAGGAGGTGCGGACGGTGGGGCAGGTCGCGTACGACGAGACGCGTCTGCGCGCCATCTCGCCCAAGATCGACGGCTGGGTCGAGCGCCTGTTCGTGGATGCGACCGGGCAGCCCGTCGCCGCCGGCCAGCCGCTGCTCACGATCTACTCGCCGATGCTCGTGAGCGCGCAGGAGGAGCTGCTCCTCGCGAAGCGGCTGCAGAGCGCCGTCGCCGCCGGCTCGGCCGACGCTCGGAGTGGCGCCGCCGATCTGCTCGCGTCGGCGCACCGGCGGCTCGCCTACTGGGACGTCCCCGAGAGCGAGATCGCGGATGTCGAGCGCAGCGGCCGCGTGCGGAAGGCCCTCACCCTCCGCTCGCCCGTCGGCGGCTACGTGCTCGAGAAGAACGTCGTCGCCGGGCAGAAGATCATGGCCGGGGAGCCGATCTATCGCGTCGCCGACCTGAGCACGGTGTGGGTCGAGGGCGCGGTGTTCGAGCAGGACATCGCCGGCGTCCGCGTCGGCCAGGCGGTGCACGCCGACTTCCAGGCGCTGCCCGGCGAGCATCGCATGGGGCGGATCGCCTACGTGTACCCGACGCTCGACGCCGACACGCGCACGGTCAAGGTGCGCGTCGTGCTCCCGAACCCCGGCCTGCGCCTCAAGCCGGGCATGTACGCCACGATCCGCATCGTCGGCGCGACGCGCGCGGACGTGCTCACGGTGCCGAGCGACGCCGTGCTCTCCACGGGCGAGCGCAGCATCGTCTTCGTCCGCGAGGCGAGCGGGGCGCTCGCGCCGCGCGAGGTGGCGCTCGGCGAGTCGGCCGACCACCGCGTCGAGGTGCTTCGCGGCCTCGCCGCCGGCGAGACGATCGTCGCCTCCGCGACCTTCCTCATCGACGCCGAGTCGAACCTCGCGAAGTCGCTCGGCGGCATGGGCGACATGCCCGGCATGGAGGTGGGCGCCCCACCGACGCCGCTGCCGATGACATCGCCGAGGACGACCCCCCCGGCGACGCCGGCGAGGAAGGAGTAGCCACGATGCTCAAGCGCGTCATCGCGTGGGCGGTGGCGAACAGGCTCGTCGTCCTGCTCCTCACGCTCGCGCTCTCGGTCGCCGGCGTCCGCGCGCTGCGGAACACGCCGCTCGAAGCCCTGCCCGACCTCTCGGACGTGCAGGTGATCGTCCAGGCCGACTACAGCGAGCAGGCGCCGCGCATCGTCGAGGATCAGGTCACCTACCCGATCGCCGCCGAGATGCTCAAGGTGCCCGGGGCGCGCACCGTGCGCGGCTACTCGTTCTTCGGCGTCTCGTTCGTGTACGTGATCTTCGAGGACGGCACGGACCTCTACTGGGCGCGCACGCGCGTCCTCGAGTACCTCACCGGCATCAAGGGGAAGCTGCCCGCCACGGTGACGCCGACGCTCGGCCCCGACGCGACGGGGCTCGGCTGGGTGTACCAGTACGCGCTCGAGGATACGTCGGGGCAGCTCAACCTCGCGCAGCTCCGCAGCCTCCAGGACTGGTACCTGCGCTACGCGCTCACCGCTGTTCCCGGTGTCGCCGAGGTGGCGAGCGTCGGCGGCTTCGAGAAGCAGTATCAGGTGGACCTCGACCCGGCCCGGCTGCTCGCCTACGGCATCCCGGTCACGCGCGTGATGAGCGCCATCCAGTCGGCGAACAACGACGTCGGCGCGATGACGATGGAGCTCTCCGAGCGCGAGTACATGGTGCGCGGGCTCGGGTACCTGAAGAGCATCGGCGACATCGAGAACGTCGTCGTCGGCGCGACCGCGAGCGGCACGCCGGTGCGCGTCGCCGAGCTCGGGCGGGTGACCGTCGGGCCGGCGCCGCGGCGCGGGATCACCGACCTCGATGGGCGTGGCGACGCCGTCGGCGGGATCGTCGTCATGCGCTTCGGCCAGAACGCGCTCACCACGATCCGCGCCGTCAAGTCCAAGCTCGCCGAGGCGGAGCAGGGACTCCCGCCCGGCGTCGTCGTGCGCCCCGTGTACGACCGCAGCGATCTGATCGAGCGCGCGATCGCGACGCTGCGCGGGAAGCTGGTCGAGGAGAGCGTCATCGTCGCGCTGGTCTGCATCGCGTTCCTGCTGCACGCGCGCTCGGCGCTCGTCGCCGTTCTGACGCTTCCCGTCGGGATCCTGATGGCGTTCGTCGGCATGCGCTGGGTGGGCGTCGGCGCCGACATCATGTCGCTCGGCGGCATCGCGATCGCCATCGGCGCGATGATCGACGCCGCGATCGTGATGATCGAGAACATGCACAAGCATCTGGAGCGGCTCTCGGCTGTCGTTGGACAGGATGGACAGGATGGACAGGATCGACAGGATGAGGCACTTCCAGCACATCCCGTTCATCCTGTTCATCTCTCACCACAGAGCGCCGAGAGCCAACCGCCGAGCGCTGAGAGCCGCTTCTTCGACACCTCCAGCCTCAGCACCGCCGACCGCCTCCGCGTCGTCGTCGAGAGCGCGCAGGAGGTGGGGCCGGCGCTCTTCCTGTCGCTGCTGATCATCACCGTCTCGTTCCTACCGGTGTTCGCGCTCGAGGGACAGGAGGGGCGGCTGTTCAAGCCGCTCGCGTTCACGAAGACGTTCGCGATGGCGGCGGCGAGCTTGCTCTCGGTGACGCTGGTGCCCGTGGCGATGGGGCTCTTCATCCGTGGCCGGATCTATCGCGAGCGCGCCAATCCGATCAATCGCGCGCTCGTCCGCGTCTACCGTCCGGTCATCCACTTCGTGCTCGCGCACCGCGCGCCCGTGCTCGTCGGCGCCGCCGTCGCCCTCGTCCTCACCTGGATCCCGTGGACGCGAATCGGCAGCGAGTTCATGCCGACGCTCGACGAGGGGACGATCCTCTACATGCCGACGACGCTGCCCGGCATCCCGGTGGCGCGGGCGCGCGAGGTGCTGCGCCAGCAGGACGCGATCCTGAAGTCGTTCCCCGAGGTGGAGCACGTGTGGGGCAAGGCGGGGCGCGCCGAGACGGCGACCGACCCCGCCGGGCTCGACATGTTCGAGACGACGATCACGCTCCGGCCCGAGCGCGAGTGGCGCCGCGGCATGACGTCCGAGCGACTGGTGGCGCAGATGGACTCGGCCGTGCGCATGCCCGGCGTGACGAACGCGTGGACGATGCCGATCAAGGGACGCATCGACATGCTCGCCACCGGCATCCGCACGCCGGTCGGCATCAAGATCTTCGGCCCCGACCTCGGCGTCCTCGAGCGGATCGGCAGGCAGGTGGAGCAGGCGGTGCAGGGAATTCCCGGCACCCGCAGCGCATTCGCCGAGCGCGCCGAATCGGGCTACTACCTCGACATCGACATCGATCGCGCCGCCGCGGCCCGCCACGGCGTGAACGTGGCCGACGTCCAGGCGGTGATCGCCACCGCCATCGGCGGCATGACGATCACGCAGACCGTCGAGGGGCGCGAGCGCTACGGCGTGCGCGTCCGCTACCCCGCCGAGCTGCGCGACAGCCCCGAGCGGCTCGCGTCGGTGCTCGTACCGGTGAGCCACGACATCGCCGCCGGTGCACCGACGGGTGCGATGCCGGCGCCGGGCATGGGCGCCGCGCCGGCGGCCGCGCGCGCCGCGCAGGTGCCGCTCGGACAGATCGCCACGATCCGGCGGACGGCCGGCCCGATGGTCGTGCGCACCGAGGGCGCGGTGCCCACGGCGTGGGTGTACGTGGACGTCGCCGGCCGCGACATCGGCGGCTACGTGAAGGACGCGCGGAAGATGGTGGCCGAGACGGTCGCGCTTCCACCGGGCTACACCATCGCGTGGAGCGGACAGTACGAGTACATGCAGCGCGCGAAGGAGCGGATGAAGCTCGTGGTGCCGGCGACGCTGGCGATCATCTTCCTCCTGCTCTACTTCAACTTCCGGAGCGTGGGGGAGGCGCTGATCGTGATGCTCTCGCTCCCATTCGCGCTCGTCGGCGGAATCTGGCTCCTCTGGGCGCTCGGCTACGACTGGTCGGTCGCGGTGGCGATCGGCTTCATCGCGCTCGCGGGCGTCGCCGCAGAGACCGGCGTCGTCATGCTCATCTATCTCGACCACGCCTGGAAGGAGCAGCGCGCGCGCACCGACCGTCCGAGTGCGCGCGACCTCTACGCCGCCGTCGTCGAGGGCGCGGTCGAGCGCGTGCGTCCGAAGATGATGACCGTGACCGCGATCATGGCCGGCCTCCTTCCCATCCTCTGGGGGAACGGCACGGGCGCGAGCGTCATGAAGCGCATCGCCGCGCCGATGGTGGGAGGCATGATCAGCAGCACCGTCCTCACCCTCGTCGTGATCCCGGCCGTCTACTCGCTGTGGAAGGAGCGCTCGCTCGCGCCCGAGACCGTGCCGTCCGCGACGACGCCGTCCGCCGCGCCCGGCACGGTGCCGGCGACCGGGAGCTGACGCCTTCGTGCGCCGGCGCCGCCTCGCGGCACGCTCCCTGAGTATGGGCGCGGCATGACCGTCACTCCACCCGCCTCTCCGCACGAGCACGGCCAGTTAAGACATCGCGGCGTCGGCCTCGCGCTGCTCGCGGCCGTGCTGTTCGGGCTCAGCGCGCCGCTCGCCAAGCTCCTCCTCGGCCGCACGACGCCGCAGCTCCTCGCCGGCCTCCTCTACCTCGGCTCCGGCACCGGGCTGCTCGTCGCCTGGCTGGTGCGGCGCCGCGGCGGTCGGTCGCACGAAGCGCCGCTCACGCGCCGCGACGCGCCGTGGCTCGCCGGCGCGATCGCCTTCGGCGGCGTCGCCGGTCCGCTGCTGCTCATGCTCGGCCTGTCGCGCACGCCGGCCGCGACGGCGTCGCTCCTCCTCAACCTCGAGGGCGTGCTCACGGCGGCGCTCGCGTGGTTCGTCTTCCACGAGAACTACGACCGGCGCATCGCGCTCGGCATGCTCGCCATCGTCGCCGGCGGCGTGGTGCTCTCGTGGGAGGGAGAGCTCGCCGTCGGCGGGCTCGCCGGGCCGCTCGCCGTCGCCGGTGCCTGCCTCGCGTGGGCGATCGACAACAACCTCACGCAGAAGGTCTCGGGCGGCGACCCGGTGCAGGTGGCGATGCTCAAGGGGCTCGTCGCCGGCACCGTCAACACGACCATCGCGATGCTCCTCGGCGCGCGCTGGCCGGCGGCGCCGAGCGTCGGCGGCGCGATGCTGCTCGGCTTCGCCAGCTACGGCGTCAGCCTGTCGCTGTTCGTCCTCGCGCTGCGCCATCTCGGCACCGCCCGCACCGGCGCCTACTTCTCCGTCGCCCCGTTCGTGGGAGCGGCGGCGTCGATCGCCATCTTCCGCGAGCGGCCGACCGCGCTCTTCCTCGCCGGCGCGGCGCTGATGGCGGTCGGCGTCTGGCTGCACCTCTCCGAGCGGCACGAGCACGAGCACGCGCACGAGGCGATGGAGCACGACCACGCCCACGTGCACGACGAGCACCACGGGCACGCGCACGGCCCACACGACCCGCCCGTCACCGACCCGGTGCCGCACTCCCACTGGCACCGCCACGAGCCGCTCGTCCACACCCACCCGCACTATCCCGACCTGCACCACCGGCACGGGCATGAGTGAGCCGGTCGAGGCGGGAGGCCGGAGGTGGGAACGAACCTTGTGCTCGTTCCCACCTCCGACCTCCCGCCTCCGACCTCGACCGGTCCGATTGCTGCAGCGGCTCCTCTGCACGTCCCGCTCCGGAGCCCGACCATGTCACTCGCAATCACCTCGCCGGCCTTCGGCGACCACGCATCCATTCCCGAGATCTACACGTGCGACGGCGACAGCGTCGCGCCGCCGATCGCCTGGTCCGGTCCGCCGCCCCACACCGCCAGCTTCGCGCTGATCGTGGACGATCCCGACGCTCCCGACCCGGCCGCGCCCAAGCGCACCTACGTGCACTGGG
>DATMHT010000135.1:0-2867 GCA_035554795.1 Gemmatimonadaceae bacterium | reverse complement strand
CCACCGCCCGCGAGCTGTGGGTCGGGTTCCACCGCAAGGGCTCCGGCCGGCCGAGCATCACGTGGCCGGAGTCCGTCGCCGAGGCGCTCTGCGTCGGGTGGATAGACGGCGTGCGGCGCAGCGTGGACGAGGAGCGCTACGTCATCCGCTTCTCGCCGCGCAAGGCGGAGAGCACGTGGAGCGCCGTCAACATCGCGCTGATGGAGCGCCTCCTCGCCGAGCTGATCGCGTGCTCGGCCGAAGGCCGCACCATCCCGTCGTTGACGCGCACCAAGCCGCGCTAGGCGGACGCACGACCGCGGCGCGCGCGGCGCCGGTCAGGCGGACGGCAGCGTCAGCGTGAAGGTGCTCCCCGCCCCTTCCGCGCTCTCCGCCGTCAGGTCCCCGCCCATGCCGCGGGCGAGGGTACGGCTGATCGCGAGCCCGAGCCCGGTGCCGCCGCCCGCGCCTGGCCGGCGCGCGTCCTTCACCTGCACGAACGGCTCGAACACCGCGTCGAGCTTGTCGGCGGGGATGCCGATGCCGGTGTCGCGCACGCTGATGCGCACGATGTCGACGTCGCTGGCGTCGCTGGTGTCGCAGGCGAGCGTCACGCTGCCGCCCGCCGGCGTGAACCGGGCCGCGTTCGCGAGCAGGTTGACGAGCACCTGCCGCAGCTTCTCGGGATCGGCGCGCACCGCGACCGCGTCGCCGCGGTCGTCCTCGTCGGCCGCGCGTCCGTCCACGTGCACGGCGAAGCGCAGCGCGCGCTCCTCCAGCTCCGACTCGACGATCGCCGCCGCCGCGCGGAGCGCCTCGCCGGCCGGCACGCGGGCGATGTCGTAGTCCACGTGTCCCGCGGCGATCTTCTTGAAGTCGAGGAGCTGCGTGATCAGCCCGCTCAGATGCTGCTGCGAGAGGCGGATGCGCTCGAGGGCGCGTGCCTGCTGCGCGGTCACCGGTCCGCACACGCCGGCCGCCAGCATCTGCGCGTTGCTGGCGATGCCGCTCAGCGGCGAGCGCAGCTCGTGGCTGACGAGCGCGAGGAAGTCGTCCTTGGCGCGGTTCGCGGCGGCGGCCTCGGCCCGCGCCTCCTCGGCGCGCCGGAGCGCCGCGCGCAGCTCGATCTCGGTGACGGCGGCGCCGGCGAGGTCGGCGAGCGTCGCGAGCTCGTCGTCGGTCCAGACGCGCGGCTCGTGGTCGATGACGCAGAAGCTGCCGAGCGTGTGTCCGTCGCCGGTGGCGAGCGGGATGCCGGCGTAGGCGATGACGCCGAGGCCGGAGATGCCGAGGTTGTCGCGGACGAGCGGGTGCTCGCGCGCGTCGGCGATGACGAGCGGCGCGCGGCGCTCGACCGCGTGCCGGCAGAAGGAGTGCGAGAGCGGCGTCTGCCGCGCGCTCGCCCACGGCTCGGGGAGGCCGACGCAGCTCTTGAAGAACTGCCGGTCGGCGTCCACGAGCGAGACGAGCGCGACGGGCGCGCGCAGCAGCCGCGACGCGAGCCGCGTCAGGCGGTCGAACGCGTCCTCGGCGGGCGTGTCGAGGAGCGCGGTGGCGTGCAGCGCCGCGAGGCGCTCCGGGTCGGCGACGGACGACCGGGTGGCGCCGGCGCCCGCGGCGGATGGAGGGTTGGCGGCGTCGGGGCCACTCTGCATGGCCCGAAATGTCGGAGCCCGCGCCGACGACGGCAAGCAGTCGAGCAGTCCGGGACGCGGTGGCCGGCGCCGTGCGTGGTGTCTCCGCCGACGAAACCGCGACGCGCCCGTCTCGCGGATGCCAGCCGCACCCACCACGTTCCAGCATGTCGCAACGCGCTCACGGTGACGAGCTCCGCGTCGGCCTGATCGGCTTCGGCCTCGCCGGCGCGACCTTTCACGCGCCGCTGATCGCGGCCACGCCCGGCCTGCGTCTCGCCGCCGTCGTCACGCGCGACCGTGAGCGCGGCGAGCGCGCGCGCCGCGAGCATCCCGGCGTCGAGGTCGTGGACGGTGCCGACCGCCTGTGGGAGCGCGCGTCGTCGCTCGACCTCGTGGTCGTCGCGTCGCCGAACGCGACGCACGCGCCGCTCGCGACGGAAGCGCTGCGCGCCGGCCTGCCCGTCGTCGTGGACAAGCCGTTCGCGCGCACCGCCGCGGAGGCGCGCGCGCTGGCGAACGAGGCGCGCGGCCGCGGTCTCTACGTCGTGCCCTTCCACAACCGGCGCTGGGACGGCGACCTCCTCACGGTGCGGCGCCTGCTCGCCGAGGACGCGCTCGGCCGCGTCCACCGCTTCGAGTCGCGCTTCGAGCGCTGGCGAGCGGCGCCGAAGCCGCGCTGGTCGGAGCCGGCGGCGCGCGAGAACGGCGAGGGCGTCCTCCACGACCTCGGCACGCACCTCGTGGATCAGGCGCTGCTCCTCTTCGGTCCGGTGAGCCACGTGTACGCGGAGCTCGACCGCCGCCATCCGGCGCACACCGTGGCGGACGACGCCTTCCTCGCGCTGACGCACGCGTCCGGCGTGCGCACGCACCTGTACGCGAGCACGGCCGCCGCGGTCCCCGGCCCGCGCATGACCCTCCTCGGCAGCCGCGCCGGCTACGTGAAGCACGGCGTGGACGTGCAGGAGGAGATGCTCCGCGCCGGCGCACGCCCCGACTCGATCGGCTGGGGCGAGGAGCCGCCCGATCGCTGGGGCGAACTGCGCGAGAGCGGCGTGCGTCGCCCGGTGCGCACCGAGCGCGGCACGTACGAGCGCTTCTACGCCGAGATCGCGAGCGCCGTCCGCGACGGCACCCCGCCGCCCGTCTCACCCGAGGACGCGGTGGCGGGGCTCGAGGTGATCGAGGCGGCGGAGCGGTCGGCGGTGGAGGGACGGGTGGTCGTGCTGTAAGTCGGTAGCGCGTAGCGGG
>DATMHT010000134.1:0-16577 GCA_035554795.1 Gemmatimonadaceae bacterium | reverse complement strand
AGCTGGTCGAGCCCGGCGAGCGGGTTGACGAAGCTGATCATGAAGGCGAGGCGGCGCTGGAGCGACGGGCCGAGCCACGGCCGCACGTTCGCCTGGAGGTCGAGCGTCGGCGTCCACGCGCCGCGGCAGCTGTTGCGGGCGGCGATCGTGCCGAGCTGCGCGCGCAGGCAGTCGCGCACACCGGCCGGCGCGCGCTGCAGCAGTCGCGTCATCCCGTTGACGAGCGCGGTGTCGCCGGCGATGGCCGGGTCGGCGGGATCGAAGACGAAGGCGCGGTCGTTGCGCGAGCCGTCGCCGTTGATGTCGCCGCCGACGCGCGGCGTGTACGGCGTCCCCGACGTCAGCCTGACGACCGAGGTGAGGTCGAGCCACGGCCGCACGAACCAGCTCGTCGAGCCGGAGAGGGCGTGGCGCCGCTCGAGATCGCTCGTCCCCCACGCGACCGCGTTCGGGTCGCCGCCGGTGGTGGACGAGCCGACGCCGAAGCCGAAGTTGCCGAAGCCCGCGCCGCCGGCGCCGCCGCCGCTCCCGCCGACGGGCGCGAACGCCGTCTGGTCGGTCGAGCGCGTCAGCGTGTACGACAGGTTCCAGACGAGGTTCGTGAGCGACACGCCGCCGACGCCGGTGGTGAGCTGCGCCGTGCGCGAGTGGAGGTTCGACGTCGCCTCGACGACCTGCGCGTACTCCGGGTGCGCGCGCGACTGGAGCACGCTCACCGCGCCCGTGCCCGGCACGATGGACGCCGCCGGCACGTAGACGGGACGGTTCCCCTCGTCGGCGAGCGCGAATTGCGGCGACGCCGCGAGGTTGAGGTCGCGCGCGCCGTAGAGCTGTGTGCCGAGCGCGTACGACGCGTCCACGTTCACGCCGTAGCGCAGGCCGAGCCGGCGGCCGGCGCCGAGCGAGGCGCGCCAGGCGCGCGGCGCGCCGAAGTCGGGATCGAAGACGGTGACGTTCGGGCGCTGATTGACCGCCGGCTGTCCCGTGCCGCCGTCGGCGCAGGCGGTCGGCACCGACGACGGATCGAGCGCGTAGGCGGACCAGTCGGGCGTCGGCACGGCGGCGCCGATGCAGACGAGCTGCTGCTGGCCGCCGGGGAGCCCGGTGGCGTCGATCGCCGACGCGAAGAGCTGCGTCGGCACGACGCCGCGGAACTCGCCGATGCCGCCGCGGATCACCGTCCCGCCCGGCCCCGCGCCGACGTCGGAGAATCCGCCGCCGCCGCGCCGCCCGCCACCTCCGCCGCCACCGCCTCGGCCGAAGCCGCCGCCGCCACCACCGCCGCCGGGCGGTCCGCCGCGATCGCCCGTCGTCGTCGGCTCGTCGGCACCGACGGTCCACGTGAAGCCGACGCGCGGGCTGAGATGCAGCTCGCTCGGCAGATGGTCGGTGCGGACGCCGAAGAGCGTCGCGACCTCGGGGTTGTAGGCCGGCGTGCGGAGGAAGGTGGAGTGCTCGAGGCGCAGGCCGTAGGTGAGCTGCAGCGTGCGGCTCCGCCGCCAGACGTCGCCGACGTAGAGCGCGTCGTTCACCGCGTCGCCCTGGCGCACGCGCGGCGTCAGCGTGCGCGTGAACGCCGCCGGCTGGTTGGCGGCGAAGTCGGCGAGCGAGTTGTAGGTGAAGCTGCCGAGGCGGTTCGCGTTCGTCGCCGTCGAGAAGGCGCTGTAGTCCACGAAGGCGCCGAGCTTGAGGCGGTGGCCGGGCCGGCCGAGCCACGACAGCTCGTCGCTCACCTGGAGGCGGTCGGTGCGGCCGGCGGTCGGGAGCGCCGGGTTGCCGCCGAACTCCAGCGTGGAGACCGACAGCGTCGTGTCGTCGAGCCAGGAGCTGACGCGGACGCGGCCGTCGGGGAGCGTCACGTACGGATCGCCGCCGTTGTCGTCGCGCGACGCGGAGGCGCGGACCTCGTTGAGGAAGGTGCCGAGCACCGACGACAGGCTCGCCATCAGCCCGCCGCCCTGTGTCGTCTGCTCGCCGCCGAAGGCCGGCACGGCGAGGGCGCTCGTGCGCGCGCCCTGCTGGAGCGAGCCCTGGAGGTTGCCGCGCAGCATGAGCGAGTGATCCTCGCTGAGCTGGTAGTCGAGGCGCGCGATCGCGCTGCCGTTGTCGGTGAGCCGGTCGTCGGGCACGCCGCCGGCCGTCGCCGGCAGACCGTAGTCGTTCAGCAGGTCGAGGAAGCGGTGCGCGGAGTCCGCGCTCGCGCCGAGCCGCTGGAGCGTCGCCGGGTCCACGGCGAGGAGCGACTGGAGCGGATTGGTGCGGCGGCGGAGCTGCGCCGATCCGAAGTAGAACAGCTTGTCCTTGACGATCGCGCCGCCGACGCCGCCGGAGAGCTGCTGCTGCGTGTACGCCTGCGTGAACGTCGCCGATGGATTGCCGCCGTCGGTCGTCGCCCACTGGAGGTGCGGGTCGCGGAGCGAGTAGCTGGCGGAGCCGGCGACGTCGTTGGTGCCGCCGCGGGTCGTCGTCTGGACGACGCCGCCGGTGAACTGGCCGCGCGAGACGTCGTACGTGCTCGTGACGACGCGCGCGTTGCGGATCGCCTCCTGCGGCACCGACGTCGTCGCGGCGGAGAGGCCGTCGAGGGTGACGTCGTTCTGGTCGGGGCGCTGGCCGGCGACGGAGAAGCCGGCGGCGGTCGTGTCCGATCCGCCGACGGCGACGACGCCGGGCGCGAGGAGCGCGATCGCGTTCGGGTCGCTCGGGTCCACCGGCAGCCGCGCGAGCTGCTCGCCGGAGAGCTGCCGCCCCGAGGAGCCCGGCGTCGGCCGCTCGTCGGGGCGCGTGGCGGGACGGCGCGCGCGGACGTTCACGGTGGCGAGCTGCGTCGTGGACGGCGACAGCGACACGTTGGCGACGAGCCGGTCCTCGTCCGCCTGCCGCGCGAGCGCGAACTGCCGCGGCGCCATGCCGAGCGCGCGCACCGTCACCTGGTACTGCCCGCCGCCGTCGGGGAAGAGCAGCGTGTACTGCCCGCGGTCGTTCGTCGTCTTCGTGCGCGTGATTCCCGTCTCGACCGACGTGACGTCCACGTGGGCGCCGGCGACCGGCGCGCCGCCCGGCCCGACGACGGTGCCGGTGATGATGTCGGTCGTGCCGCCGATCTGCGCGGCGGCGGGCCGCGGCGCGAGCGCGATCGCTAGCGCGACGGCGAGGACGAGGAGAGAGACGTACGAGAAGACGCGCTGCGACATGCGGGTGGCGGGTGGCGGGGAGCGGTGGGCGCGAGCGTGCGCGTCCCTTCCAGCTATGCGCGCGGGTGGGGCGGTTCGTTTAACTGTCGTCGGAACCGGCTAAACGGCGCGGCGGCGTCGCGCGTGTGTCCGGCGGAGGGCGCGGCGCGGTGCGCCCTCCGCCGTGCTCGTCGCCGCCGCCGCATGCCACGAGGTCGTAGTCATGGAATGTGCCCGCTTCGCCGCCGCCGCCGATGCCTCGTCGTCGGGCGGCCACGCCGCCGCCGCTCCCTCGTGCGCCGGTCCGTCCGCCGCCGAAGTCGAGGCGCGCCGCGCGATCGGCGCCTTCGCCGCGAGCGGTGATCCGGAGGGCGCCGCCGCCGTGGCCGCGCGCGCGGCCGTCGCGGCGTGGGTGCGCCGGCTGCGCGATCGCGGCGTCCCGCCCGAGCGTGCCCTGATCGCCGTCAAGCGCGCCGCGCGCCACGCCCTCGCTCCCGGCCTCGACACCGCCGTCGGCGCGCGCCCGCACGATGACGCCGAAGCTCGGCTGGCGGAGGTGGTGCGGTGGTGCATCGTGGAGTACTACCGATAGAGGTTGGAGGTCGGAGGTGGGGGGTCGGAACGGACCGAACGTACGAGGGGCCGGCATCTTATCCCGGATGCCGGCCCCTCGTGCTCGTTCCCACCTCCGACCTCCAACCTCCGACCTCTATCGATACTTCACCTTCGCCGCCACCAGCGCCGCGTTCAGCGCGACCATGCCGCCGTTCGTGGCGACCACCGGCCAGTCGTGGCGGATGGCGCCATAGATCATCCAGAGCGAGCTCGCCGTGACGAGCAGCGCGAACATGCCGAGCGACAGGTCGCGCGTCTGGCGGGTGCGCCAGGCGCGGACGACTTGCGGGAGAAAGGAGCCGACCGTCATGCAGCCGGCGACGAGCCCGAGGTAGTGCGTCACCACGTCCGGCGTCATCATGCGGCGGGCTGGAGGATCGGCGTGTTGTCCGCCACCGGCCCGCTCTTGATCGTCAGCCAGTCCGTGCGCACACGGTCCCACTCCTGGATCAGGATCCCGTGCTGCTCGAACTCGCGCCGGACCTGCGCCGGGCCGTAGCCGACGACCTCCTCGAGGATCGGCACGAGCACCGACAGCGCGTCGTCGCTGATGACCGTGCGGCGCGCGATCTGGGTGATGTGGCGCGACTCGGAGACGGCGATCGTCAGCCCCTCGCCGCGGTTGACGTGGAGCATGACGTGGACGTCGGAGCTGCCGTCGCCGACGTAGACGATGCGCTCGCGCGGCACGTCGAGCCGGGCGCGGAGCTGGTCCACCGCCGCGACCTTGCCGTAGCCCGCGGGGACGTGGACGATGGACGCGATCTCGCCGCTCGTCTCATCGTACTCGAAGCGCGTGCCGATGATGCGCTCGCGCGGCACGAGCCCCTCGAGCGCGGAGAAGACGACCTCCTGCGGCGCGGCGGAGACGACGTAGAAGCTGAAGCGGTAGTCGTCCACGCCCTGCTCGAGCGTGCGCGCGAGGAGCGCGATGTTGCGCTTGAGGCGCACGCGCTTGCCGACCTCGCGCAGGTCCTCGCGGCGCACGCGCCGGTACTCGGGCTCGTGGCGCAGCAGGTACGCGAGCTCCGCGCCCTGCTGGACGAGGTTCAGTCGCGACAGCGCCGCGACCTGCTCCTGGAACCCGCCGATGCCGAGCATCTCGCTCAGCGCGAGCCCCGAGTCGTTGAAGCTCAGCGTCTGATCGAAGTCGCTCACTACCAGGTAATGCTTTCTCATGCGTGCTCGCCTCCAGCGAGCTTCGTGTGCGTGCTACTGCTACTGCTGCTTGTGAACTGCGAAAGCGGGCGCCGCGGATTGACGCGGATGCACGCGGATATTGTGAAACGCCCTCGCGTCCTGGTCGGAGGCGAGGGCGAATGTGTCAGCGCGTTCGTACGCTCGACTTCATCGCATTCGCGCCCGTGCACGCGAGCAGCCCTTGTTGTGGAGGGCGTTCGCGAGCATCGAGTTGTCGGCGCGGAGCGTGAGCGTCATCGTCTGTGCGTGTGTCGTGTGTGTGAATCGTGCGTGTGTCGTGTGCATCGGTGATGCTTGCATTCGCAACCTACGTGTAGCAGATACACGCGTCAACGCGGAATGTGTCACGCATTTGTAATGCGCGTAACCGCGGATTTCGCGGAAGCGCGCGGATGATATGCGAGCGAACGACACGCGACGCGCACGAACGCACCTGAACGCGTTCGGGTGCGTTCAGGTGCGCGTCGTGCCGACTGAAGCTCTCCCGGATCCCGGCCGCCGATACGGCCTCGCGCACCACCCCGTTCTCGTCGGGCGCTCAGAAGTGCAGCGTCAGGCGGACGGTGCCCGGCCGGCCGCGCGCGAGCCGGAGGAGTCCGCCGACCATGCGGGCCGGCACGCGCAGCCGCTGCCAGCGCTGGACGCCGATCAGCGCGCCGACGCCGGCGCCCACGCCCGTGCCCACCGCGACCGTGCCGGCGAAGACAGCGCCGCTGCTCGGCGTCCCGACGCAGCCGAGCCCCTCGCAGGTCTCCGCGGCCCGCGCCGCGAGCGCGCCGAGCGCGACGCCGACGCCGCCGCCCCACAGCGCGCCGCGCGCCGCGCCGGCGCCGCGGTCCCGGCCGCGCCTGCGCTCGGCCGCCGTGATCGCGATGACGGGGATGGCGAGCGGCGGCGCCCCGTGCGCGCGCGCGACGTAGACCGTGTCCGGCGTACGCCGGAAGACACTGCCCTCCGCGCGGCCGGCGACGACGGACGGCGCGCGCAGTCGCACGCGGGTGCCGGGCTGCAGCGCGTCGAGCTGCGCGCCGGCGCGAGCGAGCGGCGCCGCTGCGGCGAGCACGACGAGCGCGAGACGGAAGAGCGCGGACGACGACGGTGTACGACGCATGACGACGCCTCCAGGCGAGGGCCGCATGACGAGAACGGCGAGCCGATGCCCGGTGCACGGTGCGGTGCCGACGCGCGCCCGGCCATCAGGCGCCGGCGGACGTCGGCGGGCTCGTCTGGCGGTAGGCGGTGGGCGGTAAGCGGTGGGCGCGAACGTGCGCGGGGCCGGCTCCCGCTCCGCCCTGACCGGTACGCACGCGTGCGAGAGACGAGTGGCGGCGGCGGCCGTCGTCCTTCCGTGGTCGCGCGCCGGTCCGTATCTCTGGGAATCGAATTCCCCGTCGCGGAGGTCGCATGCACGGCCTGATGATGGACTACGAGCTCACGATCCCGACGCTCGTGCGGCGCGCCGAGCAGCTCCACGCCGGGAAGGAGATCGTCTCGCGCCGGCCGGACCGCTCGCTCCACCGGACGACCTACGGGGAAGTGATCCGCCGCGCGCGGAGCCTCGCCGGCGCACTGCGCGCGCTCGGTGTCGCGCCCGGCGACCGCGTCGCGACGTTCTGCTGGAACCACGCGCGCCACCTCGAGGCGTACTACGGCGTGCCGTCGATGGGCGCGGTGCTCCACACGCTCAACATCCGCCTGCACCCCGACGAGCTGACGTACGTCGCCACACACGCGGGCGACAAGGTCGCGCTGGTGGACCGCGTGCTCTGGCCGCAGTTCGAGCGGTTCCGCGACCGGGTGGGGTTCGCGCACGTGATCGTCGTCGGCGACGGCGAGCCGCCGATCCCGGGGACGCTCGACTACGAGGCGCTGCTCGAAGGGGCCGACGCGCACGACTTCGACACCGTGACCGACGAGCGCTGGGCGGCCGCGATGTGCTACACGTCGGGCACGACGGGGCGGCCGAAGGCAGCCGTCTACAGCCACCGCTCGACGGTGCTGCACACCCTCGGCATGTCGCTGGCCGACCTCGACCTCTGCCGCGAGACCGACACGGTGCTGGCGATGGTGCCGATGTTCCACGCCAACGCGTGGGGCTCGCCCTACAGCGGGCTGATGACCGGCGCCCGCCAGGTGCTTCCGGGCCCGCACCTCGATTCGGCGAGCCTGCTCGAGCTGCTCGCGGGCGAGCGCGTGACCGTGGCGCTCGGCGTCCCGACGATCTGGAGCGGCATCCTCCAGCTCCTCGACCGCGACCCGGGCGCGTACGACCTCTCGCGGCTGCGCGTCGCCGGGGCCGGGGGCGCGGCGATGCCCGAGGCACTCTTCCGCGCGCTCGACCGGCACGGCGTCCACATGGTGCACCTGTGGGGGATGACCGAGATGTCCCCGCTCGGCAGCCACGCGCGGCTCACCGCCAGGGTGCACGAGGCGGACGCGGACGTGCGGCACCGCTACCGCGCGACGCAGGGCCGCCCCGTGCCGCTCGTCGAGATCCGCGCTCGCGGCGAGGGCGGCGGGCTCGTGCCGTGGGACGGCGCGACGATGGGCGAGCTCGAGGTGCGCGGCCCGTGGGTGGTCGGCGCCTACTACGACGCGCCGGAGTCGGCGGACCGCTTCACCGCCGACGGCTGGTTCCGCACCGGCGACATCGTCACCATCGAGCAGGACGGGTGGATCACCATCTGCGACCGCGACAAGGACGTGATCAAGTCCGGCGGCGAGTGGATCAGCTCCGTCGCGCTCGAGAACGCGCTGATGTCGCACCCCGCCGTCGCCGAGGCGATGGTGGTCGGCCTGCCCCACCCGCAGTGGGACGAGCGGCCGCTCGCCCTCGTCGTGCGGCGCGAAGGGTCCGCCGCCGCCGCCTGCACGCCCGACGACCTGCTCGCGCACCTCGCCCCACACTTCCCGAAGTGGTGGCTGCCGAGCGCGGTGGAGTTCGTGGACGCGCTGCCGCGCACGAGCGTCGGCAAGCTCGACAAGAAGTTGATGCGGCAGCGGTACTCGGCCTACTTCCTCGCGCCGACCACGTCCGCGTCGCTGGCGGACTTGGCGGAGCGGACGATGACGGAGCCGACAAGCGGTAGGCGGTAGGCGGGACGCGCTAGGCGCCCACCGCACTCGCCACCACACTCGCGGCATTAGCACACCCTAACGACGCACCTGTCGCGCGACGTCGGCTCCCCATTGCGGTTTCCGCCGGCCGCGCCATGTTGGGTGGCACTGTCGTCACATGGCGCAACCGTCGCGACTCCCACGGTCCGCCGGCGCGACAGTCTCCGACTCGTTCCGTGACCCGACTCGCACCGTCAGCGGTCGGCGGAATCGATCGAGTGATGCCAGGCAGGTTGTGAGGGCGACCACCGATGGCGTCGCACGACAGCCTAACGCGTCCGTCGGACGGCCCTGCGTCGCGCCCCGCTCCCGCGGCGCCGCCGCCGGCCGTCACGCTGCCCAAGGGCGGCGGTGCCGTTCGCGGCATTG
The DNA here is from genome assembly GCA_035554795.1 of Gemmatimonadaceae bacterium. GTDB lineage: Bacteria > Gemmatimonadota > Gemmatimonadetes > Gemmatimonadales > Gemmatimonadaceae > DATMHT01. The sequence continues at coordinate 8,103 of DATMHT010000134.1, read as the reverse complement.
GCGAGAAGTTCGCCGCCAATCCGGCGACCGGCACCAGCTCGCTCTCCATCCCGCTCGCTGCGAGCCCGGGCCGCTCCGGCTTCGGCCCCAGCCTGTCGCTGTCGTACGACTCCGGCGCGGGGAACGGGCCGTTCGGCTTCGGCTGGAGTCTCTCGCTCCCCGCGATCACCCGGAAGACCGACAAGGGGCTGCCGCAGTACCGGGACGCCGAGGAGTCGGACGTCTTCATCCTGTCCGGAGCGGAGGACCTCGTGCCTGTCCTGCGCGCCGACGGCACCCGCTTCCGCGACGAGACGAGCGCGCCTGGCTTCGTCATCGACCGCTACCGGCCGCGCGTCGAAGGAGTGTTCGCGCGCATCGAGCGGTGGACGCGGTCGGACACCGGCGAGACGCACTGGCGCTCGATCACGGCCGACGACGTCACGACGCTCTACGGCAGGACCGACGAGTCTCGCGTCTTCGACGGCTCCGCCGCGCCCGGCGGCGCGACGCCGACCGGCATCTTCAGCTGGCTCGCCTGCGAGAGCTACGACGACAAGGGCAACGCACTGGTGTTCGAGTACGCCGCCGAGGACGACGCGAACGTCGACCGCGGCCAGGCGAACGAGCGGAACCGCGCGCGGGCCGCCGGCCGCTACCTGAAGCGCGTGCTGTACGGCAACGAGGTGTCGCGCCTGATCGAGCCGGACCTCGGCCAGGCGTCGTGGCTCTTCGAGCTGGTCTTCGACTACGACGAAGGGCACTACGAGGATGTGCCGCTCGACCCCGCGCGCTCGGAGGACGAGCAGCACCGCTACGCGAGGGCGGCCGCCTCCCCCACGCGGCCGTGGGCCGTGCGCCCCGACCCGTTCTCGACCCACCGCGCCGGCTTCGAGGTGCGGACGTATCGCCGCTGCCGGCGCGTGTTGATGTTCCATCACATCCCCGACCTGCCGACGGGGGAGCCGGGCTACGACGGCCTGGTGCGGTCCACCGAGTTCGACTACGCGGACCTGGACTACACGCAGCCCGTCGCGGTCGACGACGAGCTGGCCCACCAGGGGAGCACGCGCTTCGCGTCGTTCATCCGCTCGGTCACGCAGTCGGGCTACGTGCGCGACGACGCGCAGCCGGTGGTGGTGCACGACGGCGTGTCGTTCACCAGCTACCTGAAGCGCTCCCTGCCGCCGCTCGAGTTCGAATACAGCAAGGCGGCGATCCAGGACGACGTGCGCGAGCTCGACGCGGCGAGCCTCGAGAATCTTCCCGCCGGGTTGAGCGGCGGCGCGCACCACTGGGTGGACCTCGACGGCGAAGGCGTGTCGGGAATCCTCAGCGAGCAGGCGGGGAGCTGGTACTACAAGGCGAACCTCGGCGACGGCCGGTTCGGTCCGGCCGAGAGCGTCGCCCTCAAGCCGTCGCTCGCGGCGCTGAGCGGTGGACGCCAGCAGCTCGTCGACCTCGCCGGCGACGGGCAGCTCGACCTGGCGGCGTTCGACGGCCCGACGGCGGGGTTCTACGAGCGCACCCTCGACGCGGCGTGGGAGCCGTTCCGCGCGTTCGCCGAGCTGCCTAACGCGGCGTGGGACGACCCGAACCTCCGCTTCGTGGACCTCGACGGCGACGGACGCACCGACGTCCTCGTCGCCGAGAACGCCGTCTTCACCTGGCACCCCTCGCTGGCGGAGGACGGCTTCGGCCCGGCGCTGCGCGTGCGCCAGCCCAACGACGAGGAGCGCGGGCCGCGGCTCGTGTTCGCGGACGGGGAGCAGTCGGTCTACCTCGCCGACATGTGCGGCGACGGTCTCACGGACCTCGTGCGCATCCGCAACGGCGAGGTGTGCTACTGGCCGAGCCTCGGCTACGGCCGCTTCGGCCCCAAGGTCGCGATGGACGGCGCGCCCCGCTTCGATCGCCCCGACCGGTTCGAGCAGGCGCGCGTGCGGCTGGCCGACATCGACGGCTCGGGGACGAACGACATCATCTACCTCGGGCACGACGGCGTGCGGGTGTACTTCAACCAGTCGGGGAACCGGTGGAGCGGGGCGCGCCTACTGCCCCAGCTTCCGCACCTCGACGACGTCACGTCGGTGGCGGCCGCGGACTTGTTAGGCAACGGCACCGCCTGCCTGGTGTGGTCGTCGCCGCTGCCGGCGGACGCGGCGCGGCCGCTCCGCTACGTGGACCTGATGGGCGGCGTGAAGCCGCACCTGCTCGTCAGGACGGTCAACAACCTCGGCGCGGAGACGGTGGTGCGGTACGCCCCGTCGACGAAGTTCTACCTCGCCGACAAGCGCGACGGCCGGCCGTGGGTGACGCGCCTCCCCTTCCCCGTGCACGTGGTCGAGCGGTTGGAGACGTACGACCGCGTCAGCGGCAACCGGTTCGTCACCCGCCACGCCTACCACCACGGCCACTTCGACGGCGTCGAGCGCGAGTTCCGCGGCTTCGGCCTCGTGGAGCAGTGGGACACCGAGGAGTTCGCGGCGCTGAACGCCGGCGGCGCGTTCCCGGCCGGCACCAACGTCGACGCGTCGTCGCACGTGCCGCCGGTGTACACGCGCACGTGGTTCCACACGGGCGTCTGCCTCGAGCGGGCGCACGTGTCCGACCATTTCGCGAGCGAGTACTACCGCGAGCCGGGGCTGAGCGACGACGAGGCGCGCGCGCTCCTGCTCGACGATACGGTGCTGCCCGACGGCCTGACCGCCGACGAGGAGCGCGAGGCGTGCCGGGCGCTCAAGGGGATGATGCTGCGCCAGGAGGTCTACGCCCTCGACGGCACGGCGAAGGAGTCGCACCCGTACACGGTCACGGAGCAGAACTTCACCGTCCGCGTGCTGCAGCGGCGGCGGGGCGGCAACCGGCACGCGGTGTTGCTCACCCACCCGTGCGAGGCGCTCGCGTACCACTACGAGCGCGACCCGGCCGACCCGCGGGTCGGTCACATGCTGACGCTCGAGGTGGACGACTTCGGCAACGTGCTGACGTCGGCCGCGGTCGCCTACGGCCGGCGCACGCCCGACGCGAGCCTCGCGCCGGAGGACCGGGCGACGCAGGGGCAGCCGTCGATCACGTACGCCGTACAGCGATACACCAACGCGATCGACGCCGATGACGCGTACCGCACGCCGGCGCCGGCGGACGCGCGCAGCTACGAGCTCACAGGTCTCGCGCCGTCGCCCGGCGCGGTCCGCTTCACGTTCGACGACTTGCTCGCCGCAGGCGCCGCGGCGACGGAGATCGCGTACGAGCAGCTGCCGACGCCGGGCGCGCTCGAGAAGCGGCTGATCGAGCACGCGCGCACGCTCTACCGCCGCGACGACCTCACGGGCCCGTCGCCGTTCGGGAGCGTGGAGTCGCGCGCCCTCCCCTTCGAGCGCTACTCGCTGGCGCTCACGCCGGGGCTCGTGGCGGCCGCCTACGGCGGGCGCGTCACCGACGCGATGCTCGCGGACGAGGGGCGCTACGTGCACGCGCAGGGAGATGCGGGCTGGTGGATTCCGTCGGGGCGAGTGTTCTACTCGCCCGACCCGACCGACGGACCGGCGCAGGAGCTCGCGTTCGCGCTCGAGCACTTCTTCCTGCCGCACCGCTTCCGTGACCCGTTCCACACGACCGCCGCGAGCACGGAGAGCTTCGTCACGTACGACCGGTACGACCTGCTCGTCCAGGAGACGAAGGACGCGTTAGGCAACCGGGTCACCGCCGGCGAGCGCGACGCGGACCCGGCGCTGCCGTGGACGCGGCTGGCGCACGACTACCGCGTGCTCCAGCCGGCGCTGGTGATGGACCCGAACCGCAACCGCGCGGCGGTGGCGTTCGACGCGCTCGGCATGGTCGTCGGCACGGCGGTGATGGGGAAGCCGGAGGACTCGCCCGTCCCGGGCGACCGGCTCACGGCGACGTTCCGCGCCGACCTCACGCAAGCGGAGATCGACGAGCTGCTCGCCGACCCCACGGGGCCCACCGCGGCGGTGCGCATGGCCGAGGCGAGCACGCGCGTCGTGTACGACGCGTGGGCCTACCGCCGCGACCCGGCCGGGCGCGCGCCCGCGGCGGCCGCGACGTTCGCGCGCGAGACGCACGCGAGCGAGCCCGCGCCGCCGGGCGGCCTTCGCATCCAGGCGAGCCTCTCGTACTCCGACGGGTTCGGCCGCGAAATCCAGCGGAAGGCCCGAGCCGAGCCCGGCCCCGTCCCGCGGCGCGGCGCCGATGGCCGGATCCTCCTGAGCGCGGACGGCCAGCCGGAGATGACGTCGTACGACGTCGCCCCGCGCTGGGTAGGGAGCGGGTGGACGGTGTTCAACAACAAGGGGAAGCCGGTCCGCCAGTTCGAGCCGTTCTTCACCGACACGCATCGATTCGAGCTCGACGCCCGTGTCGGCGTGAGCGCGGTGCTCTGCTACGATCCCGTCGCGCGCGCGGTCGCCACGCTGCGTCCCGACCACTCCTGGGAGAAGGTGGCGTTCGACGCGTGGCGGGAAGAGCGCTGGGACGCGAACGACACCGTGCTGCTCGACCCGGCCCAGGACGACGTGGCGGGGCCGTTCGTCAGGAGGCTCCCGGACGCGTCGTACCAGCCGACATGGTACGACGCGCGCTCGGGCGGGGCCCTCGGCGCGGACGAGCAGGACGCCGCGGCCAAGACGGCGGTACACGCGGGGACGCCGTCACTGGCGCACGCCGACTCGCTCGGCCGGACGTTTCTCACCATCGCCCACAACCGCTTCGAGCGGAACGGGACGCCGGTGGAGGAGCGCTACCCCACGCGCGTCGTGCTCGATGTCGAGGGCAACCAGCGCGAGGTCCGCGACGCGAATGGCCGCCTCGTGATGCGCTACGACTACGACATGCTCGGCACGACGATCCACCAGGCGAGCATGGAGGCGGGCGAGCGCTGGACGCTGCGCGACGTCGCCGGCGTGGCGATCCGCGCCTGGGATGGCCGCCAGCACCAGTTCCGGACGATCTGCGACCAGCTCCGCCGGCCGATCGAGTCATACGTGCGCGAGGGGAGCGCGCCGCCGCGGATGTTCGCGCGCGCGGTGTACGGGGAGACCCTGCCCAACCCCGAAGCGGCGAACCTGCGCGGGAAGATCGTGCGCCACCACGACCAGGCGGGTGTCGTCACGAGCGACCGCTACGACTTCAAGGGCAACCTGCTGCGGAGCCGCCGCCGGCTCGCCCGCGAGTACAGGCAGACGCTCGACTGGACCGACATCGCGGTGGTGGACCTGGAGCCGGAGACGTTCACCACCACGACGAGCTTCGACGCGCTCAACCGACCGACGGCGGTGACGACCCCGGACGGAAGCGAGTACCGCCCGACCTACAACGACGCGAGCCTGCTGGAGGCGGTGGACGTCGCGCTGCGTGGGGCGCAGGCGGCGACGGCGTTCGTGGCCGATATCGACTACGACGCCAAGGGGCGGCGCGAGCGGATCGTCTACGGCGACGGGACCTCGGTGGCCACGACCCGCTATGGCTACGACCCTCACACGTCCCGCCTGATGAGACTGACGACCATCCGGGTGGTTGATCAGGCGCGGCTGCAGGATCTCTCGTACACGTACGACGCGGTGGGCAACGTCACGCGGATCGAGGACGGTGCGCAGCAGACGGTGTACTTCGCCAACCAGGCCGCGCCACCGCGCTGGGACTACGAGTACGACGCGGTGTACCGCCTCGCCGCGGCGGACGGCCGCGAGCACGCCGGCCAGGCGTCGCGGCCGGAGCCGACCTGGGACGACGCGGGCCGCACCGGGCTTCCGCACCCGGGCGACGCGCAGCGGATGCGCCCGTACACGGAGCGGTACGAGTACGACGCGGTCGGGAATTTCCTGCGGATGATCCACCAGGCGGCCGGCGGCAATTGGACGCGGACGTACGCGTACGAGGAGGCGAGCCTGCTCGAGCCGGCGGTGAGCAGCAACCGGCTCAGCCGGACGACCGTTGGCGCCAGCCCGCCCGAGCCCTACGCGTACGACGCGCACGGCAACACGATCGCGATGCCGCACCTCGTGCTGGAGGCGTGGGACTTCAAGGACCAGCTCCACGCCTCGGCGCGGCAGGTGGTGACCAGCGGGTCGCCCGAGACGACCTACTACGTCTACGACGCGGCCGGCCAGCGCGTGCGCAAGATCACCGAGACGGCCGGCGGTGCTCGCAAGGACGAGCGCATCTATCTCGGCGGGTACGAGCGCTTCCGGAAACACGGCGCCGGCGGCGGCGTGACGCTCGAGCGCGAGACGCTGCACGTGATGGACGATGCGCAGCGGGTCGCCCTCGTCGAGACGCGCACGGTAGGCGCCGACGGCTCGCCGCCGCAGCGCATCCGCTACCAGTTCGCCGACCACCTCGGCTCGACGTCGCTGGAGCTGAGCGACACCGGGGAGATCATCTCGTACGAGGAGTACTTCCCGTACGGCAGCACGTCGTACCAGGCGGGCCCGAGCGCGGTGGAAGTGAGCCTCAAGCGGTACCGCTATTCGGGGAGGGAGCGCGACGACGAAACGGGATTCAACTACCACGGGGCGCGGTACTACGCGCCGTGGCTGGGGAGATGGGTGAGCGCCGACCCACTCGGCATCGCGGCAGGCGTGAACCTCTACGCCTACGCCAACGACAACCCGTGCGTCTTCGTGGACCACGATGGGAAGGAGCCGAAGAAGCCGGGGGGGACGAAGTCGGCGCCCGGCCGCTCCGGCAGCCCTCAGCGCATGGGTACGCTCATGCACTACTACAGCCTGGCCACGCTCGCGATTCGGGCCAAGGCCGCGGGCCTGGACGTCGATCTCACCGGGATGGCACTCACCGGCTTCGAGATCCCGACCTTGCCCGGTGGATCCCGCAACGGGAAGGACGTCGGGCAGGTGGACCTCGTGCTCCGCTCCGAGAGCACATACCACCTCTACGATCTCAAGCCCGAGGGCACGTCGCGCGATTGGGTCAACCGGTACGTGCAGTACTTCCCGCCGGTCGGGAAGGGTGAGTCCGTGCAGCGCGGAACGATCCTCGAGGAGCACGAGGAGGTGCTCGCGCCGATCTTCTACATCGACCCGGACACCCCTTCGAGCATCTACTTCATCGAGTTCAAGCTGCCGGCCGACAAGGGCGGGGCGAAGAAGCCGGGCATCATCGAATACAAGTACACGAAGTTCGACCGGAGCATCATGAACGAGGCGTTCCAGCGACAGCTCGTCGAGTCGCGCGGGTTCGAGTGGTCGCCCGAAGTGTTCCGCGAGCTGAGCCCCGCCGCGGACCAGATCGCCGTCGATACCAAGGTGCTCTCTCCCGAGGGGAGCGTGGTGTACCCGGAGATCGCCGACGCGTTGCTCGGCAAGTGGGAGATTGCGCAGCGCGACAAGCAGGTCACCTACTGGCGCCAATTGGACGAAGCGTACCGGCAGGCGGAGATAAATCGACTGTACGGGGAGGAGATTCAGATGATGCAGATGGGCACGCTCGCCATGACGGTGCCGACGCTCGCGCCGGAGTTCGAGGGTGCCGGCGGCTTCGCGGGCGAAGGGTTCAACGTCCTCCAAGCCGCTCCGGAGTTCCTCACTCAGTTCCTGCCGAAGTTTGCGCCGATAGTCGTGCCCGTCGCGGCAGCGGGGGCATCACGGTGACGCTTGCCTTGCCCGCAGCCTCGTGGCAGTCGAGCGGCGTCACCGGGAGCAATTCGCCGCCCGCCTGAACGCTGCCGACGTCCCGGATCCGTGCCGCAGTCGCTCCCCTAACCGTCGCTTCACCAGCGGAGGACCGATGAGCAGCGACGCCGTACCCGCAGTGCAACGCTCCGACGTCCGGGGCACCGTCCGCCTCGCCGACGGCTCCCCAGCAGCCGGTCTCGAGGTCTCCGCCGTCGATCGCGACCTCCGCTCCGAGCAGGCGCTCGGCCGCTCCGTCACCGCGCCCGACGGCTCCTACAGCATCCAGTACGCGGCGGCCGCCGCGCACAACGGTGAGCGCGGCACCGCCGACCTCGTGATCCGGGCCCTCGGCACCGACGGCGCGGTCATCGCCGCCTCGCCGGTGCTGTTCAACGCCCCGCCGTCCGCCGTCGTCGATCTCACCATCCCCGCGGAGGCGCTGCCGACGCCGAGCCGCTTCGAGGCGGTC